>JBAYZS010000126.1:0-2506 GCA_041672395.1 Dysgonamonadaceae bacterium | reverse complement strand
ATTACCGCCGTTCGCTGGAGTTCGTGGCGACGCGATTCGCCGATCATTTCGCCTGGATCGAATTCGCCATCACTCCCGGCATACCGGAGGACCGATATGCCGATGATGCCTGGCCAGACCTCTGCGACATGATCGGCAACAGCGCGGCCTGGGCACGGCAACAGGGCAAGAAGACCGTTTTCACGGCCGATACGCTCGCTGCATTCGCTCACATGTGCCATCGCGATGTCCTGCGCCATTTCGATGCCCTGGGACTGTGCGACTCCGGCAACGCGGCGCATGGTCATGACCGCTGGCAGCAGAACATCGATCGGTTGCGCGGCCACCTCGACACCCCCGATGCCGTGCGGGAGGTCTGGATCACGGACACGGGATTCTCCTCGGAGCACTACGATGACTACATGCAACTGCGCACATTGCTCGATGCGGTGGACGCGCCCGTAAACCGCATCTACTGGCGCGCGGCGTCTCCTGCCGACGCGCCGCACCGGCTGCCCACGGCTGAGCGCCCCTGCCATCCGGGACTCCGCCGCAGCGACGGTGCGCCAACCCCGCTGTTCCGGCTGCTCCGGGACGGCGGCATGAATCGTATCCGCGCCATGCTCAGGCTCGCCGACCGCCCGGTGCCGGTCCGCTCCGAGCCCGACGTAACCCTGATAACCGGCGGCGCGGGGTTCATCGGCACCAATCTCGCGCACCGCTTATTGAGTGCAGGCGTACCCGTGCTGATCTACGACAACCTCGCCCGACCCGGCGCCGAACAGAACCTGCGCTGGCTCTTGGAGCGACACCGCGAAGGCGTGGAGTTCCAATTCGCCGACGTACGCAACCGGACCGCACTGCGCCAGGCGGTGCGTCGTGCCGCCCAGATCTTCCACCTGGCCGCCCAGCCCGCGCTCACGACGAGCTTGCACCACCCCGCCGAGGACTACGAGGTCAACAGCAGCGGGACGCTCAACCTGCTAGAGGAAATCCGCCTCTTGGACCGGCGGCCTCCGCTGGTGTTCACCTCCACCAGCAAGGTGTATGGAACACTCGGCAACATCCGCCTGAAAAAAGAGCACACCCGTTACGAGCCCGAGGAGCGCGTGATACGGCTCAACGGGATCGGCGAGGATCAGGCACTGGAGTTCCGTAGTCCGTTCGCATGTTCCAAGGGAATGGCGGAACAGTACGTCCTCAATTACGCCAGGACCTATGGACTGCCGGCAATGGTGCTGCGTGCCGGCACCATCTACGGCGCCCACCAGCGGGGAAATCAGGAACACGACTGGATCGCCCACTTCCTCCTACAGACCCTGCATGAGGAGCCGATCACCCTCTACGGCGACGGCCTGCAGGTGCGCGACATCCTGCACGTCGACGACTTCGTGGACGCACTCCTCCTGGCGCAGCGGCATATGGCCGCGGGCGCGGGCCAGGTGTTCAACGTGGGCGGCGGCCTCGGCAACACCGTGAGCCTGACCGAACTCATCGACCTGATCGAGATCGTGCATGGCAGTGCACCGGCCGTCCGCCGTCAGGACTGGCGCGAGGGCGACCAACGTTATTACGTCTCGAACCTGTCCCGGTTCACCGCCATGACCGGCTGGACCCCGCAAACGGATGTGGGCGACGGCATCCGACGCCTGTATCGCTGGCTTACCGAGACCTGTTACGCCGCGGCGGACGTCCCGCCCGGCTGGATGGCACTGTAGACCATGCGAAGACGTCCCCCGGCAGAGCGCGACATTGGAGGATCAAAGTACGCCTATTTCATGTTTGTGCCGTCTGTGCGACCGGAAGACCTGTGCCTAGAGCGGAGACGCCGACTACGCTCCATCCGCGGACGTCCTCCTGATCACGGCCACTACCGTGGAGCGAGTATCTCACCGCCATGCGTATCGCCCTGTTCTACCACTCCCTGCTCTCCGACTGGGATCACGGCGCCGCCCACTTCCTGCGCGGCATCGCGTCCGAACTCAAGTTCCGCGGCCACGACGTTACGGTGTTCGAACCGGAATACGCCTGGAGTCGCGAAAACCTGCTCGCCGAGCAGGGTCCGGCCGCGCTCGACGATTTCGCCAACTTCTACCCGGGCTTGACGAGCCAGCGCTATGACCTGGAGACCCTCGACCTGGATCGCGCCCTGGACGGAATGGACCTCGTCATCGTCCACGAATGGAACGAACATGATCTGGTCGCGCGCATCGGCAGGCATCGAGCAACCAGCCGCACCTATCGCCTGTTCTTTCACGACACACCTCATCGCTCCCTCACCGACCGTGGCGATGTCGCGCGCTACGAACTGCAGCACTACGACGGTATCCTCGCCTTCGGCGAGGTGATCCGCGAACTCTATCTCGCAAAGGCGTGGGCCCAACACGCCTGGACCTGGCACGAGGCCGCCGACACGCGCCTGTTTCGCCCCATCGTCGGCCTGCCGCGCGAAGGCGACCTGCTGTGGATCGGAAATTGGGGAGACGCCGAGCGCAGCACCGAGTTGATCGAATTCGTCATCACCCCC
>JBAYZS010000125.1:0-2561 GCA_041672395.1 Dysgonamonadaceae bacterium | reverse complement strand
TAGGGAGGGCACCGCAGTCGCACCTGTGTGGCGGGTCAGAGCATCTTCTGAATGTCAAGCCGTTCTCGGGATGTTTTGGCAACAAAGATCCCTACGCTCCCTGCATCAACGGTTTTTCCAGGCCGGTTTCCGGCAGGGGTTGAGTGCCTGAGGGATTCCATTCCGTCGGTGGGTTTGGCGCGAACGGGCCGCCGGCTGCGAGCGGCAATGCCCGACCCCCGCTTGGCGGGGCGAATGAAGGCGGTACCGGTGCTGTCTTATGGTTTACGTGCACTCAGTCCGAAACGGCCTTCCGGATCGGTGCCGGAAGGGGGAAGGAGGCGACTCCATCCCGAGACTGGCGCCAGGCATCTCGTGCACTTGACGGTTCCGCCGCCGGGCGGGGCTGTCTGACCCGAGCAGTGGGGGGGGGGCGGTCGCTCCCGCGGTGCGGGACGGGCCCCGGCCTGCTTCCTACAATATGAGCGCTTCGCGTCTGGCGGCATCGCGAGACGCCCGTCCGATCGCCTTGCCCATATGGAATGGAGTCGCCTATTTGTTTTGTGACCTGTAGTTCGCCAGGTTGTCGAGACCCTCGAGCCAACGGGTAAGCTGATTGCGCTCGTCGGGTATGCCGGACAAGTCGTACTTCTTCCACTTTGCCTGGAGCATTTCGGCCACGATCTGGTGGTAGGCAACGAACTGCTCGGCCGGCATGGCGTCCGGCGCACTCGAATCCAGTGCGTTGGGCGGAAGATAGATGCGGCGATCGCGAACCATGGCCGAAGCCGTACGGAGCAGCTTCTTGGCGGTGCTCAGCCGCGACTTGCCTTCACGCAGTTCGACCGATTGGAACTGCTCGAACAGCGGGTGTTCGCCCGGCAGGCCGAGTCGGCTCCAGGCCGGGTGGCGGAGGCGGCCGGTGTGGTAGGCTGCCTGGAGGAGCTGGTCCTTCAGGTGGTGGTTGGCATCAACCGGCAGCGCGCCTTTGACCGGTTCGGAGTCGGGGCCGCCGGTCTGGTATTGGCGACAGACGATCCCCGCATAGGACGCCATCTGGTCGGGAACGCGCCAGTCATTGGTGTCGCCGTATTCGGCCACGATCCCGCCGGCGAGGACGACGCCAAGTCCGGTGATGCTGGTCAGGAAGAACCCGGGCGTCTGCACCAGGCAGCGGGCCATTTCGTTCTCCTCGAGGCGCAGGTTTTCGCGCAACGCGACCATGTGTCGGGCCTTCGCTGCAAGGGACTTCTCCATGTACGGGACGGTCCCGTGAGTGGGCGCAAGGACGGACTCGGCCAGCGCTTTCAGTTTCACGGCCACCTGGTCGGGGTTATGGGTGCGGCCCGCCTTCAGCCGCTTTGCCAGCGTCTCAGCCCGCATCTGCCGGATGCGTACGACCGAGCATCCCGACTCCATCAGGTTCAGGCAGGACACACTGAAAGGAAGCAGCCCCGAGAGAGACTCGTTCAGGAAGCCCGGAAACAGCACGTCAGCAATGCGGTGCATGCGGTTCTTCAACGCTGTTTCTTCCCGTTTGAGCTTCCGCCGCGCCCGTTCACCCAATTTCATGGCGCCATACACCTCGTCCCTGGGTGGCAGGTCATAGGCCCGGTGCAGCAGCATGACCTGGGCGATGCCGTCCAGCGCCAACGGGTCCGACGTCGCGCGGGTGTTCGTGCGGTGCTTTTTGGCTTCCTTGGCGTTCGCCCTCACAAACGCATAGCCCGCAGCTTGGATCGAGGCGACAAAGTTCCAGACGTACTCCTGCGGATCCTCTCCCCCGAAGAGCACGCGTGACTTGCTGATCCGATACCTCGCGCAGCAGTTTTCCACCGCCTCGATCAGGTACTTGCTTCCGGCCACGCTGTTTCGAACGCTGAGCGGCTTGCTCCTCAGATACTCGCCCGTCCCCCGAATGATCTGGACCACATGCGTCTCTTTCGCGAAGTCGATCGGGACGATCAGGATCCTGCGCACATCCCCATCGGCCAGGACCCTCTCGGCAACTTGACTTCTCTCGGGGAAGATGTTCCTTGACATGTGTGGCCTCCTTACACTGTTCGCCGGCCCCGGGTGCTTCGTGCAACCCACTGCGGCACGGCTCGGAAACTTGCCGGTCCCACGTGGACACGGCTCTCAACAGGTAAGGAGGTCGCCTTTTTGGGAAGGTGCCAGTCATCCTCCCCCGGCACCCCCTCCATCCTGTCCCGCCCTGGGTGAGTCGAGCCGAGCTTCTGCCTAACGGCTCAGCTCGACTCACCCAGAGGCGTTACAGGAAAGGTATAAGTCCTACGCATAGGTATTAGAGGGTTTCCTCAATAACGTCTATACGTTGCCGCAGGCCCAAATCCTCGGCCGCGCGTGCGGCCCATCTCTGCCGGGCGGCAGAGATGGTGCTCACCGTGACCGGGCCAAGTTCGAGTCCGAGTTCGGACAGCGACTATCGACCCCGGCAATGTGTCGCAGCCAGGAGCAGAAGTACCTGTCGCGCCTCACAGCCGCGGTTGTGGCGGCGCAGCAGCTCGGCTTGTTCACAGCCGTACTCCCCGGAAACAGCTGCCACCACACGCTCCAAGGCA
>JBAYZS010000124.1:0-2607 GCA_041672395.1 Dysgonamonadaceae bacterium | reverse complement strand
CCAGAAACTTGCCAGTCCATAAGACCATTAGCGTCTAGATTGTTATTCCAGAAGGCAAGAAGCCTATCAACTCTTTTTTGATACTTTTCTGAGTCGCCTAAACCCGAAGCAATGACTGCCAATTTGATTCCATACCCCATACCTTCGGAAACAGTAAGTAGCGGGTCACTATGATTATCGTCAAGCCATTTAATGCGCCCGTATCGAGAGTCTGAACTTTCTGTATAATAGGAATCGAACCAAGCGTCGATTTCTTGCAGGCAGGTATTTTCGTATGTGCTGTCGAGTGTTATACCCTGAGCCAGAAAAGTGCCAGTACCTTTCAAATAAACGCTGAACATTCCAAACGTGATTGTGCTTTGTTCTGTGTCATATTGGAACGTAACATTTGTTATTCTGTCAGTAGGTATAGTCCTGATTTGCGTTCCTGCGGCCCACGTGGGCTGGGCAAACTGAGACCAAAGTACCGTGACTGTGGAATGAGCCCCAGAAGTCGAAGGAAGCGAATAAAACCAATCAGCGCCATCACCACTTTCTTGCGATTGCAAACAAAGTTTTAATACTTGTGAACTTGAATAAGTTAATGTGATTCCTGCGTACGTGGAAATATCTACAGCGTTTTTAACTGATTGAGCAATTCCATCGTCGTTATAAGTAAAGTCGAAGCCGACACCAGAGTAAGGATATTCACCGGCTGTTGAGTCACCTCGGAGTACACTCGTGACTGATAAACTTTTGTTTACCGTTATGTGTTGACTTATCCCATCATTATCTGGTGTTATTGACGATCCGTATGAATCACAAAAAGCGTACCATCTTCCAGGCTGTTTACCAATCAAGCAGGACATCAATTTATTACTTGTAAAATTGGACAGCAGCGGATCGGTCGACGTTACCGATAGACTATTTGCAGTATTTAGGGCAGTGCGAAATGAACCACTTCGAGTGATAGCGCTCAATGCCGATGCGAGGCTTGTTCTTATTGGGCTGTATGGTTTCCAGCTCTTTTCATTTAGGTTGTAACGATAGCGGTCACACCCAACACAAGCAATTTCTCCATCTTTTCCGACGTATTTATTGAGTAGCGTTGCATCATCAAAACAAATCATTTTGTCACCCTCACGAAGATATTGTTTCCTGTTTCGCCCTCAAAAGTAAAAGACGCAGGGGCTTCTGTGAGCACACCTAAATTATTGACTATCCCCGAAGTATAAGGGAGAAAATTCATATTGCTCCCAGCAACACCGCGAACTGCACAGCCATTTGAGTCCGTGAAAACGCAGGCATAATATTTTTCATCCATGCTGAATGCGTTACTCACGACATGACTCAAAACGCCAGCAATATCAGAACTCGCGGTCGGCATTGTGATAATTGGAGACGACATTTTCAACGTATTTAAACGCGTTGTTTCGTTGTGAGAAAAGAGTCCAAAAATTAATGATCCGCCACTTACCACTTGTGGCATCGAAATTTTCATTATCGATGTTGCAAGCATTTCCATTGCAGACAAAGGATTAATTCGAGTTCCTTGCCCAGCCCATTGAGTTGTCGAGCCAGCGTTAATCGATACAGAAGCATTCGCAGACCCAATTAGCATTGTTTCCATCGACAAAATACCGGAGCTTGCAGCTCCAGAATTATCATTGGTATTATCCCAGAACTCTTGATTTATATAACTCTCCGAACCCGGAGCTCCATTTGTTTCAAGGGTCAATCCAGATTCCAGACGCTCATATAAAACAGTTCCGGTATCGCAAATTATTTTTCCAGTGACTCCAGAATTGTGAATCCATTTGCACTTAATCGATGAGGTCGAAGTGCAATTCAGAGTCCAAGAATACCCGCCTGTGGCTGGTGTGTCGCAATCAAAATCACCATAAATGGTAATGTTTTTTCCAGCAGGGGCAACCAGTGTGGAGTTTTTTCCAAGAAGATGATTGTGTTGGCAATAAATTATTTTGAAAGTCCCCGCCGTTGCAACCAAATCAGTAAGCGGGATTCCCCCTCGCCATAGAATCGTATGGACGGTACTGCTCGTAATTGCTGCTAAAAGTTCGGCCTGAGTTTCACAAACTGCATCAAAAATGAGTGTTTTCAAAAAATTGTCATTCTCAAGTAACTTCTGAAGAGGAGCACTCATCGCAGCGCCATCCGCAGCGGTGTCTTTTGTCCAAAAATCTATGGTGGAATTAAAAGCCATTAAACAGCCTCTTTATTAATATTCAATTCTAAAGATTCCATTCTATCAGTCATTTTGTAAGTTCTAATCAAATTCAAATCAATAGTAAAATCAAAAAACAATACACCATCTTCAATTCGATTATTCATACCTTTAGAACGTACAGGGCGATCTGTTTCAATAACCTCGCCTTGTTCATTATACCCATCAAAGTTTGGATACATAATCGATTCTAAACATTCATAAAGCTCCAATCCGATGGCTCTTAAAGTTTGCTGAACATTAACCAAACCATCTTCAAGCTCATACCTTACCTGCATGGCATATAAATGATTGTAGTTATTTTGATGTTTTTTATTGCGTTGTCCATCCACTTCGTAGACGAAAAAAGCAGGGGCCTTATAGTTCTGTGGTGCCTCTTCTTT
>JBAYZS010000123.1:0-2615 GCA_041672395.1 Dysgonamonadaceae bacterium | reverse complement strand
GAGCGGCCCTCCGCGTATGTGTCATAGCAACGTTCGTTAGTGCTAGCTTGGTCACGTTCGCTGAACAGGGCGAGTGGTACGCCTCGCCTTGGGGACCTAACGATGAACGAGGTGCAGCGAATCGTTTGACGCCAGCCAAGGTGCTTGAAGCTACCAGTCTTATCAAGTTAGGAGAGGTCTACCAGCTTGGCCAAGTTTACACGCCTGACATGCCTCTATTTGGGAAGCGATCGTACGAGATGCGTATTCTCAAGGTCGGGCCTTTCGGAAAGAATGACCTGACGGCCCACGAAGGCTATTTCACCGGTGAAATCGACCAAGTGGGTACTCAGTTCGATGCACTGGGGCATGTCGGTGTCGGAGATCGGTTTTTCAATGGGTACCATCTCCGTGATCTTGGAGACCAGCACGGACTGACCCATCTTGGCGTGGACAAGGTCGGACCGATCATGACCCGGGGCGTGCTGATCGACGTGGCCGGTTACAAAGGGATGAAGCAGCTTGAGGGCGGCTACGAGATTACCGCATCCGATCTAAAAGGAGCGCTTAAGCAACAAGGCATCGAGATTAAGGCCGGCGATGCCGTGCTCATTCACACGGGCTGGGGCTCGGTCTGGTCACTGGAAGGCGACAAATTCTACCAGACTGCGCCTGGTATTGGGCTGGATGCGGGCGAGTTCCTGGTACAACAAAAGGTCGTCCTGGTTGGAGCCGACAACTCGGGCGTCGAAGTTGTGCCCAATCCAGACCGTTCGCTCGCCTTTCCCGTCCATCAGCTATTGCTGGCTAAGAATGGTATCTACCTGCTCGAAAGCATCATCACCGAGGAGTTGGCAAAAGACCGTGTGTACGAGTTTGCATTTATGTTCGCCCCGCTTCGCTTGAAGGGAGCATCGGGGTCGCCAGGCAACCCAATCGCGATCAGGTAGGTACACAGCTATCGTGTTGCCTGATCCCGTTATGCGTGCGTTTGCCCAAATGAGAAAACAGGGTCTCGCTTCGTAGCATCAACCGCACACCACCCCTCGTGCCCATATCATGCTGCCCCCATTTCATCCAGCAACGCCGCAGCCGTTGCTCTCACCGACGGCAAAGAATCGTGTATCACTTTACGCGACGATGCGAGGCAAATCCGGGATACGCGCAGCGAGTGCGGGATCTGCTTTAGAAAATTGATTCAGCGCCTCGCCGATAATTTCGAACTTCCTTTCGACGGCGGAGTGGAGCAGCGGATTTGCCGCATAGGCGTCGAAC
Organism: Dysgonamonadaceae bacterium; assembly: GCA_041672395.1. Classification (GTDB taxonomy): domain Bacteria; phylum Bacteroidota; class Bacteroidia; order Bacteroidales; family Dysgonomonadaceae; genus UBA5287. The sequence goes on along the minus strand of JBAYZS010000123.1, from coordinate 1,361 downwards.
GTGACACCGGCGACAAACCCCAGAATGGCATCCGCCGCTTCGCGCACATCCCAGAGATAGGCACGGGGATCACGCTGCATAGACGTTTTCCCGCGAACGGTTGATGCTTGCCAGGACGTACGGGTTGCGGATCGCGCCCGCTTCCACTAGATCCACGGGGAGCTTTAACACCTGCGACAGGGCGTCCCTGAACCCGAAGAACTCTTCCAATGCGGGCGCGCCGGTATCAGGCTCGAACTCGACCAGGAAATCGGCATCGCTATGGACGGGATCGAAGTCATCGCCGCGGGCAGCGGAGCCGAAGACGTCCAGCCGCCGCACGCGGTAGCGGCGACAGAGGGCGGCGATTTCGGCGCGGTGGCGTTCGACTTGAGGGTGCATAGTAGCTCCGATCCGTTGGAACAATTTACCGTGTGTCTCCGAATGTATGCAGTCACGGCAAAAATAAAAACACCCAGTCATCCTCCATTCCAAGGGTTTAACACCCGGATAGGAAAGCGCTCGAAATCACGCACGTTCCGGGTTACGAGTGTAAGGTTGTGGCGGACGGCTGTAGCGGCGATCAGGCTGTCTATCACGGGCACAGGAGCACCCTGTTTCTGGGCCTCGCCCTGCAGGATGCCCCATTCCAGCGCTACATCGAGATCCACCCCGAGAATGCGACCGGCAAACCGTGCCTGCAATCTATCTTCCAGCCACGTCTGAAGTTGTTGCTGGCGTTTTTTGTCATTTAACGCAGCGATGCCTTTCTGGATCTCGCCCAATACGATTACAGACAGGTACAGACGTGATTCCGAAGCTTGGCTCAACCAATTCACTACACCGGGATCGGCGTTGCGCTTGCGCGCCTCCGATAGCACACAGGTATCGAGCAGGTAGTTCATAGCTCTACGTCACGGCCTGTATCTGTCGAGCGCTCCAGCGGCAGTTCCACATCCGCCCAAGGGGACTTCTGCAGGAACTCCACGAGCGAACCCTTCCGGCCGGTAAGCTTGCGGTAGTCCTTGACAGACAGCACGACGGCCGCCTCCTGCCCGCGCACGGTGATGACTTGCGGACCGGATCGCTCCGCTTCCTGCACGACCTTGCTCAGCTTGTTCTTTGCGTCTTGAAGCTGCCAACTCATGGGCCACCTCCTAGCTAGACTGGCTAGCTATTATAGAACAAGGGATGGTCCGACATCAGCCCAAGAGACCACATTGAGGGCGCCGGGTTTGTAAAGGGCGGTCAGGTAGTCCGCTCCTTCATGAATGCCCGCAAAAACTTCGCCGTCTGCGACCCTTTCCGGACCTTAGCCACTTCCTCCGGCGTCCCCTGCGCCACCACCTGCCCACCGCCCGCGCCGCCTTCCGGCCCTAGAT
>JBAYZS010000122.1:0-2796 GCA_041672395.1 Dysgonamonadaceae bacterium | reverse complement strand
CGTCGGTGCTCCGATATATGGTATTACGTGGTGAGCATGCTCCCACTCCCATTCCCGATTCTCAAATGGATAGTTTTCGTTTCATGGTAACAAACGCGGATGATACCGTCACTTTCGACACTGAGCATCTCCAACCCGGTCAGAAAGTACGTGTTATCAAAGGTTCACTGAAAGACCTTGAAGGCGAATTAATCACCACCAACGGCAAAACCAAAATTGCCGTCCGCATTGAACAGCTCGGCTGCGCTACTGTAGAGATGCACAGTTCCATGGTTGAGGTTATTGGATAATATCACTAAAGATTATCTTTTAAAAATTTATGATATGAAAAAGTATTTGAAACTATGTCTATTGATTGGGATTTTCGTCTCAATTAATTATTGTAACGCAAGTGATAATAATAAGAACAGAACTGCTGAAAATGGGAGGTGGAAAAAAATTAAAGATATTGTTATTTATGAGGATTCACAATTTTATTCTTCATTTCCTTCTGTTGTAAAAAACGCCAAAAACGATTTTATTGTTGCCTTTCGTCGTGCTCCGGACCGAAGAATATTTAATGAAAAAGGGAATAACCATGTAGATCCTAACAGCTACTTAATGATGGTGCGTTCAACCAATGGTGAAACTTGGACCAAAGAACCTCAACTCATTTATTCGCATCCTTTTGGTGGATCACAAGATCCCTGCTTGTTGAAATTGAGAGATGGCACGCTGCTTTGCACCAGCTATATATGGGCATTTTTAAGACCAGACGGAGTTGAAAACCTGAAACGCCCTGTCTTTGACATTGGAGGAGGGGTTATCTTCTTAGGAGGATATCTGGTGCATTCAACCGATGGCGGAATAACATGGGGAGAGCCCATTTATCCGCCTCATGTTAATGATGATATTTATTTGAGTGCTTTGGGAGAGCCCCTTCCTGCATACAATCGAGGCGCCCTGTGCGAAGGAAAAAGCGGTCGCATTTTCTGGGTTGTTGCGGTGAATGATTCTATACCGGTAAAGAAAACATCCAATCACCTAATTATATCTGATGATAAAGGACTCACCTGGAACTATTCGGGATTAGTAGCTACTGACGACAAAGCCTCCTTTAACGAAACTTCAATTTATGAAACCCCAAAAGGGAATTTAGTGGCTTTTTTAAGAACTGCCAACATGGATGATCAAGCTTGTATAGCCCGATCCACAGATGGGGGAAAAACATTTAAATGGGAAAAAATGGGCTTTCAGGGTCATCCTCTAAATGCGCTTCGCCTTCCGGATGAAAGAGTATTACTAACATACGGTTATCGTCACGTACCATACGGGATAAGGGCTCGAATACTAAACTCAGAATGTAACGACTTTGCAACCGCACCGGAGATTATTTTGCGTGAGGACGGAGTAAATGGAGATATTGGCTACACATGGCCAGTACTACTTGATGAAAACAGGGTTTTGGTTGTTTATTATTTTAATAAAGAAAACGGGACTCGACATATTGCAGGAACAATTTTGGGAAAAAATTAATATTGAATATGTTTACAACGGTTATCGGAGGGTTAGGAATATACGCAGCAGGAGCATTATGTGATTCCCAAATCAACCTTAATTTAGTACTCCGGTTGGCTTCTTTAAGTATAATAATTTGTATAATTTTTTTGTGGTTACTAAATAACAGAAATTCAGCAATTACACCCTTTAGGGTATAACATATATTATTGAATTGAGTCACGTTTCACTAAAATCAGTTTAAACTGAAAAATAATCGTAAATGTGAATATGATTTTCATAAAGTAAAACAGATGATTCAGGGATGCGAGAAAAGTGAGAACTGGCAATTTATCTATCAGGGTACCGACCTGAGTAATTTTGTCGATGCCGATACATTAGGGCTTAGACATCAAGCTTCAACAAACAAAACAAATCTTAAATAAAAATTTGAAGTAATTTCCGAACATACGATACGATTCAGAATGGCAGATCCAAAAGCAGATAAAAACAAAATGACTGAATCATTCATTGAAGATTTGGAAGAAGGTGATTAACATTATTCAATTTTAAATACGTACGAAAGGTTGCGTAGATAGTTTTTGTTAATATATTTGTACTTTCGTAAAGTAAAGATACCTTTTTAAAGAAATTACCTTTTAACAACATATTTAAAAACAGTATACTATGACAACCTTTTCACGCAGAAATTTTTTGAAGACTGCAGCCGTAAGTGCCGCAGGATTAACCATTGTTCCTAACAGCGTTTTAGGAAAAACTTTTGGTCATATGGCCCCCAGTGACAAGCTCAACATCGCAGGAATCGGCGTTGGAGGTATGGGTCGCCGTAACCTGGCCAACATGAAAACGGAGAACATCGTAGCCCTTTGCGATGTAGACTGGAGATATGCCGCCAAAACATTCGGTGATTTTCCAAAAGCCAAGCAGTTTAAAGACTGGCGAGAGATGTTCGACAAGATGGATAAATCCATTGACGCTATTTTAGTAGCAACCCCCGATCACTCACACGCGGGCATCGCCGCTCACGCCATCACTATGGGAAAGCACACCTATGTACAAAAACCTTTAACCCATAGCGTGTATGAATCAAGACTCCTTACAAAACTTGCCAAAAAGTACAGAGTAGCCACCCAGATGGGTAATCAAGGCAACTCGTTCGACTGGTGTCGTCAAGTAGCAGAATGGGTACAATCAGGTGTTATCGGCGATGTTTACGAAGCCCATTGCTGGACCGACCGTCCCATTTGGCCACAAGGATTATCCGAGCCTAAAGGCGGGGTCGCCGTACCATCAACATTA
>JBAYZS010000121.1:0-2885 GCA_041672395.1 Dysgonamonadaceae bacterium | reverse complement strand
ATCCGCCGCCAGCCGCTCTCTTCCTGTAAGCGGCCGCACCAGCGCCCAGCGGGTGGCGATGTCCTGCCACTCCGACCGCGACCCGCCCATGCCGTCATCAACGCGCACCTCGCGCCGAAACGTCACGCGCTCGGTTAGCTCGCCGGTGTGATAAGCCATGCGCTACACCCATGAAACTGCGGAAGTTTGCGTTCTAGACGCCAATCCCGACGCAGTGAAGTCCCCCGCGTCAGGTCGCCGGCACGCATCACACACCCATCCCGAGACGGTACGGGCCGAGCAGCATCTGCACAGCCGGGTTATCGGTCTGGGTCGTGCCGACGAAGCGGCCCTCGCGGTTGGCGTACAGGTCGCCCACGATCAGCAGGATTGCGGCTTTGACGGAGGCCGGCAGCGGCACCTCGGCGCCTTCATCGTCCTCCCACGGCAGCGGGCGCTCCAGATAGCGCGAGACGTAATCCTCGGCGGCGTCAATCAGCCCGCTTATCAGATCGTCCTCGGCGTCGTGATCGACCCGCAGGTGCGCTTTCGCCTCGCTCAGCGTCACATTCGCCATTGTTGGGAACCTCGCGGACTACCTTGGTTTCGTAGACTTCGACGAAGCGCTGCACGCCGCCTAGCTGCGCCTCGGTCGCCTCAAACTCTTGTCCCTTCTCCACTCGGCCGAGTTGGTCGTGAAAGAAGGTGCGAAGCGCTTTCACTCGCATGTCGCCTCCAATAGAAAGGGGCGAGCCGCAGCCCGCCCCTTCATGCTTAGTCGGCGGTGATGTCGCCGTACATGATTGCGCTCGGACGATCAACACCCAGGCCCATACGCTCCTCGGCACGGATGGTGACAAGGTTCCTCGTGAAGTCGTCGTTCACGAAGCCCATCTCGACAACGGCACCCTGCCGCTGGTAGATGGTCGCCGCGCCACCCAGGTTGCCGATCAGGAACTTGCCGGCCGGCATGTGGCTGGAGAGGACCACAGCCACGCCGAACGGGTTCATGCCGGCATTGGTGCCGGGCGCGCCGTACAGGTACGCGCCGCCGGCCTCCTTCGCCAACTCCATCGCGCCCCAGTCGGCCGGGTTGACGATGACGGTATCCGGCGCGTTGCCGGTGGCCCACAGGGCGTACTTGGCCTTGTTGATCGACTCGACCAGATTGGCGCCGCTTTCCGGTGTGAAGGCGGTGAAGTTGCCTGCATCGGTCAGTCCGGACAGGTTCGGGCTGGTGCCATCACCGAGCAGAAGCTGCCACTCGATGCGCTGCGCAAGGCCGTCACGCAGACGGGTGTCGATGTACGAGGCAACAGCCGGCGCGTCCGCCAGGAGCTGGGCCGATACCTTGATCCAGTGCGCGATAGTCTCGACCACCACGTTGTACTGCACGAAGGTGATGTCGGATTCCGGCTTCTCGGCAGCCTGAGCGACTTCCGCGGCGGCGTTGGTGAAGCTCGCCTCACGCAGCGCGTTTACAGCGTTGCTGGACACCGGAATTACCGGGATGCGCTGACGGATGGTGATCGGGGCGAAGTCGCCGGGGATCACACCGGGGCGCTGGCTCGGGAAGGTCGTGGTGCTATCGGCCACGACGGTGTTCTTCACCTCGATGCGGGCCTTGTCGACCTGACGCGCGGCCAGAGCCTTGAACTGCGCCGACTTGATGAACTCGGCGCCCGCGGTCAGCACTTCCGGCTCGCCGCCAGCGGCTTCCATCTTCTGCGCCAGTTCGGTGATGGTGCTCTCGAACTTCTCCGAGAGCGCCTTCACCTCGGCACGAATCTCGTCGTCCACCTTGCCCTTTTCGGCGAGCTGGCCTTCGAACTTCTCGATGGCGGCGTCGATGGCCTTGCCGTGCGCGTCGAGCGCCTGCTTCAGTTCCTTTTCCATATCCATTGCGTATTACCTCGCGGTGAGTTTTGCGGTTATGGCCTTGATGGTCTCCAAGAGTTCGCTGGTCTTGAGTTCGTCGTCGCGCTCACCGCGAGACAGGGACTTGATGCGTGACACCAGCGCACACGCATCCGCCCGCGAGAACCCGGCAGCCTCACGCAGCAGGGCCTCGATGTCCTTCAGGGATTCGGCTTCGTCCAGGGCGGATTTCACATCGCCCACTCGCGCCGACAGATCAGCCGGCGATTCCACGATGCTGATCTCGATCAGCTCGATCTCTTTGAGCGTGCGCCTGCCGTCGCCGTGGTCTTCGATCTTCACTGGCCGGTAGCCGATGGACAGCCCATCCACCGCGCCGTGCTTGAGCAGCGCATAGGCGTCCTCGGCGACCGAATGGCCGGGGGTCAGTTCGCCCTCGACGTACAGGCCGCGCTCGTCCTCCTCCAGCTTCAGCCACTTGCCGATGACTGGGCCGTAGTGGTTCCAGCGCATCTGCACCGGGCGCCTGCGGTGCTTGAGCGTCTTCTTGTAGGCGCCGGGTAGGATGGTGTCGCCATAGGAGTCCACGCCTCCAAAGACGGAGGCATAGCCAGAAAAAAAGCCCTTGCGGGCTTCGTCCAGTTTGAATTCGACAGCCTCCAGTGAGGCGAGCTTACGTTCCACTATCGTTGCCCTCTCCAGGCTGCGGGGTGGTTGGCGCAATGCCGACCTTGTCGATGGGCAGCATGGCGCCTTGCATGAACAGCTTGTCGCCGCCGGCAACCGCCGGCAGCCACTCCAGCGCGCGGGCTTCGTTGGGGGTCATCAGCCCCGAGGTGACGGCCACGCGGTAACCGTCGAAGCGCGATTTCATATCCGCCCGCAACAGGCCCTCGAAGTCGAACTCGACCTCGTAGCGCTCGCGGTCGTCGTCGCTGAACAGGTGCGTGGTGATGCTGTTCTCGATGGCTTCCAGGTACGGGCGCAGGTTGAGCTTGTAGAAGCCCTCCACGAGCTGCGCGCTGCCG
>JBAYZS010000120.1:0-2987 GCA_041672395.1 Dysgonamonadaceae bacterium | reverse complement strand
GTGCCCTCCACCGTGTTGCGCCCGTTGGCGGAGGCGAAGAATTACCTGGGGGAAGTGGTGCTCGATCCGCGTTCCACCGCCTATTACACCCAGAGCATGTACTTCGGCGGGCAACGCAATCTGCGTCATGTGCTCGATGAGGCGCTCTTCGCCGAAACGATCCGGCAATTGGTGGAGCACGGCATCCCGCGCGGCGCGGCGGAGCGCCTCAAGCCCTGGGCCGCCTTCACCATCCTGGGCCGGCCCAGACCGCGCGGCGGCCAGACGCTGGACGTACTGCTGCAGGACACGGCTGACCTGCAGCGCATACCTATTCACGGCCTCGAAACCATCGAGGAACTCGTTGCAACCCTCGACGGAATTCCCATGTCCGACCAGATCGCCATTCTGAAGGACACCGTCTGCAACCGTTCCCTGATAGACGCGGAAACGGCAGAACTCACCGCACGCTATCTCGACCGCGACCTCGCCGCCATGCTGGCCATCAGCCGTCGTTACGACCCCGACGATCAGGCGCAGTACGAGGCCTTCATGAAACGCCTGCTGACAGACCGCAACAAGCGCATGTTGGAACGGATGGAGCCCTATCTGGCCGCGGGCGGCGCCTTCATCGCCGTCGGCGCCCTGCATCTTCCGGGCGACGACGGACTGCTGGAGCTGCTGGAGGCGCGTGGCTATCGGGTAAGCCCCGTCTATTGAATGACTTGACGCAAAGGGCCATCAACAACGTAGCGTTGACAACCGGCTCTTAAACGCAAAGACGCAAAGGCCGCAAAGGGACTCCCCCGCCCCCCATGCTTACGGGAAAAAGCCCGCAGACTGCCGTAATTCTCCATAAATAATTCTTTGCGCCTTTAGAGCCTTTGCGTTTGATTCTATAAGTTATCGCCGCGCCAGCGGTTCGGCGCCGCGGAACGTGATGCTTTCCTCCATCAGCACCGACTTGCCGCCCGCCGCCTTGTCCGGGATCACCGCGCGCAGTTGGTAGATATGCCCGGGTATCGCCTCCGACAGCGTGAAGACATAGTACTTGGCGTTGAATCGGTTGAGTTCGGCGTGCGCGTCATTCAGATACGGCGTGATCCGGATCTCGGTCCCCTGCACGGGCTGCCCGCGGAACTCGAACTCCACTGGTTTCACCTGTGCCGCGTTGGCCAGCGCCAGCTTGATCACCCGCTGGAAGTACCGCCAGTTGCCCTCGGTCAGGCGCTGCATCTCACCCACGTCACGCTGCAGAAACAGCAGCAGGACCGGGTTGCCCTTGGCATCCTGCACCGGCGGGAATTGGCGTGCCCGCTCGCCGGTAAAATACCGCAGTCGCACGTCCTTGCCGCCGTTCGCCTTGGGTGCGCCAACGTTCACATCCACGGTATCCACAAAACCCTCTTCCAGAGTACCGCTTTTCCGAAAGTCGTAACGCAGAACCATCGGCTGCCGCACGTCGGCGAGATGGTCACTCATGAAGAGAACCGTATTGGCCTCCGATATCGGTTCCTCCTGCGATGTTCCCTCCGCGCCGGCATAAGCCGCCATTCCGATGGCCGACAACCACAACACGAGCAAGGCTTGTCTGATCTTCACACCAACCCCCTACCGATGACTTTCAGTTGCACCCAGGCGAAGAACAATGCCGGGCCGTTCGCAAGCAATTGATCCTGGTTATTTACGAAATATGCCAGGACGCAGCTTCTAAAGGCAGTTAGACCGGAATGACGATATGCCGGTTCCTGCCAATTGTGGCAGGCTTTCCGGCACAGGAAACGGAACCAGCCCGTATATTTCGGCGAAGACCGCTGCGGCGGCGGCCCAAAACGCCGCCGGCGCCCGGGATAGACCGTCTGCCGCCTCGGCAAGATATCCGGGTTATCCTATTTTGGCGCACCGGCGGCGTGAACGACCTGTCCTTTCTCATCCACGATCGGCACGTTGTAATCGGCGAGAATGTTTTCGATGGCCGCCTCGTTGCGCGCGATGGCCTGCTCCAGAGTCTTCTTCCACTCGCCCTCGCCGTGGCGCACGCCCATGGATATGGGATAACTGAACTGCACGCCCGGCTCCGAGTTCAGCGGCACGACGACGATATTGCCTGCAGGGTCCAGTTTCGCGAAATAGCCCGCGATCGGCCCCCATACGAAGGCCAGGTCGATCTGATCCGCCCGCAGATCCTTCTGGATGATCTCGCCGGGGTAGTCCTCCGGATCGCCGGTCTGGATCTGGTACGGCACGGCCTGATCAATCAGGCCGTGCTTGAGCAGCCAATCCACCGCCGGGCTCGGGGCGAACACGCCGATCTTCAGCGCGCGTTTTTGCTCCTCCGGCAACGTCAACAGCGCCTGTGCCGAATTCACCTGGTCCAGTCCGCGTCCGCGCTTGTAGACGAGGGCATATGTCGACCGATAGTAAGGATCCGTGGTGGACGCCAGTTCGAAGCCGCTGGCAACCCCTATGATCACGTCGCACTTGTACCGGCGTTCCTCCGGCACCCATGAGCGCAGGGTATTGCGGATGAATCCCATGCGCTGCGGAAACCAGGTGTATTCCACCCGCAAGCCGAGATCCTTCGCCAAAAGTTCCGCGATCTTGTTCTCGAAGCCCGCCCGCTCCTGATTGGAGAACGGGAGATTGTTCGGGTCCGCACACACGCGGAACGCGCTCTTCCCCTCTTCTTCCTGCGCCGCGACGGGCGCGGTGGCGGTCAGCGCCGCGAGAATCATGCCGATCATGGCACCGGTCAGGCGGCCGCTGCGGCTCACCGGGATGCCGTCATTGCTTCCAATACTACGTACGCCAAACATGCTCTGCCCTCCGGCCTCAGCGACGGGCGTACACTCCCTTGTCCGCCCCCCATTGTCACCATTGCAAAACGTCCGCACGGCACCCTCATCTGCCTGCCGTTGCCGGCTCGTCCGGGAGACGCTCCGGACGGCCGCGGCTCAATACGCCATCGGAGCGCGCCCGCAGATAGGAGTAAAGCTCGTTGATCTTGT
>JBAYZS010000119.1:0-3044 GCA_041672395.1 Dysgonamonadaceae bacterium | reverse complement strand
GTGTCAGTTCGGCGGCGAGGGTTGGCGAGCACAATAAAAACAGCGTCAAGAAAACCGACACGGCGGACGGCAACAAGAATCGCAGCGGCATCATCCCCTGGCAGAAAGAATGCGCGGTTGCCGCGACCTTCGGCTTTCCGGCGCATGCTGAAACTAACCGGATCAAGTACACGCTCCGACGAGCATATGAAGCGGCCTGAACTATACTACTGATTGTAGTTTGTAGGTCTCGTGAACGTAGTGAATAACCGCTTCTTTGTTTGGACTCGTGTGTCTCGATTGCGTTACAGAACGTACAGATCCCGCCGGATTTGCAACGTCGGCGGCTCGAGTAAGACGGGCCGGAGTCACTATCGAACGCTTCCTCACCTTGCCAGTCTGTTTGCTTGTGCCGTCTTGGCACGTCCAATGCAACGCAAAAGGGACCGCAATCGCAAAGGAGTGTGGTTGGAGCTGACAGAGAAAGTCCAAAGGTGCCGCTGCATGTGTGCATGGATGATATGGCGTACGGCGGCGGAATGGTGAAAGGTGAGCTTGAGGAGGGTTCACGATGAAGCAAGATGCGCGGAGGAAGTTGGCGCTCAGGCCGCTGATAGTGGCCTGTATGTCAATGGCGGTAGCAGGTACGGCATTGGCCAACGAGGAGCTGTTGAAGCTGCAGAAAGACCCGAACCAATGGGTGATGTGGGGCGGCAATTACTACGGACAGCGTTACAGCGAACTGGATCAGATCAACAGCAAGAACGTGCATAACCTGCAGGTGGCATGGACGTTCTCCACCGGCGTGCTGCGCGGTCACGAAGGCGGTCCGTTGATCCTCGGGGACATGATGTATGTCCAGACCCCGTTCCCGAACAAGGTGTTCGCCATCAATCTGAATGACCAGACGCTCATGTGGCGTTACGAGCCGGTGCAGGACCCGGATGTCATTCCAGTGATGTGCTGCGACACGGTCAACCGCGGCCTCGCCTACGCGGACGGCAAGATCTTCCTGCAGCAGGCGGACACCACCCTGGTGGCGCTGGACGCCAAGACGGGCAAGGAGGTCTGGAAGCAGAAGGTCGGTGACCCGAAGAAGGGCGAGACCAACACCAACGCGCCGCTGGTGATCAAGGACATGATCATCACCGGCATCAGCGGCGGTGAGTTCGGCGTGCGCGGGCGTGCCACCGCATACAACATCGCCGACGGCAAGATGGTATGGCAGGCGTACAGCGTCGGGCCGGACAAGGACATTCTGTTCGATCCGAACAAGACCGTCGAGGGTGCGACGCAGAAGCCGGTGGGCGAGAACTCCAGCCTCAAGACCTGGGAAGGCGACCAGTGGAAGATCGGCGGCGGGGCCGTGTGGGGCTGGTTCACCTATGACCCCGAACTGAATCTGGTCTACTACGGCTCCTCCAACCCCGGCACCTGGAACCCGACGCAACGGCCCGGCGACAACAAGTGGTCGACCAGCATCTTCGCCCGCGATGCCGACACCGGCATGGCTCGCTGGGTCTATCAGATGACGCCGCATGACGAGTGGGACTATGACGGCGTCAACGAAAAGATCCTGGCGGACCAGGAAATCGACGGCAAGAAGATCAAGACGGTGGTGCACTTCGACCGCAACGGCTTCGCCTACACCCAGGACCGCGAGACGGGCAAGCTGCTGGTGGCGGAGAAGTACGATCCGGCGGTCAACTGGGCGACCCACGTAGACATGGAGACGGGCCGTCCGCAGGTGGTGGCGAAGTACAGCACCCACCAGGCCGGTGAAGACACCAACGTACAGGGTATCTGCCCGGCGGCGTTGGGCACCAAGGACCAGCAGCCTGCGTCCTTCTCGCCGAAGACCGGCCTGTTCTACGTGCCGACCAACCATGTCTGCATGGACTACGAGCCGTTCCGGGTGGAGTACGTAGCCGGCCAACCGTACGTGGGCGCCACGCTCAGCATGTATCCGGCGCCCGGTGGCGATCACCTGGGCAACTTCATCGCCTGGGACGCCCGTCAGGGCAAGATCGTCTGGTCGCTGCCCGAGCGCTTCTCGGTGTGGAGCGGGGCACTCTCCACAGCGGGTGACATAGTGTTCTACGGCACGCTGGAAGGCTACCTCAAGGCCGTCGACGCCAAGACCGGCAAGCTGCTGTATCAGTTCAAGACCCCGTCCGGCATCATCGGCAATGTCACGACCTACATGCATAACGGCAAGCAGTACATCGCCGTGTTGTCCGGCATCGGCGGTTGGGCTGGCATCGGCATGGCGGCCGGCCTGGAGGGCGATACCGAGGGTCTGGGCGCCGTGGGCGCCTACAAGGGCCTGAAGGATTACACCCAGTTAGGCGGCGTGCTGACCGTGTTCGCGCTTCCCGATCAGGGCGGTGGCAGCCGGTGATACCGCCGGCCGACAGGCTGACGGAAGCTGTGCTTATCCATAAGGAAAACGGAAGGTAGCCAAGCATGAGACCCGGCATTCCCGCCGTAGCGCGGTGTGCCGGGTCTTTATTGAGGCGGGAATCGATGCAGCCGGCCGTTCTGCTCATGAACGACCGCGTTGGTCCCGATGTCCGGCGCGCCAATGGCGGGCCGATGCCGCGAAGCTTCCGACGACCCATCCCACACGCAGGTACTGCAAAGGAAATCGAGCGATGAAACGGCGGCTATTGAGTTATGTATTCATAGGGCTGGCGGCAGGCGTCTTGTCCGGTCCTGTTTTTTATCCCGGCAAAGCGGGGGCAGAACAACCGCCAATCGCTCAGGCGCCGCAGCAAAATCAGCAAGAGACGAATCCGCCGGCGGGAGCGCAGGCGAAAGGGACAAACCCTATACGGTCATCTGCCAGAACACGGTGCAAGGCACCAGGACCTGCAAGGTGGATCGGGGCACCTACCAGGGTTGGCGCACGTATCACGCCTTCTGCTATCAGTGTCACGCCCAGGACGCCGTGGGCAGCAGCTTCGCTCCGAGCCTGGTGGAGCGGATGAAGCAGATCGACAAGCAGCGTTTCGTGCACTCGGTAACCAACGGCTACAAGGGCCAAATAGGCGTGATGCCTGCCT
>JBAYZS010000118.1:0-3183 GCA_041672395.1 Dysgonamonadaceae bacterium | reverse complement strand
GAAAATAAAAGCTGTCCAACAGTTTACCATTTAAAACAGCATGTTGGATGTACTTGTTTTTTCTTGATACATTTTTTGCTTCGATTGTAAAACTTTTTCCTCGGCCAAAACGATCGTCCAAACCTATTTCCACCCTTTCAAATAAGGGACTTGCAATCTCAAAAACGGGGTTGACGCTGCATCCGCCATCAGTTTGAAATAAACCCAATGCAGCCATTATAAACCAAGCACTCATTTGTCCCTGATCTTCGTCGCCCAAATAAGCATTGGCAATACCAAAACCATAATACCTGTCGATAATGGAACGACTCCATTTTTGAGTCAGCCAAGGATTGTTTGCCCAGTTGAATAAAAAGGCAAAGTGCATTGATTGCTGATTGCCCTGTACCACAGGATAATCCCAGTATTGCTCATTTGGAGCATTATAACGCATAGGTTCACTTGCTTTAAAACCCCAGTCCAATCTTTCAACAAAAGCCTTTTCACCAACAATATCTATCAATGCCGGAATATTTTGAGGAACAAAATAACTAAGCTGCCAGGCGTTTCCCTCAACATAATGATCGTTTCTACCAGATTGGAAAGGATCAAAATCCGGAGTAAAATTGCCTAGGGTATCCCGAAGATGAGCATAACCGTTAAATGGGTTGAAAGCGTTTCTCCACCAATTTCCTCGCTCATTAAATATCTCATAGTCTTCTGTTTTACCTAATGATTTTGCAAATTGCCCTACAGTCCAGTCATCAAAAGAATACTCTAGGGTATTAGAAAACCGACCTTTTTCTATGGGAACATACTTATATTTGAGATATGGAACCAAATCTCTATTACCTACAAAACCACCCGCGACATGCGTTGCAGGCGTTGTTTGCATCTTTTTGACAGCTTCAAAAGCCAGATCCACATCGTAATTGCGAATTCCCATCTGATAAGTGGATACAATTAGAGGGATCTCATGTTCAGCAACCATTACAGGAATATATTTCATCCCGGCGGGACCTTTTGCAAGCCAACCATTTGATTTATAGAGTGCCAGCTGAGAATTTACCCATCTGGACGACCACTCGGGAGTTATCAAATTCCATAACTGGTTGAGATTCCAGAATGTATTCCAGAAAGCGTCGCATCCCAATGCCCGATGATCGGGATTGGAAAATTTCTGAACCTTATTATCGGGCGACATCCATTCTCCGTTTACATCACTCCATGTGTTTCTGCTATAGGCACGATACAAGTTGGAATAAAAACGTACTTTTTCCATTCGATCGGCAGTCGTTATTTTCAGGCGCGACAAAATATCATTCCATACATCTTTTTGATTTTGTACAACAGCTTGAAAATCCCATCCGAACGGATCGGTTATCTCTTTTTTAAGATTTTCAGATGCATTATCAATACTCACCAAAGAAATTCCGGTTCTTACTTTTACTACTGGATTCTTTTCGGTATCAAACTCTACATAAATGCCTGCGTCCTTTAAATCATTTCCGGAAATCAGATTTGATTCTATTACTTTTTCATCGGTCCAAACACCTACCCTTTTTATTGGTGCATCAAATTCAATAACAAAATTCACTGTGTAGTTCTGATCCGCATCATTACTCCATACTTGTGGTGATATTTGATGACTAAACCCTTCAATTCGAGTATCACTAACTTGTTTTATTGAAACATTTTTCAAAAAATATTCATATTCTGAAGGAATATGCAGATCGATCATTACCCTGCCATCTTTATCTGCTGGAAAAGTATATTTTTGAAAACTTGCACGATCGGTAGCAGTCAATTCCGCCATAATCTGTGTATCAGAAAGATAAACCTTATAATAACCAAGTGGTGCTTGTTCACTGTTTTTATCAATCCTTGAACGATAGCCTTCGTCTGGTTTAAATTGATCTCCTACTTTTGTGAAAAGTGGTCCGTTGGTAGGCATCATCCCTAAACCCGACATGGTCCATTCATGAATATGACTGAAACAACCAATGGTTTCAAATGAAGGCTGATAGCCGGATTGCCAGCCACTATTTTGGTTATCGGGACTCAACTTGACCATGCTGAAAGGCATCCATGGGCCGGGTGCAATCATCCAACGGGAGTGAGCAGTACCCATTTTTGTGTCTACATAATCGGCAAATGTTTGTAATGGTTGCGGAGAACGAAGCACAACGCCTTGTTTAATAATTTCATTATTAACTATAATCTGATAACGACTTCTTTTCTGTTTACTAACGGCAGGCATTGGAACCTCAAACACATAACGAGCTGTATCCACTTGAGCTTTAAAGATTTTTACTCCATCTAAATTTACCGATAATTGAGGATTTCCGTGTAAATGTTCAACATCTACCAATAAAGGTTGTTTTCTTGCACCTGCTTGCTCTAGTTCGTATGAAGCTGCATTTACATCTCGAATAAATAGTTGTTGGTTGGTTTTACCCAAAGAGGCTTTGAATGGTCCTTCCAGATAAATTTGATCAAACACTATCCAGCTGCCTTCAATAACTGAAATTGTTACTTTATTTCCGCCTTCTTTCAAAGATTTTGAGTCGAAAGAAAATTCCAGCATCTGCTCTTTTACATTCTCTGTTTTACCTTTTATTGCATCGTCGGACAGACCGCTGATATCATACTTTTTCTCAATATTATTTACTGTCAATTTTACCAATGACCGATTCGGATGTGAATCTACCAAATCGACAAATAACGCCCAATTTCCATCGGAAGGAATATTTTCCAGGTTAAACAGAATATTAATCTCGTGGGTTCTCCAACCGGAAAAACCTCCTGTTCCACCCCATCCATCGTCCGGACCAGGGAGGACATACGGAAAATCTTTGTTCACAACTGAATGATTTATAAGGAAATAACGATCTTCATAACCAAAATCTTTTGCTAAGAATTTTTCATAGTCGGAGGGTCCTAAAGCAAATTCTGATGCCTTATTATCAGAATTTCCAATTCTCCAAATTAAGTTATTCTGGCCTATGGAATGTATGCAGATCAGAGAAAAAAGAATGCTCAAAGCTAATTTATTCATGTATGTATTTCTTATGTTCGTTAACATTATTTCACTTTTATAGTCCTGCCACCATGGTCTCACCCTCCTCTCACACTCCTCTCACTATGCTCTCACTAAAATATGGGAAAACAGCGTAAATTAATTAATATAGTTTAACATCAACT
>JBAYZS010000117.1:0-3268 GCA_041672395.1 Dysgonamonadaceae bacterium | reverse complement strand
CCACGATAGGAGGTCATCATTGTGAAAGCACTAACTACAGCTCTGATCGGCACTGGCGCCGGCGCCGTGGTCCTGCTCGCGTATCTATCGCTCGGCCAGCAGGCCGAGACCAAGAAGGACGTGGCGGCCGATAAGGCCCGGATCGAGGTCGAGCGTGCGAAGTTCGACCGCCAGTTTGACCAGGCATGGGCGGCCTTCGACGGCCAGACATTGTCTCAGAAGCAGCAGGACGCCCATGACCAGCGCATCCAGGAGGCCGAGCAGGCCTTGGCCGAGGCGCGCGGTGCTCTCAGCGCTGCCGGCGAGGCCTCCGAGCGCGACCTGGCCGAGATCAAGGCCGCTATCGATTCCGTGGACCAACAACGATGAAAGGAGCACTACCGATGAAACTCAAATCTCTTATTGCTGCTGGACTGGTCGCTTTCGGCGCTGCGGTGCCCGCCGCTGCTTCCGAGGACAACTCCGTCATGATCAGTCAGGATGGGCGAATTCTGCGGGCGCACGGTGTTCCCTCTGCGATCCAGGTGGGGGCCTTCGCTCATAACCCAATGTTCGAGGCGCATGGCAGCGATCCGTTCCCGGCACCGTATGTCGTGCCTGCGACATGCCGCACCTTCGACATGCGCGGATACCTGGTGCGCGATGAAATCGCCTCTCCTCATCGCATCGACGGTGTGCCCTACGGGGCCAAGATTGTTGGTGCCTGGTTCGACGCGACTGACATTGCCGGCCGGGAGCCTGATTCCCTCTTCTTCTGTATGACCCAAGATGGCCAGCAGGTTTTCCCCACGAAAGCGGCTACATTCAACCCGGCCTATGAGTATCGCGCGGCCGCCGACGGAACTCAGCCGAAGCAGGGGCAGATCGTCACGATCCTTGACGGTGACCTCGTGGTGGGCGTGGTGTTCTGGTCCCGGCCGGCAATGTCCTCGAAGTACCTGTCGATGCGTTTTGACCAGTGAAGCAACTTTCGCGCGCGAAAGAGCCCCGGACTCGTCTATCACGCTACCTTGCCCGACCCGGGACTTTCGCGCGCGAAAGTCAGGAGTGACCCATGACAGAGCAACAACCTGAGCAACAGCCGCCCCACCGCCAGCGCCGACGCCGGATTTACCCAGAACGGCGGATCGTGTCCCTGCGGCTGTCCATCCCGCTCCATGAGGCCCTAACGGAGCACGTCACCGCGAAGCGGATCCCCATGAATACCTACGTGGTGAAGCTCATCGAGGCCGACCTGGCGCGCCAAAATCGACTTTCGCGTGCGAAAGTGACAAGGTAGCGTGATAGACGAGTGCATGGGGATGACTGAGGACGCGAAAGAGAATCGGGTGCTTGAATCGCACTTCTTCGATTGCCAATGCCACTCGGATGAGCACGTGTTGAGGTTCATGCTCGATAGAGAGCACCGAGAGCTATATACGAGCATTTTCCTCGATCCGCTGCACCCCTGGTGGAAACGTCTGTGGTTAGCCGCGAGGTATGTGCTCGGCCGTAAGTCGAGCTATGGCCATTGGGATTGCTGGCTTATGCAGCCCGACGACGCTAGGCGATTGCGGGCTCTGCTGGATGAATACTTAGGCTCCGCAGCCGACGAGGCATCGCCAAATGGTCCGCGGTAGACGACTCCCGTCGGCTGGTGGGCTGTTCGATCGCGCCGGCGTACGTTACGAGGTCGCCCTGGACATCCTGGGGGCCATCATTGCCCACTGGTCTGCCGTGACCGCCACCGAGCGTGACAAGCCCACCCCGGAGGCCTCCACCATCGCCGAGGCCGAGCGTGCGCGCGCGGAGCTTCGTGAACTGCGGGACGCTCTCGACCCCCGCGACAGCCAGCAGATCGAGGCCGTGATAGCCGGGTACGCACCTATCGCCCGCGAACTCTACGACGGCTAGCCGCCGTCGCGTGCCAGCAGCCGCGAAATGGTCGATGGGTGCACGTTGAAGAGCCGTGCCGTGTCGGCCGCGGTCCGCCTGCCACTCGATACCATTTGCCGGGCCTCTGCTCTCTGCTCTGCATTGAGCGATGGGCGACGGCCACCCACGCGGCCTTTCTTGCGTGCCTCCTCAAGGCCGGCGCGCGTGCGCTCAGCGATGACGCCGCGCTCGAACTCCGCAAAGGCCCCTACCATCTGCATCATCATCCGGCCCGCCGGCGTCGTGGTGTCAATCGCCTCCGTGATGCTCCGAAAGCCGGCGCCGGCCGCCTCCACGCGCTCCATGATGTGCAGGAGGTCCTTCAGCGACCGGCTGAGGCGATCCAGCTTCCACACTACGAGCACATCCCCAGGGCGTAGCTGTTCGAGGGCTCTATGCAACTCCGGGCGGGTCCATCGGCCCCCAGAGGCCTTCTCCGTGTAGATGCGCTCACAGCCGACCCCGCGCAACGCTGTAGCTTGCAAATCGGTGTTCTGGTCCTCTGTCGAGACCCTTGCGTAGCCGATCAACATCGAGGCGCCCCCTCCCCTACCCCGCTCAATAGGCGTAAGGGTCATTCGCCCGGCGAATGACCAGGTACACGGCTGCGGCGATTAGGGTTGCCTCAATGCCGTACAGGAACCAATTGGTGTTCCACCAGACGTCCGTCGGAAAGCGGAAATCCATCTTGTCCGGGTTGGCGCCGTTGTTGGCGATGCTGTCTAGTACCTTCCACCAGCATGGCCATAGACCTGCCGCGGTGCCCGCTCCGAGAAGCATCACGTTGGGACGCAGGAAGTACCAGATTCCGCCGGCGATGCCGACCACCGCGGCGCTACGACCCAGTGCTTCAAGCGTGACCTGGAAGTCAGCCCCGATTGATCGCGAGAAGTTCCATACACCCAGCAACGCCAGGCCCAGCACAATCAGGAGGATTACCCCCAGCGGGTTTTCTTGTCTCATTCTTTTTCATCCTTGTTTGTTGCGTAAACGGGTTATTGTAATTCTGCAATTTGCAATAGGTTTTCGCAATGCGGTTTGTTAGGGTTTCTGACCCATTTCTTTGTCGTTGCACAAATCACCGTTTGTGCAACAGCTCTCTGGCAATCTCAGTCCCGAAAGCCTGTTCGATCTGGCGCTGCACGATAGACAGCTCGCCCTGGTCACCGTCCTCAAGGATGCTGTTCAGTAGTTCCAACGCATAGGCCGGGTCCTTGCGGAAGGCCTTGGCCATCGCGTCGTCGTGCGATCTGTCTTTCATCGTCCTCCCCTCCAGGCCTGCGCGATCTCCGTGCAGGTAGCCTTACTCTCGCGCATCGTCCAGCCAAGCCGGTTCCGGCCCTGTTCGCACGAC
>JBAYZS010000116.1:0-3377 GCA_041672395.1 Dysgonamonadaceae bacterium | reverse complement strand
CTCAATACCCAACGCCTTATCCAATGTTCGATAATATTCATCTGTATTAAATCTGATGGCTGAACCCTTACTCCCGTTCCAGCCTTTTACCGTATAATAATGAAGCGATAAGCCATTCATTCGATTACCTACATTTCTCATCAGAACCTCCGTCCAGTTAAAATCATAATCACTTGCACCACTGGCAATTTTGTAGAGACGATTTCCTCCATAATTCTTACAAAAAGTCTGATATCTTCTGTACTGGTCTGCATAAAATTCTGGTCTCATGTTTCCACCGCATCCCCAACTCTCGTTGCCAATACCCAGATATTTAACTTTCCAAGGTTTATCGCGCCCATTTTTCCTTCTGAGATTTGCCATGGGAGAATCTCCATCCGAAGTCATATATTCAACCCATTTAGCCAGTTCTTCTACAGATCCACTCCCAACATTTCCACTTATATATGGTTCAATTCCAAGTAATTCGCAGAAATTCAGGAACTCATGTGTTCCAAAACTATTATCTTCAATGGTTCCACCCCAATTAGTATTAACCATTTTAGGTCGTTTTTCTTTTGGACCAATTCCATCCATCCAATGATATTCATCGGCAAAACAACCTCCGGGCCATCGGAGTACAGGAACTTTTAATGTCCTCAACGCATCAATAACATCTGTTCTATAGCCATTTATATTTGGAATTGGAGAATTTACTCCTACCCAAATTCCACCATAGATACATGTACCAAGATGTTCTGCAAACTGACCATAAATCTCTTTATGAATAACTTGTGCTCCCTTTTCCGGATAAATATTCATCGTTGCCTTTTGAGAAAACAAAGACAGAGAGATAACCATAAATAAAACAAGAAAGATATTTCTTTTCATAATCATTAATTTCATGTTAACTCATTTATATTTAGTTGATATTAGTGCCTTTAAATAAATGTCAATTCTACAGTATTTGAATGCAATGATAATGAAAAAAAGAATAACATACGTGAATAAGCCGCACTTTTAAGTAATCTATCATGTGTATTAAAAAGCAATTAAAGAATCAACATCTTAACAAAGATAATCAAAATATAAATAATATGCTAACTTTGTAAGCAGTATTTTGGCATTGGAACTAACTTCGTGAAGTTAAAAAACTACAATAAACGCAGTGATGAATACAATAAGAGAAAGAATAATCAGTATTTGGATAAACGTTTTTTGGAAAAGTCCTAATCACTTATGGGCACTAAAAGTAACCGTATCTATTGCCTTTCTGCTAATCCCTGCTGAACTTCTGTTTCACAATTCATTTATAGGAACAACCATGTCGTTGGGAGTTGTAGCCATGGCTCTCGGAGAAACGGATGTACACCCGCGCGGGCGACTCAAGTCGGCTGTCACTGCCATCATCCTCTTTTTTATAACTAGCAGCCTGGTGGAACTGTTATTACCTTTTCCTCCCTATTTCGCAATTTATATTTTTGTCGCGGCCTTTTCCCTGACAATTGCCGGGGGATTAAATTCAAGGATGCAAGGTGTAACATTTGGAACGCTGCTCATATTCGTATATACGATGCTGGGAACCAACAACGCGGAAAAATGGTATTACCAGCCGGTACTTTTCTCTATAGGTGCATCATGCTATTCTGTTGTTTCAATTCTTTTGCTGCATTACCGACCTTTCAGAATGTTACAAGAACAACTGGCACAGGGTTTCCATTTTTTGGCAGAATATATCGACCTGAAAGCTAATCTTTTCCCCAGTAATCCACAAGTTCAAATGCTGATCAGGAATCAGCTGGCACAAAAGAACATTCAGTTGTCACAGCAAATAGAGACTTGCAAAAATAATCTATATAGCTACTCCGAAGAAAGTAGCTCGGAAACTCGGCCTACAGTAAATCTTTATTATCGGAAATGGTTTTTGTTGCAAGAGATGCAGGAACGCGCTATCTCAAGTCACGAACAATACGACCTGTTAACCAGGGAAGTAGACAATATTGAGTTGCTTGAAGGATATGGACAATTGATGCGAGAGATTGGGAAAGCAATGCATATTTATGGAGATTCCCTGCTGACTGAGCAGACTTACAAACATCCGTTATCATTAGAATGGACTCTTTCGGCTGTACAAAAAATGCTGGACGAAGAAAAAGGGGAACCTCACTACCTCACTCTTTCTTTGTTGATGAAAAATCTGATCGGTCTTGAAGAAAATCTCCGCGATGAAGAATCTCATAGTGCTAAAATTGATGTTACCGTTTTCAACACTCGTAAAACGGAACGAAATAGTTTAGCAACTCTTTTTAATCATAAACATTCTCGTTTCAAGTTCGCAGTGAGACTAACATTTAGCTGGCTACTTGGATATGGAATCATGCAACTATTTGATCTTGATAAAGGGGCATGGATTCTATTAACCTCACTAATAGTATTTCAGCAGACCTACAGCGCCACGCGGATGCGCCTTTTCCACCGGGTTTTTGGAACGCTGCTTGGGGTTATTCTCGGTGTCACATTGGCTCATCTGTTGCCAACAGTTGCCGGACAAATATTGCTAATGCTAACATCAATCTATCTATTCTTTTATTGGTTGAAAAAGAATTATGTGGTTGCAGCGATATTCATAACGATTTATGTATTAGCCTCTTTCAACATTCTTGCAGATCAGGGTGTTGCCATGATGTTACCACGAATTTTTGATACGCTGGTTGGAGGAATAATTGCATATCTGGTTGTAAGATTTGTGTGGCCCGACTGGCAGTACAAGCAACTTAGGGAACTATTGATGACAGCTGTTATTAAAAACAAACGCTACTTCGAAAGTATTTACGAAGGCTCTGTAACGGAAGAAGAATATCTTCACAACAGACGCACAGCGTATAATGCCGACAATGCCCTCACCTCTGCATGGAAAGGGATGAGACTAGAACCAAAGAGCACCAGACAATTTCAAGAAATTGCATTCACCCTCACCAATTTGAACCACGCACTACTCTCGTACATCTCAGCTTTTGGAGTGCATAAAAATGCCAAAGAACTTACTCAAAATGAAGTTGAATTCTGTAACGATGTCAGCATGGTACTTCAATATGTTACTGATCTATTGAATGGGAAAGCGGATATAAATCAATTGGATTCGATGATTCAAAAAGCAAACTATTGGGAAGATGGGGTTGAACAGCTGCAAAACGATGAAAGAAACCACAGAGCCGGGATAATATACAATATCACTCACGTTTCCAGAGAGTTACTTGTTGTTGCAAAAGCAATTGTGACGCAATGAAAAGGATACACGAATTTTCAGTTCGTTTACAGCATATTTGATAGCCCGTTCAGAATGAAATATCATTTCTTCTGTAAAGTGTCTTTTCCTGGTTCGATAATTATAATCGAGT
>JBAYZS010000115.1:0-3567 GCA_041672395.1 Dysgonamonadaceae bacterium | reverse complement strand
ACCAACAAACAAGCCATCAAGCAAGTCATTACACAACAATCAGAAGTAACCTTTGAAGGAATTGGAGTCGTTTTGAAAGGCTATGTCCAATGCACCGACAATAAATATGTCGCACAACTGGAAGTCTTTATAGACAACGAACCCGTCGAGACAGCCCAATTACCCGTATCATCATCCAATACACACAGGGTAGATCTATTCTGGAAATATCAATTACCCATGGGTAAGCATGTCATCACATTCAACTGGTTAAATCCACGAACAGACGCTCAGATTATGGCGACAGAAGCTGTGATCTATTCGAATGAGCCACCGAAATAAAGACCAAAAATAAGATAGAAAACATAAACATTATGCAAAAGATATTAGTGATCGGCAGTTCCAATATTGATTTAGTGATCACCTCACCCAATTTACCCAAGCCAGGCGAAACAGTAATAGGCGATACGTTTCTAAAGAATCCCGGAGGGAAAGGAGCCAACCAAGCCGTAGCATCCAAACGATTAGGAGCGCACGTCGCCTTTATCACAAAAGTAGGCAATGACGAGTTCGGAAAAGAACTTACAGTATTGTATAAAAAAGAAGGCATCGATTGTCGCGGTGTATTGACCGACAGCACATCGCGAACAGGTGTTGCATTGATTAATGTAGACAGAAACGGAGAAAACTTCATCACCATATTTCAAGGAGCCAATAAGCAATTGTTGATAAACGACATCATAAGTTTATTATCCTTAATAGATGAAAGTGAAATTATACTCATGCAATTAGAGATACCTATGGACACTGTAAATTACATTATAGATCAAGCGTATGAAAAAGGAAAAAAAATCATACTCAACCCCGCCCCTGCCCATACTTTCACTGATGACGCCCTCTCCAAACTATTTGCCATCACACCAAACAAAACTGAAACAGAACAATTAACCGGTATTACAATTCAAGATGAAAAATCGACATTAGAAGCAGCCAACACACTCATTAAGAAAGGAGTAAAAAATGTCATTATCACTCTGGGTTCAAAAGGAGCCTATTATGTGAATGAAAAAGAGCACTTTTTAATTCCCGCTCCCCATGTAAAAGCTGTCGATACCACCGCTGCCGGGGACACATTTTGTGGAGCTATCGCCGCAGAACTCTCAAGAGGACATGGTTGGCACGAAGCCCTTCATTTTGCGACCGCCGCCTCTGCCATCTGTGTCACACGTATGGGAGCACAACTCTCGATCCCGACAGAGCACGAAGTAAGAAATTTTATTAAGAACAACCATTAAATTATTAAACCTATGTTTATCTTACAAAATTACGAATTAGCCGTTATCCTTTGCCTTGTCACCATGTTATGTTGGGGTTCATGGGGTAACACACAAAAATTAGCAGCCAAAACCTGGCGTTATGAATTGTTTTATTGGGATTATGTGATAGGAATCGTCCTCCTCTCATTAATTTTCGGTTTTACTTTTGGCTCAATTGGTAGTGAGGGACGTAGTTTTATCACCGACATAACCCAGGTAAACACAAAAAATTTTTGGAGTGCCTTTACCGGTGGAATCATATTTAATGCCTCCAACATTATGCTATCAGCATCAATATCACTTGCCGGCATGTCCGTCGCCTTCCCAATAGGCGTGGGCTTGGCCCTTGTACTTGGCGTCTTCATCAATTATTTTGGTGCACCAAAAGGAGATCCAATGATACTTTTTATGGGTGTAGCATTAATTATGATCGCCATTATTATGAATGGAATTGCCTCCGGCAAGATGAGTAAAGGAGCAGAAGAAAGAAAAACCAGGAAAAAAGGCATACTTATTGCGATTTGCGCCGGTATATTAATGTCGTTCTTTTATCGATTTGTCGCCGCCTCGATGGATTTGAACAATTTTGCCAATCCTGCATCGGGCATGCTTACTCCTTATGGAGCATTTTTCATATTCGCATTAGGTATATTAGGAAGCAATTTCCTTTTCAACACTTTTGCTATGAAAAAGCCTATTGAAGGAAAGCCCGTTACTTACAAACAATATTTCTCGGGTAATTCAAAAACGCATTTGGTAGGAATCTTTGGAGGTGTCATTTGGGGTATCGGCACATTATTCAGTTATATAGCTGCTGAAAAGGCAGGTCCCGCTATCTCGTACGCATTGGGACAAGGTGCTCCTATGATCGCTGCTCTTTGGGGAGTGTTTATCTGGAAAGAATTTAAAGGCTCTTCGAAAATAGTTAACAACATGCTGATTGCTATGTTTATCTTATTTATCATCGGTTTGTCTTTGATTGTTGTTTCGGGAGGGAGTTAATAATTTGGAATTACAAACCATATTCCCTATTTTTGTAAAACGTTTTACTCCAAAAATGTAAAATACAGATATTATGGAAACCCTTCAGGATAAGATTTAGGGCGGCTGGCATAACGACAGAGTAAAATGGTATTTCGATAATTTTATCGGATTATACGACGATATTTATGTCAACCTCACGTTTGTAGAAGTCTTTGAGCAATTAAGATTGAAGCCCTCCGCAAGCGGTCACTGGTAAACAATCCCCAAAGAAAGCACTTTTTATCAGTGTATTAATGATGTAATCGGCTGGCACAAAGAGTTTCCCGACGATTG
The DNA here is from genome assembly GCA_041672395.1 of Dysgonamonadaceae bacterium. GTDB lineage: Bacteria > Bacteroidota > Bacteroidia > Bacteroidales > Dysgonomonadaceae > UBA5287. The sequence goes on along the minus strand of JBAYZS010000115.1, from coordinate 955 downwards.
GAAGTTTACATAGACAACGAACCCGTTGAAACAGCCCAATTGCCCGTAGCCTCATCCAATGCCCGCAGGGTAGATCTATTCTGGAAATATCAATTACCCATGGGTAAGCATACCATCACATTCAAGTGGTTAAATCCAAGAACAGACGCTCAGATTATGGCGACAGAAGCCGTGATCTATTCTAATGAACCACCTAAATAAAGACCAAATCAGGATTAGTAATTTTCCATAAATCATTAACTTTACAAAAAACAAGCTTTATACAAAAAAGAACAACAAAAATTGAAAACCTTTTGAACATCACGGGCTTCCCTCTCTTTTTCCCATCCAGGGAGTGTCTTTAACCCTAAATATCATATTTCACAGTCTTTGTGTCATTTTTCACAGTTGTAAATATTATTGCGCATATACCTTTGCCATTATGATTACGGGGCATTTATGTTACTCCTCGATTCTGAAATACCGTGCAGCAGTACAGTTGTCTGAATTGTTCACTAAGCTTAATAACCTCGCCAGAGCCAAAGTGTACTTATCGTTTTTAAAAAGATGAATGACTGTAATTTAAAATAACTTACTAAACAGAACGATCTATGAATTTTTTGAAATTGAAAACACTGGTTCTTATCTTATTGATCACCCATATAAACTGTGCATCATTTACAGGTTCAACATCCACATTTCACCCTGTGGAATTAATTTGTGAGTACGAGAACAATCCCTTGGGTATCGATAATGAAAAACCTCGTTTCAGCTGGAAAATTGTATCCCAAAAGAAGAATCAGAAACAGACAGCTTATGAGATCATTGTCTCATCCAAGCTGAAAACAATTAAAATGTATAAGAAATAAAAAATAAAAATGAGAACAAATCGCAGGAACTTCTTCAAGACAGTAGGTATCGCGACAGCCGGTCTGACAACAGGATTGCACTCCGATTTGCTGGGCATGTCGCTAGT
>JBAYZS010000114.1:0-3676 GCA_041672395.1 Dysgonamonadaceae bacterium | reverse complement strand
TGGCCTTCTTCAGGGATGATCATCTCGACCAGGAATACGCCGACGAGCGCGAAGGAGTAAATCCCGATCTTCTTGACGGTCTCTCGTAACGCTCTGGAGACAATGAAGGTCTTTAACTTTACGGATGAGGCAATGCCCCAAATAAGGTCGCCCAACACGGATATGCCTACTACCATAAAACCCCAGACTTCGGGCTGAAAGAGGGCAAGGAGGGCAGTGGCTGCTGTCAGAAACCACCCATAGGAGGTTTCGAGCGCGCTGCTGAGCTGATTTAAGATTTTGTTCATTTATTTAAAATTTAAAAGTGTTTATAAAAGGACAGCAGACGGCTGCTGCCCTGTACTATGCTAAGTAATAATGGAATAATCAGGGGATACCTGTGATTTCAGTTCTTTCTTTTAATAATTTTTCAATCATCTCAAGTTTTTTAGCCAAATAGGCATCCTTGGTTGTACCAATTTTTCTATACATCTCTTCTTCATCTCCAATGGATGCTTCAATGCTGAAGTCGATGAATTTTTCGAATAATTTTCGTTTAGTTTCCATTATTTGTAAGTTTTAAATTAAGTATTATTGAATAGTTGTTTGTTTGGGTGCGAACGCAGATAGGACTTTATCTTTCGTGTAAGCTTTTTTTGTAATGCATATAATTTCTTTTTAGACCAGCCTAACTTGGATTGCATATCGTCGAAAGTGTTACAGTCATCATAAGCTCTCACAAATGATCGCAATTCTTTGTCGTTTTTTGTGCATTCTTCCATCGCGGCAAAAAGAATTTTGTGATTCAAATCGGAATCGTCTTTGTCGATTAAGGTTTCCAATACGAAGGGGTTTTTGTCATACGAAAGTATATTCTCGTTTTCGTGTTTTAACTCGTATGCTCTGATCTCGGCCGACAAGAGGGAGTTGACGATTCGTTTCAACTGCTCGTCAATACTAAACTCTCTTTTCCATTTCCAACTACCGGTTATGAGCTTTTCAATGGCATTGGTTACATAATAATCGGCTGGGTTGATCATTAAGTTGTGTTCTGAATGAGCTCCAAAATCTGTTTTGTTATTCAGTTTGTAAAAGACGTACTTGAAAAGTCTGTCTACAACGATACTCCATTCTCGCTGACTCAAATTCAATAGCGCATCTACTTCGACTTGCGAATATTCACGATTACTCTTTCCCTCTGCTGCGTTAACTGTCAAATCAGGGAAAGGGATTTGACAGTGTTTTGACGCATCGACAAATTGATTGTCTTCTAGTTGTCCATTTTCATAGATCATGGTTTCATATTTTTTATATTATGGAGGAAATATTCCTTCCCTTCACCAACTAATTAACTCACTTTACGAAATTTTCGTCATAATTCTGGAAAAAAATGTCCGAAATAATTAAAAAATGACTAATTGTGACAAAAAATGCTCTTTTTGAGCTTTTCGTGACGAATATTTTGGATTTCGTGTTAATTAGTTGGTGAGAAAAGGTTGTGTTTCCTCTCATGTTGGTCTCATGTTGGTCTCATGTTGGTCTCACCTTACTCTCACAAAATAAAAATCTTCTTCGGTGGATCTTAATACTACATCAGCCTGTGTCCACCAAAGATAAGTTAACCATGCGGGCAGATGGTTTTTATTACTATGAGTAAATTTGTGAGTACAACTTTTGGTCAGATCTCGGGAAAACACGGATCGGCAGTGGCGACAGTGAACAGGGACGGTACGAATGTGCTGAGGGTGTATAACCGACCGACAAATCCGAACACGCCGAAACAACTGGAACAGCGTGCTAAATTCGGACTGGTGACAAGGGAACTGGCTAACTTCCGGGAGGTGATCAAGCAGGGACATAAGAATCCCTACGCGGTGAACAAAGTGACTAGCCAGGTGCTGAAGACGGGTATCACGGGTGTGATGCCGGATTTCAAGATCGATTATGCGATGTTGCCGCTGGCGTCGGGACCGCTCCCGGGTGTGTCGGATGTGGTGGCGACCGCTGAATCGGAGAGCACAAGGGTAAACCTGACATGGGACACTACCATCGGGACGCTGGGTATCGCGGGTAGCGAGACGGATAAACTGAATATTGTGGCGTATAACGAGTCGGCGAAAATGTGCGTGCTGAACCCTGGAGTGGGCGATCGTGCACTGGGGACGTCCTACGTGGAACTGCCGGAAGGATGGCTGGGTGACGAGGTGCACCTCTGGGCATACATGTCGCGTGAGGATGGATCGGTGAACTCGGATAGTGCGTACGTGGGTGTGTCGCAATTGTAATAGTTTTCTTTCAATAACCTTAATCTGATACTTTTACTTCGATAAATGCGAAGTGTGCCGGGGATGCTGCGGGATGCAGGGTCTCCCGGTTTTATGGTTTGTCGTTCTTGGCGATGAGGCGCTGGTTGAGGCGTTCATTGATGGCGTAGGCTGGCTTGATGATCAAAAAATGAAAGCCGCGTGAGAATAGACTGCGTCTGTTTCTAAAGATCTTGCGGGAAAAATGGGTGTAAAAAACAATGTGGTCGTTGATCATTCGATGGAAAGGGGATAGGTGCTTCCTGATATATTTCTTATAGACGGCAAAGATGTCAAAGGTGTGGGACTTGTACATAATGGTCGTGCCTATTTTATTGGTGATGGAGGCACTATGGATCCGATAGTTGATGGTGCATGTGTCGAAGTAGTACATCTGAATGCCTTGCCGGGATATGCGGAGCCACATGGGCCAGTCTTCAAGCATGGGGATGGTCTCGTCATACAATCCTACTTGCTCAAAGACGTCCTTTTTAATGAAGGTGGTTGGGGCAAGGAGATGGGCACGGGTGAGGAGTATCTGAAACTGCTTTTCGGGTGTTAAATGGTTGTTATGCATGGACTCGTAATGGTCGTTGCTATGCGACACAAAACAGTCGTCTCTGAACTGCTCTGCATAGATATCGGCGGCGGCATGGATAAACCGGATGGATTTGTTGGTGGAGATATATTGAACATAGGTCTCCAGACAATGGTCTTTGAGGGTATCGTCTCCGGCAATGCCTTTGATCCATTCGCCATGGGATTCGTTGATGCCGCGGTTGAGGTTGCCGGCTACACCGGTATTCTTGGACACGGTGATGAGACGGGTACGCACAAAACGACTACCGTTCTCCCTGAGCCAGTCGCTACACACGGCCACCGTATCATCGGTGGAGCAGTCGTCGCAGACAAGCAGCTCAATATTGGGGTAGGTCTGGGCTTTGGCACTCTCCAGGGTCTCTACCACAAAGGGTGATGAGTTGTAGGTGATGACGATTAAGGTGACCAGCGGTTGGTTCATGCGTGGCGGCGTATCTGTTATTAACGATTGGAATACATCTCCTCGTAATAGTTGAGGTAGGTGCCGGAGGTGACATCATCAAGCCATTGACTGTTACCAAGATACCAGGCGACGGTCTTCTCAATGCCTTCTTCAAACTGAAGGGAGGGCTCCCAGCCTAACTCGTTCTTCAACTTACTGGAGTCGATGGCGTAACGGAGGTCGTGTCCGGCGCGGTCGGTGACATAGGTGATCAATCGATCGGAGGTGCCTTCGGGCCTGCCCAGCTGACGGTCGACGGTCTGAATGAGGACTTTGATAAGGTCGATATTCTTCCACTCATTGAAACCGCCGATATTATAGGTGTCGCCATGCATGCCTTCATGAAAAATAA
>JBAYZS010000113.1:0-3896 GCA_041672395.1 Dysgonamonadaceae bacterium | reverse complement strand
TGATGTTTAACAAACACCCCGATTTGCTTGAGGATGCGATCATCGGTCATTGCCTCCCAATTATTGCGTGATATATCATTCATAATAGAAGTATTATATAAATAGTGAATGAAAAACCATGCAATTATATGATTTTTAATCAACAAATTCAAAATTGATTAAAAATAATGGATAATTTTGTACTGAAAAGATTTACAGCAAATTAGGCGAAGAAATGAAAACATGTTTTGCAACCATGGCAAAATTAGAGCATATATCAATAAATTAACTTAAATTGCGGAATTAAATTTTTAGATTGAAAACATCTATTGAACCTGTTTGATGAATATGATATAATTGATACATGAAAATTGGCATTTACTTATTGACATTTTTATATTCAATGTTGGCTTTTGGACAAGGACAAATTAATACTCAAGTACTCCCAATTAACCGGATAGATTTATTAGTATGGTAATCAGTATGATTAGGTGTATATTTAAACTTTTGTTTATATTTGTAACCGCCGTAACTGTTACGGGGGTAACAAAAACCGTTCAATTTGGTTATTGATGAATTTCAAGAGTTCTATAACATCAACGAATCGGTGTACAGTGATATGCAAAACATCTGGGATACTTACCGCAAGAACTCTAAAATGAATTTGATTGTGTCGGGTTCTGTTTATTCGTTAATGCAGAAAATATTCCAGAATAATAAAGAACCTCTATTTGGCAGAGCAGATAATATCATCAAGCTATCGGCATTTGATTTGACCACGCTGAAAGAAATTATGCGTGACAACAATCCCAATTATACCAATGACGATTTGCTAGCCCTTTATACTTTTACGGGTGGAGTTCCCAAGTATGTTGAATTATTCTGTGACAATATCACATTGAGCATTTGTGGTCAAATCAAACGATTGATTGAAGATTACAATATTATTGTTCGCCAACGCCCAATATTGGCAAAAGAAGGGAGTCAAGCCGTTCGATATGAAATACAAGATAACTTTATTCGATTTTGGTTCAACTATTTCGACCGGTACCGTTCGTTAATAGAGATAAAGAACTTTGTTGGTTTACAAGCTATCATTAAAGCTAACTATTCAACCTATTCGGGTATTATGTTGGAAAGATATTTCAAACAGCAATTTGCCGAAAGTTTCCAATACCGTGCTATTGGTTCGTGGTGGGAACCTAGAGGCAATCAAAACGAAATTGATATTGTTGCCCTGAAATTGGAGAAAAACCAAGCTGTTGCAGCAGAAGTGAAACGGCAAAAGAAAAATTTCAAGCCTGAGCTATTGACAGCAAAAGTGGAACATCTTAGAAATAAGCTATTACCAAAGTTTCAGTTTGATTTGGTTTGTTTGTCGTTGGAAGATATGTAAGTTTTATTTGTGAAAAAACCTATAAGAATTCGTATATCAATAATTTAACTTAACTTGCAGAATTACGCTTTAGATTGAAGAACTACAGTTCTCTCCTTTGGAAGCGTAATATAAAAACTGCTGCCGGGGATGGAGATCAAATTAAACCGGGTGCTGATAGGCAGAGTTGCACTATCTTAACTCGTTGTCCAATTTTGGGGAGTATCATAACGTAAATAAAATAAAGAAATTAGTGAAAAAATATTCCAGAATATAGTGGTTATTTACGATAATTACCTTAAATTTGCAACGATTACCATACATGGGTAATCGTTATTATTCAGGGTAATTATATGGATGATATTTCAAAATATTTGCAAGACACTTTGGGACTGTTTGGTACTGTAATAAAAGTGCCGGAATCGCTATTGAATAAGCTTCCCCTGTATTTGAGCCATGCCTATAATTACAGTCTGCTCGAAATAGACGGAGGTTCTTTTCTCCTTGCCGAAGAAGATAATACGAATCCTAAAACAGCAGAACAGTTGAAAAAACAAGCAAAAGCAATATTCCATTATACAGATTTGCCTGCTATTTTTGTATTGTACAATCAAAGTATGCAAATGAGGCGTAATATGATTAAGAATCGTATCAGTTTCATTGTTCCTGAAAGCCAAATATATTTACCTGAATTGTTTATTTATTTGAAAGAAAATAACCTACAAATTCATCCACTTTCCGAATTTCTAACTCCTTCCGCGCAGTTACTGCTTCTCTATCACATACAGGTAGAGCATCTTGAAGAGTTTTCGTTCAAAGAAATCGCGAAAAAACTGGGTTACTCTCCAAAAACGATTACAAAAATCGCAGAAGAGTTAAAAGCAAAAAAATTATGCCGTGTTACAGGGACAAAAGAAAAACGTTTTGCCTTTGAAGTTGGAAGAAAACAACTGTGGGAAATTTCGGAGCCTCACATGCAAGCGCCCGTTATTAAATCGTATTTTACAAGACTGAAAGATAGTTGGGATTTTTGTAAATCCGGAGATATGGCACTTGCTCACTATACTTTTTTATCAGATACAGGGAAAGAAGAATATGCGGTTTATAAAGTTGAGTTTGAAGGATTAAGGGAAAAAGGGTATTTGGAGTACTTAGATGAAACAGAAGGGGATATCCGGATTGAAGTCTGGAAATATAATCCGTGTTTATTGAGTAATAACGGATATATTGATCCATTGTCGCTTTATCTCTGTTACAGGGACGATCCGAATGAACGGGTTGAAGCTGAAATGAAGGAATTAATAGATAAAAAAATATGGTAAGAGGATTGGATACGTTTCGCGAATATTTCAGCGATTATGCTGATAATTATATAATCATCGGAGGAACTGCATGCAATGAATTGATTGAAGTTGTAGGGCTGAAACCCCGAACGACAAAAGATATAGATGCAATTCTCGTTGTTGAAGCATTGAATGATGGGTTTGTTACACGTTTTTGGGAATTTATCAGAGAAGGGAAATACGAATTATGGGAAACCGTGTCAGGTAAAACTCAATTTTACCGTTTCATAAAACCTCAGTCAGATGGTTTTCCTTTACAAATCGAGCTTTTTTCAAGGGTGCCGGATATGATAAAAGTGCCGAAAGGTTCGCATTTGACCCCCATTCCTGTTGGAAAAGAACTTTCAAGCCTCTCTGCAATCCTTTTGGACGACGATTATTATCATTATGCTACATCTCATACGGTGGTGTTGGATGGTTTGTGTTTTGTTGACAGGGATGCTGTTATCGTACTCAAAGCGATAGCTTATATCAATAATTCTAAACGTAAATCGAACGGGGAACAAGTCAGATTGGAGGATATATCCAAACACAAAAATGATATTTTCCGTATAGTTTCCACTTTAACTGAAAATGATAAATATGAAATACCAGAAACAATCAAAAGTGATCTTAAAACATTCCTGGCTATGTTAGAGAAAGACGGTTTGGGGACATCCGGTTTATCAAAAGAATTAGGACTTGGTACTGAAATTACATTTGAAATATTCGCCGATCGGTTAAAGAATACATTTGGGTTGTGAAAATACAATATGCATCGGATTTACACCTTGAATTTCATGATAATTCAAGATTTCTTCGGGATCATCCGCTTGTCCCGGCAGGAGATATTCTTATTCTGGCTGGAGATATTGGTTACCTGAATGATGACAACTACTCAAAACATCCTTTTTGGGATTGGGTTTCAGATAATTTCAGTCGAACCTATGTTATTATAGGGAACCATGAATTGTATAAATACACGGATCTTGCAAAAATACCCAATGGATTAGTCCTCCCTGTAAGAAGCAATGTCAATCTTTATTACAATGATGTTGTACATTTAGGAGAAACAGACATTATATTTTCAACATTATGGGCAAGAATAAGCGAGAAAGAAGCTTATTCTACAGAACGTGGGGTTGCTGATTTCCATCGGATCTTGTATAACGACAAACTTTTAACATGGGAAAAATTCAATGAAGAACATGATAAATGTT
>JBAYZS010000112.1:0-3981 GCA_041672395.1 Dysgonamonadaceae bacterium | reverse complement strand
AATGACCCTGCCTCCGTTTAAATATCGAGAAACATAGTAATCTTCTGTAGATGAAGATACTATCACGCCATTACCATTAGAGGCATGCAGAAAAGTAAATTCGCCGTTAGACTTGATATCTTTCACAATCCCCACATGGCCCACTTTTCCATTGTGGCGTCGTCCCTCAAAATAAACGAGGTCGCCCGGCTGCAAATCCTTTTTGTATACTTTAGGAAACTGTTTTGCCTGTCCCGCAGAGCTTGAATTCAAGTTATAGCCAAATTTTCTGAATACAAAAGATGTAAAACCCGAGCAATCGAAAGCATTTGGACCTTTTCCCGCATATCTGTAAGGAGAATTCAGATACTTCATTCCGTAATCCAGCACTGCATTTTGTGAAGTGTTGTTGTCTTCGGTTTTTGCTGCTGTCCGTCTGCTTGTTCCGCAAGACGAAATAAACAAAGAAAAACAGAGTAAAATAAAGGAATATTTATAAAATGATTCTTTTTGATGATTATCAATCATAAACAAGTACACTTTGATTTTAGATTGCAAATATAGCAAAATATAAATCAATTATTAATATCTTTTATCTTTTGTCTATTTTTTAAAAATTATATTATCTTTGCGTTTGAAGAAATGATAATCATTTATATACTTCTTCATATTCAGTGAAACCCTTCCTCATTGAAATGTGTAATCGACTAAAAGTAACGAATTTACTATATGGCTAATCGGATAAAAATAAAGAAAGGCTTGGATATTCCTTTGTTAGGTAAACCTGAACAAGTGTATCGTGGACATATAATATCAGAATATATCAAGGTATTTCCTGATGATTTTCATGGTGTTACTCCCAAGCTACTTGTAAAACTTGGAGATTCAGTAAAAGCCGGAAATGCACTTTTTCATTCCAAAAACAACCCTGAAGTACTTTTTGCTTCGCCAGTAAGTGGAGAAATTGTTGAAATTGTAAGAGGAGAAAAAAGAAAAATTCTTTATGTATCCATTAAGGCTGACAACGAGATTTCTTATGAAAATTTTGGTGTAAAAAAACCTTCTTCGCTTTCTGCAAATGAAGTAAAACAGTCTATTCTGAATGCAGGTATTTGGTGTTTAATAAAGCAACGACCCTATGATGTTATTGCGCGACAGGAAATTGCGCCAAGAGATATATTTGTAACAGGTTTTGATACAGCTCCACTTGCTCCTTCTTACGATTTTATATTAAAGGATAGAGAAGCAGATTTACAAACCGGTTTTGATGCGCTTGCCAAACTCACAGATGGAAGTGTTTATCTTTCAATCTCTTCAAACACACAGAATCCCGGATTAAGGGATGCAAAAAATGTGGTAATCACCGAGTTTGAAGGACCCCATCCAGCCGGGAATGTGGGAGTTCAAATAAATAATATCCAGCCCGTTAACAAAGGCGAAATCGTTTGGACACTGAATGCGTTGGATGTAGCAATTATTGGGAAGCTATTCAACGAAGGATTAGTAGATTTGACCCGTACAGTCGCACTGACAGGATCAGAAGTAAAGCAGACCGGATATTATAAGATGTTGGTTGGCACCGAGTTGTCCCCAATATTTCAGGATAATGTAACAGAAGGCATCAATCTAAGATACATCAGTGGTAACCCATTAACCGGTTATTTAACTTCAGAGAGCGGTTCATTGCGAGCCTATAATTCTCAGGTTACTGTAATTCCAGAGGGAGATGAAGTTAATGAAGCCTTTGGTTGGGCATCATTATCACCAAAGCGTTACAGTGCCGGATGTACCTATCTCCATCGTAAGAAAAATTACCGTTTGGATGCCCGAATTCTGGGTGGTCCCAGAACCATTGTCGTTTCCAACGAATATGACAAGGTGTTCCCATTGGATATTTTCCCTGAACAGTTGATAAAAGCAACTCTCAAATTCAATATTGAAAAAATGGAGAAGTTAGGAATCTATGAGGTGTCACCAGAGGATTTTGCTTTGTGCGAATTCGTTGACACGTCAAAACTTGAACTTCAAAAAATAATACGCGCAGGATTAGATATGTTGCGCAAAGAGATGGAATAGACTATACTAATAAATCAATAAATAATTTTTAAATGTCATTAAGAAATTATCTTGATAAGATAAAGCCCAAGTTCAAAGAAGGCGGGAAATACCATTGGCTTCATTCCACATTTGATGCTTTTGAAGCATTCCTATATGTGCCGAATACAACATCTAAATCAGGTGTTCATATTCACGATGCCAGTGATACCAAGCGTACAATGAGTGTTGTGATTCTTGCGCTAATGCCAGCATTGTTGTTTGGAATGTATAATGTTGGATATCAGCATTTTCTCTCCATTGGCGAGTCGGCAAGCATATGGTTAACATTCCTTTATGGATTTCTGTCGATTTTACCTCAGATTGTTGTTTCATATGTTGTTGGTTTAGGAATTGAATTCATTTTTGCCCAATTCAGGAAAGAAGAAGTAGCTGAAGGCTTTTTGGTTACGGGAATTCTTATTCCCATGATCATGCCTGTAGATACACCTTTATGGATGATTGCTTTGGCAACGGCCTTTGCCGTGATTTTTGCAAAAGAGGTGTTTGGAGGTACAGGTTATAATATCTTAAACGTGGCTTTGGTGGCCCGTGCTTTTCTATTTTTTGCTTATCCATCGAAGATGACCGGCGATCAAGTGTTTGTCCGCACCGGAGGAACATTTGGTTTAGGAAATCCTGAAATGGTAAATGGTGTGGCACAAACAGTAGATGGTTTTTCGGGTGCAACACCACTTGGACAGATTTCGGTGAGTGATGTGTCGAGTTTTTCTGATTTCACTTTCACAAATATTCTTGGCGAACCGCTCTCTAAACTGGATATGTTTCTTGGATTGATTCCGGGATCTGTTGGTGAGGTGTCAACGCTTGCCATTCTTATCGGCGCAATCATTTTAATCGCTACAAAAGTGGGTAGCTGGAAAACAATCCTTTCAGTATTTTTGGGTGGCTTGTTTGCTATCGTACTTGTAAATTTATTCTCCCAAAATGCGGTAATGGAAATGACACCCGATTATCATTTTTTACTCGGTGGTTTTGCTTTTGGAGCTGTCTTCATGGCTACAGACCCGGTTACTTCGGCGCGTACCGAAAAGGGTAAATGGATTTATGGTTTTCTAATAGGGGTAATGGCAATTACCATCAGGATATTCAATCCCGGTTATCCCGAAGGCATGATGTTAGCAATTTTGTTTATGAATACTTTTGCACCTCTTATCGACTACTATGTTGTTGACGCCAATGTTAAACATAGGATGAAAAGAAGTGCTGTTAAAAATAAATGATGAAAATATGAACAAAGAGGGTGGTGGATATACTTTAGCTTATGCTTCTATAATGGTGATTATTGTTGCGTTATTACTTTCATTTACACACCAGTCGCTGTCCGAAAAACAAACGACTAATGTGAACAGGGATAAAATGCAGCAGATTCTTCGTTCATTGAAAATTGATGCACCTGCACATGAAGCAGTTGAAAAATATAATTCGTTGATTACCAATGCTTATTTGATTAGAGAAGATGGTACAAAAATTGATGGTTCAGAAGGTGTAACCCCTGAAGATCCCGCATTTTCCACTAATATCACTGAAGGAGCAGGAGGTGGACTTCCTGTTTATGAAGCAGAAGTAGGTGGATCAAAAAAATATATCATTCCTTTATCCGGTAGTGGACTTTGGGGTGCGGTATGGGGATATTTGGCTGTGAATGAAGATGGTACTACTATTTATGGATCTGAATTCGGACATGCAAGTGAAACTCCCGGATTAGGAGCAGAGATAGTTGAATATGCATTTCGTGCCCAATTTGAAGGAAAGCACTTATTTAAAAACGGAGAATTTACTTCTATTGCTGTAGTTAAAAAGGGAACAACAGATTCAAAACGTGATTATGTTGATGGCATTTCAGGTGGAACAATCACCAGCAAAGGAGTAAATAATATGCTTTTG
>JBAYZS010000111.1:0-4016 GCA_041672395.1 Dysgonamonadaceae bacterium | reverse complement strand
AGAAATAAAGGAATCAGTCAAAACTATATATTTTGGCGGAGGTACACCTTCAAGATTAAATAAACAGCTCTTCGAGAAGATCTTTAATTCATTAATTGCTCATTATAATATCGAACCTGATGCGGAGATTACTATTGAAGCTAATCCCGACGATCTTTCTGAAAAATATATTAATGATCTTTCTTCTCTCCCATTCAACCGAATTAGCATTGGAATTCAAAGCTTTAACGATAATGAATTAAAATTCTTAAGTAGAAGGCACTCTGCAAAGCAAGCTGCTGATGCAGTAAACAATTGTCGTAAAGCGGGTTTCAAGGATATCAGTATTGATTTAATGTACGGATTACCCGGACAAACAATGCAAATATGGAAAGATAATCTAAAACAAGCTTGTTTATTGGATATTCAACATATTTCGGCTTATCACCTGATTTATGAAGAAAAAACACGACTTTATACGCTGCTTCGGGCAGGAAAAGTATCGCCTGTCAATGAAGATTTGAGTACCGATATGTTTCAAGTTCTTATAGATACACTAAAAGAAAATCATTTCATACATTACGAAATATCCAATTTCGCTAAAATAGGCTTTTTTTCACGACATAACTCTTCTTATTGGTCGGGTGATCCATATATTGGTTTGGGACCCGCTGCTCACTCATTTGACGGTGACAACAGAACATGGAACATATCCTCATTATCAAAATATATATCGGCAATACAATCAAAAAGTTTAGTGCGAGAAACTGAACATTTAACTTTGGAACAGAAATATAACGAAGCAATCTTAACCGGACTTCGTACAATGTGGGGTGTTGATTTATCATTAATTCAAACTAAGTTTGGCAATAATTTATACCAATACTGCCTTGACAATGCACAAAAATTTATTGAAGGTAATCTACTGAAAATTGAAGATGGAAAGCTCAAACTGACCCCAAAAGGTATTTTCATTTCCGATGGCATTATGAGTGAGTTAATGCGTGTTTAATAATATCTATCGTACAAACTTTTAAATACTTTTGTGTTTTTAAAGCGGATGAGCCATGAATTAAGGCTGTCAAGCAATTCTTTAGAATCCTTTCTCACTGCCCACGACTCCAATTGAGTAAAACTGATATCCGTTTTAATATCTATTTCAGGAAGGCGTTTAGCCATACTTTTCGCAAATTCCTCATCACATACAGTAAAATCAATATCACCGGCAGCAACCATCATAACCAATTGTTCGGTATCATAGATGCTGTCTTGTTTTATGAAAATTGTATCCCCTATTTCTCCCGAAAGATTGTTCAATCTTAGTATTACAGGTGAATCTTTTGGTAAATAAATCGTCTTCTTTATCAATTCCAAATGTTGTCGAATAGGTTCTATTCCCTTATTACTGGCAGCATTACGTTGTACCAATACCTGTTTGTTTAGTGTTATTGAATTGGTAAATGCAAATTGTTCTCTCAACTCCGTGTTAACAGGAATATTTCGTGCGACAATATCATATTTTTGTGTTTGCAGTCCCTGAAGATTTTCGTTTAAACCATTTTCCAGAAACAAATTTACTTTAATACCCCAGTCGCGTTCTAATGCTTTTGTCAATTCATATTGAAAACCGGCAATTGTGTCTCCAGAGACATAATATCCAATTGAATTATAATCGGTTACGATATTTAAAACTCCATTCTCCTTAATCTGTTTCAAATCCCTTTGGATTGTAAGCTGTTTATCTGAATGACTTATTTTCCAAAGCATTACCAGCAGAAAGATTACACAAACAAGAAGAAGTGTATACAAATAGATTAGCCTTTTTGTTTTCATGGATATTCATTTTATTCATGCAAGTTAATCGATAGTCCCATTCTAAACATAGGAGGATTAACAGGATAACCGGGTAATGAAAAATAGTCATCAATATCAGTTATAAGAGAGCCGACATTGTAATAAGTAACAAAAAAGCGTGTTTGTTTCAAATGTAAATTAGCATAAACAGTGGCGAAAGGATAGTCACCGATTTCACGTTTTTGTTGATTATAGAATTGAAGCAATGCCGGCTCATAACCGGGAGCAAAATATTTTGTATGATAATTCATGTCCACTCCTAATTGCATTGTAAGAACATCAGCTATCATAGTTTTCAAATATAAGTTAGAATACAAACTAAATGTTGGAACAGGAATAACATTTTGATTGCTCGAAGTCTGATAAACAAACTGATTATCCCAATGGAAAATACCTGCATGTAAACGTTGATCGATTGTAGCAGATAAGACCTGAATATTATCGTTTTCCTGCTTCATATCTCGGTTTGCATCTAAATATAAATAATTCTGAACATTCTCAACACCGGCGTTAATTGTCGTATTTGTAAAAGGAATGAACAGTTTTCCACCAACAAACACTTTGCGTATATCACCAAAATTATTATCCCACCAAAAATATTTGGAATGATAATGTTCCTGTAAATATTTAGGTTTCAAGTTCTTGATATATGCATTCGCGGAAAGCTCCGTCCGTTTATCTCCTATAGTAAATCCAGTTGTAACATCCCCAACTGCGTTAAATTCTCCCAGGTTGGCACCAAGCACACCAATATCAGCGCGAATGTTAAACTTCAAATTTTCACCTTGTTGTTTTGACAACACACCTCCAATTACTACTGAATTCTCACGATGCAAAGTTCGACCAATTCCGGTACTGTCAACCATCGAATAATTGCGCAGATCATGTTCTAAAAAAGCAGTAAGACCAAATTTAACCCACGGTTTAAACCCTTCTCTTAATGAAAGACCAATTGTGTTTTTGATGGAACTGAACCTTGTACTGTCGTCAACAGCCTTGGGATAATAAATATTGGGATAGAATTGATCAATTCTATACGTATATGGCACACCGTTAATATTAACAGAAGTTGTATCATGCGATAAGAACCGGCGATACTGGCTGCGGAAATGAGAAGAAAGTAAAACAGAAGCCACCGGCACAAATTCACCCTTTAAAGAATCCGTTGTTGGATGATCTTTATAATA
Source organism: Dysgonamonadaceae bacterium (assembly GCA_041672395.1). Taxonomy (GTDB): domain Bacteria; phylum Bacteroidota; class Bacteroidia; order Bacteroidales; family Dysgonomonadaceae; genus UBA5287. Next base: position 996 of record JBAYZS010000111.1, on the reverse strand, counting down.
ACCGAAATTATATTTTCCCGTCAGATAAACTTGATCATTTTTCAAAGTATTCCAAGTCTTAGTAATGTTTACAGGAATATCATTCGATTCAAAATCCTGATTAATCGAATCAGGTTTCAGGATGAAATTCTCATCTACGATGCCTCCATTTTCAAAATTACTGGACCTGCCCGTCGTAGCAAACATATGCGCTTCGACCCTGTCGCTATTGTAACTTCCAAAAATAGACCACAAATAATGTCTTACAGACTGAGAATTATAAAATCCCTTCGAAAAAATGATGTCCCCTTCAATACCAACATTCAATTCTTTTCCGAAATTCATATCAATCAATCCGTTAAAACGCTCCTCATTGTTTTCTCTGTTTCCAATTAAGCGTTGATAATTCAATTGCGAATAAGGTCGACGCGTATTAAAGAAATACTGTGATCCGGGACGTTTCAGATACGGGTAATAAGCTTGATTAAATATAAAATAATCTGTTTCAGGTCGATCGAAGTATGTCTTATAAAGAAGAGGCGAACCCAGTGCACCCAGATAACCCATAGCCGGAGAATAACCCTCAACCATCGTTTCGTGCTGATAATTAAATAATAACGTATCCATTGGAATAGGATAGCGTTCACCTGTTCGCTGATCAATTTTGCAAGCAACTATTTCAGGAATTTCCACTAAAGAATCACCTTCCGAAATAATTGTGTCCCCATGATCATGATCTTGTTCAAGTTCTTGTCCAACCTTTTTATGTAATAACTCAAGAGAATCAGGATCCGACGTAATTAGCGAAGAATCAGGAAGAATAATACGAGGCACTTGCGCTATCGTATAGATAACGCAAGCACAAAGAAAACCTATGATTAAAAGCCCTTTTTTCATAGGATGCAAACTTACATAAAAAATCGCCATCAACAGATATTTTTTCCTCGAATTGCAATATTTTTTTGTGTCAAAAGCTCAATTTATCGACTAGTATATGCCATACAAAAAAAAAATACA
>JBAYZS010000110.1:0-4223 GCA_041672395.1 Dysgonamonadaceae bacterium | reverse complement strand
ACGACCTCCTGCGCATGGACACGGCCACCCAAATCGACGTGGCGGCCAAGGCGAAGGGGACGGCGACACTTAACGAGCAGCGGCGGCGGCTCAATTATCCGCCGGTTGATGGCGGCGACACGATCTACCTGCAGCAGCAGGATCATTCGCTGGCGGCGATCGCGGCCCGCGATCAGCAGCTGATCAACGGGCCGCCGGCACCGTCTTCGCCGCCGCCATCAGAGCCGACAGCGGCCGAGCGGGCGATGCGGAGCCTGTTGCGGCGGCAAATGCTGGCCTCTCTGACGGGCCTCGATCACGTTCCGCTGGCAGCCTGAAAAACGGAAGGCGCGAGATGGATCAGTCCGAAACGCGAGACCTGATGGAAGACGTGGCCGCAGTGATGAAGCTGCTGGTCGCCAAGGCGGTTGATCCCATCTCGGAGCGCCTGAGTGCCCTGGAAAAGCGCGTGTCCGAGCTGCCAATCGGCGTAAACGAGGACGCAGTCGACACGCGCGTGCGCCGGGATCTTGCCGGGGAGCTGGGCGAACTGCGCGCCGCTCTGCAACGCTGCGAGGAGGGGCATGCGGACGCCGTGCGCGCGCTCGTCGCAGAGGCGGTGGCGGCTCTGCCCAAGCCCAAGGACGGCGTGGGTCTCGCCGGCGCGCTGATCGACCGGGACGGAGAGCTCGTGGTCACGCTGTCCGACGGAAAGCAGCAGAAGCTCGGCGTCGTCGTCGGCAAGAGCATCTCCCGCGACGACATGCAGGCGATGGTGCGTGAGGCGGTCGCGGAGCTTCCGGCGCCTGATGTCAAAGGCCTCGTTGCGGAGCACGTCGCCGAGGCCGTCGCGGCGCTGCCGAAGCCCAAAAGCATTACCGTCGAAGATGTGCGACCCGTCATCGAGGAGGCCGTGGCTAAGGCTGTCGCCGCGCTGCCGAGGCCCAAGGACGGCCGCGGGCTCGCCTCAATGCTGATCGACCGGGACGGCGAGCTCGTCGCCACGATGACGGACGGCCGCACCGAAAAGCTAGGCCGCGTGGTCGGGCGTGACGGCCGCGATGCGGACATGGCCGCGCTGGAGCGGCGCATCGCGGAGGCGGTCGCCGCATTGCCGAAGCCGAAGGATGGGCAGGACGGCGTCGGCTTCGATGATCTTGACCTCGAGATCACCGACGCAGGCGCCTATTTTCGGTTCGTGAAGGGCGAGCGGGTCAAGCGAATCCCTGTTCCCATGGTGATCGACCGCGGTGTCTACAAAGACGGCATCACGTACCACAAAGGCGCGAGCGTCACCTGGGGGGGATGTATCTGGATCGCGCAGCGGGAGACGTCGGATAAGCCCGGCACCAGCGACGCGTGGCGCCTGTCGGTCAAGAAGGGCCGCGACGGGAAGGATGCCAAGTGATGCCGAGCCTGGTCTCGCTTGAGCGCGTCAAGTCGGCCCTGCGCATCGACGGCAGCGACGATGACGAGCTGCTGTCTGTCTATATCGAGGCCGCGAGCGCGGCCGTCATCAACTATCTGAAGAGCCAGGCAGAGAAGCTCCTCGATCTCGACTCCGGCGGCAACCTCCCATCGGGCAGTATTGTCCCGCCGGAGATTGAGATGGCGACGCTGATCCTCGTCGGCCATTGGTACCGCGAGCCCGACGGAAACCCGGACGGGGCGTTCGCCGGCGGCTCCCTGCCTCAGCCGGTGGTGACGCTGCTCTATCCGCTCCGCGATCCGGAGGTCCGATGAGCCTGCCGGATTGGTGGCCGTCGTGGGCAGGTGAAACCTGCGTGATTGTCGCCTCCGGCCCCTCGGCAAAAACGGTTCCGCTCGAACTCGGGCGCGGAAAGGCGCGCTTCATTGCGATCAATACGAGTTGGAAGTTAGCGCCGTGGGCAGACATCCTGTTCGCCTGCGATCATTCATGGTGGAAACAGTATCAGGGCTGCCCTGAGTTCCCAGGGCTGAAGCTCACGACCGACCATAGGGCGTCGCGCGAGTTTCCCGGGGTGCGTCACGTGAATTGCCGCAAACCTGAGGACCGTCTGATTCTACGGCCCCTGAACACGATTGGCTGGGGCAGCAACAGCGGATTTCAGTGCCTAAACCTCGCAGTGCAGTTTCAGTGCGCCAAGATCATTCTCGTTGGATTCGACATGAGGATCGACAAGGGGCTGCACTGGCACGGCCGACACCCTGGCGATATGTCCAATCCGTCGAGCCGCAACATCGGGCGGTGGCGCCGCGCGGTCGACAACGCAGCCGGCGTCATCAAGGACACCGGAACGCGCGTCATCAATTGCAGCCCCGACAGTGCGCTAAAGGCGTATCCAAAAATGACGTTTGAGGACGCCCTGGCGGCGTGAGGCGGAGCATGGCAACGCGCAGTGCAGGTACGCTCGATCGGCGCATCACGATTGAGCGCCACACGCAGACGGGCACCAACGGTTTCAACGAGCCGGTCTTCACCTGGCAACCACTGGCGACGGTGTGGGCAGCGCGCCGCGATGCGTCGGACGCGGAGGCCTTCGCTGCGGGCCAGGTCGGCGCGAGCTTGAGGACAAGGTTCGTGATCCGGCGGACTGCCACTACGGCCACCGTAACGCCGAAGGACCGCCTCTCCTGCGATGGTGCAGTCTGGAACATCAAAGGCGTCAAGGAAGGCGACGGCGGCGCCATGCGGGGCCGGTACATCGAGATCACCGCGGTTAGGGACAACGACTGATGGCCGAGACGTTCAACATCGAGGGGCTTCGCGATCTCGATCGCGCGCTCGGAGAGCTGCCGAAGGCGACCGGCAAAAACGTCCTCCGCCGCACGCTGCGCAAGGTCGGCCAGCCGATCGCGGAGGCCATGCGGGCGCGCGCCCCGGACGATCCGGCGACAACCGAGCGTGATCTGAAATCCTCGATCACCGTCTCGACGCGGCTTTCGAGGCGGCAACGGATGCTGCACCGGCGAATGTTCAAGTCGACCAGGGCGAGCGTCGAGATGTTCGTTGGCGCCGGGCCCGTTGCGCATGCGCACATGCAGGAGTGGGGCACCGTGCATCACGGGCCGCAGCCCTTCGCGCGGCCGGCCTGGGACGCTGAAAAGATGCGCGCGCTCGAAACCGTCAAAAAGGAACTCGCCAACGAGATCATGAAATCGGCGCGCCGCTTGGCACGACGCCGCGCACGCGCGGGAGGCCGCTGATGGCGTGCAGAATGTGCCGCAAGGCGCGTGAGATCATGGCGCGCCTCATCCTCCGCTCGAAAGCCCCGAGGGCTAAGAACCGTGCTCGAAGAAGCGCTGACGACGGCTCTGGCAAGCGTCGCTGACGGACGCCGGTACTGGGTGCGCGCCCCGCAGGGCACCGCGCGGCCCTACGTCGTGCTCTATCGCATCAGCGGCGTGCCGCAATACACGTTTTCGGCCCGCAGCCTCACCACGTCGCGCATCCAGGCGAACTGCATCGCGGACACCTACGAGGCTGCAAAGCAGCTCGCGCGCGACCTCATCGCAGCGCTCGACGGATACAGCGACCGGGCAAACGGCCTCCACGCCGTGTTCATCGACTCCGACGGCAGGGACCTCCCGGCCGAGAGCAGCGGCGGCGTAGATTATCTCTATGGCGTGGCGGTCGACCTGATCGCGCATCACACCTGACTTCGTTTCCTTTTGCCACCATGGCCGCCGCTTGGCGGCTTTTTCTTTGGAGGAGCACGATGGCTAGCCAAGCGACAATAGGCTGGAGCACGATTTATGAGATCTGGGATGAGAATGGCCTGATCGTCAGCGGCGGCGGCGCATTCGCCCAGATCTGCGAAATCTTCAATCTAACTCCAGGCTCGCAGACGGCGGACCGGATCGATGTCACTCATTTCTGCAGCCCGGACCGTCGCCGCGAATATATCCCTGGCCTGATCGACTCGGGCGAGGCCAGCTTCGAGATGAACTACATCCCCGGCTCGCCAGAGGATCAGCTGCTGCTCTCGCTACTCAACAGCGGGCACGTCGTGCAGCACCGGATCACGTTCCCCCAACAGCAGGATTCAGACGTCCGCCACCGCGTCACGTTCGAGGCGTCGGTGACGGGGTACGAGCGCAATGTGCCGATCGACGACCGCATGACGGCGACCATCACGCTCGCGCCGTCGGGCGCCGAGACGTGGGATACAGTGCCCGTCGAGTCCGGCTCGTAAGGGAGGCTAGGCGTGGCAAACCCGCATCGCGGCACGGTCTCCCTACAGGCGGGAGACCGGACCTAC
>JBAYZS010000109.1:0-4251 GCA_041672395.1 Dysgonamonadaceae bacterium | reverse complement strand
GAGAGCTACATTCGACGAATCGGTGGATTATGTTTGCAATGAATTAGAACGATCCGCATCACTCATGCCGGAAGTTGTCTCATCCACTTTTTTTGGACGTCCTTCTGCTGGATCTGCTCTTGGGCTGTGCGCCCGTCTCCGGTTAATTCAGGCAAGTCCGCTTTGGAATGGCGGATCAGCAGCTCGCAGAACGTACGGAACGTGGAAAAGGTCTATCGATGGAGTATATTATGTCTCACAAACATACGACGAAAGAAAATGGGCTCAGGCAGCCGCGGTTTGCAAGCGTATTATAGACACGAATATCTATTCTTTACACACCATCAAAAAAATGCAGGATACTGCTCCCCTGCCTGATAATGTATCGCAACATAATTTTCCATTGGGTGCAGGAGATATTGACCCGTTCCGGTCATATGCCGATATGTTCACCGGAGAATCGCCATTTGCGCGTAATCCTGAGTATCTGTGGGCGCAGCGATCATACGGTTTAGAAAATTATTCCAGACACGCTTTTCCCTATGAAATATATAATGGATTTGCCACTGTAGGAGTACCACAAAAAGTGATTGACGCCTATTTGATGGTGGACGGACGAACCATCGAAAATTCGAGCGATAAATATCCCTACGCTACCGATGGTATATGGAATAATGGAGCTGATAAGACTTTTTCTGGTTATACGTTAAAAGGAAATGTCCACAAAATGTATGTGAACCGCGAATTGAGGTTCTATGCCAGCATCGGATTCAGCGGAGCATTATGGCCTATGCTTTCCACTGCTAACTTAAGCAAAAGAAATATCCAATTTTGGTACAACCTGAATGGTAACGCCGGCAAAAATTCTAACCGAAATTTACCATACAACGTAAACACAACAGGTTATTCTTTGAGAAAATTTGTACATCCTGAAGATTCATGGGGAGCTCCAGGACAAGGAGAAGGTTACGAAAATTCCCGTCGGTTAGAGAAAGCATATCCGATAATCCGCTACGCGGAGATCTTACTCGCCTATGTAGAAGCATTAAATAATCTAACAACTACTCATACCATCCAAGATTATCAACTATCAAGAAATATAGACGAAATGCGTTATTATTTCAACATGGTTCGCTTTAGAGCTGGATTACCGGGACTGACGGATGCTGAACTTTCTTCAAAAGAAACTATGCAAGCTCTGATAGAACGCGAACGTATGGTAGAATTACTTCACGAAAATGCACGTTTTTGGGATGTACGGCGCTGGGGTAAATACGAAATCACGGAAAGAGAACCCATTCAAGGCATGGACATGGATGCTGATGGATTATCATTTTACAATATTGTCCCTGTCAATCAGCCAATAGCTAGAAACAGAGTTGTGGATAAAAAGCTGATTCTCGTTCCCATCGAATTGAACGAGGTAAGAAAATCCCCTTCGATGGATCAAAACCCGGGATATCAGCATTAATGAGAATTGAAAAAAAATTTTAGTCATATGAAAATATCATTACCCATATTTATTACATGCATCATAGCATTAAGTATAGCTGGTTGCAACACTGACATCATCTATCAGGAAGAACAATATAAAACTTTGGTTTATTTGTTAAGTGGCTCGGATAATTTATATGCCACATCCTATACGCTCAATGAAGAAGAACCTGTCAGATATGTTACCATAGGATGCGGGGGTTCAAACAGCAATGAAAAGGATATCACGGTAACGCTCGAGCCCAACCCAGAGATGTTAGATAAGTTCAACAGTCTGAACTACAATTACCCAAGTGAGTATGCCAAATTATTACCCGCCGACAGGTACACAATTGATTCATATACTGTAACACTACCTGCAAATTCGGATTATCATTATGTAAGAATGCCAGTGAAAGTCCGTGCGTTGGGCTTGTCCCCTGATTCAATTTATTTCATTCCACTGAGAATCAAAAGTGTTTCAAACTATGATGTGAATGCGGAGAAAAGTGATGTACTTTTCCGTGTAGCCATTGAAAATGATTATGCCCAACAATTAGTACCCACTTATTATGTAAAAAGCGGCACTATAACAAATCCTACCACTTTATTGAGCGGCACAAAATTAGTGCAACCACTTGAAAAAGACAAGGTAAGAATGTTTGTTGGTAACGAAACTTATGGAAGTACCACCTCCGTTGCCGATATCGAGAGATTGTCTGTTGTGGTACAGATAAAAGAGGATAATTCTCTTATGGTTACTCCATATGGCTCTATGGAAGTAGAAATGCTTGATAATGTAAATGGTTATAACAAATATGTCCCTGAACTTATACAAGGTATAACTAAGCAAAGCGTTTTCTATTTGAACTACCGTTTTCGACTTAAGAATAGCAATGGAAGCTTTTCAGGATGGAGAGAAGTAGAGGAAAGGTTGATTCGAGTAGAAGATAAATGATAAATTAAAAATTATAAATGACAAATTTAAAACTGATAAAAGTTAAAAATATGAATAGATTTTTATATCTGGCATCATTCATTTTTGCCGCTTTGTTTATGCTTTCAGCTTGCAGCGATGGTCCGGAAAGAGATGTAGAATATACTATTTACACCACCCAATCCACAATAGAACTGATAGAAGGCGAGGAGTATCAAATTACTGCAAGCCCCACAACTCAGACTTTTAGATGGGAATCTTCCGACGCTGCTGTGGCTACAGTTAGTTCAACAGGATTGGTTCGTGCAATCAGCGATGGTGCATGCTTTATTAATTCAACAAGCAGCGAAGGCCTAAAAAAATCGATACCTGTAGATGTAATAAAAAGTTTGCCGCTTGAAGGAATTGAAGTGGCCTACAAATCAAATCTTACATCTTTAGACAATCTCCCAATACTAATGGGAAAAACCACGGCATTAGTTGCAAGTGCAATACCATCGAATTATAATGAAAAAATTGCTTTTAACCTCATTTGGGAATCTTCAGATGAAAACATTGTAACAGTTGATGAGAATGGAGTAGTAACACCCGTTTATTACGGTAATGCCGAAATCACGGTCAGTGTTGCAGATAAACCATCTGCAAAAAAAGTTATTCCTGTTGAAGTTTTAGAGAATTCGATAACTGCAATTAATGTTGAGAGTAGTTTGGTTATGACGCTGAATAACAAACAAAGTGTAGTTCCCGTTATATTGCCGTCAGACTACGCAGTTAGAGACTCTTCTCTCGTTTGGAAATCTTCTGATGAATCCATTGTAAAAGTGAAGGATGGCGAAATTGAACCGGTTGGAATAGGTTCAGCTATTGTTACTGTTTCACTCAATAGTAATCCTTCTGTAAATTCGGAGATAGCAATATTAGTTGGATTAAACCCCCATATTCTCAATCGTACAAATTGGGAAATTATTGATTGGAATTCATGCATTTCCGAGGAACCTCAATATGTATTCCTTAACCGTATTCCTCAAAAAATGCTCGATGGGAATACAACCACTTTCTGGGGATCTAAATGGGATGCTCCCAAACCTCTTCCTTATTATTTTATCTTCGACATGAAGAGTGAGTATAAGGTTTACCAAATTAGTTTTACAAAGCCTACCAACGATTCCTGGAGGGGGAACATTAAAAATGGCCATTTTGAGATTAGTAATAACAACGTAACATGGACGAAGTTGTCCGATTGGAGTGTTAGCAACAATACGCCACGTACACACACTTTCACCCAAGATGGATCTTCGGCACGATATGTCAAATTTGTAATTAGTGACGTTTTTGTTTATTCTAAACCGGCTGTTGGTCCTGCAGGCGGGGCACAATGCGATATAGCCGAATTTAATGTGTTGGGGGAAGAATAGATTGAAATTGCAAGAAAAATGTTTGGAAGAGCACTTCCAAACATTTTTTCTTGTATAAAACTAAATTCAGTTGATTAACGAATATCTTTCCCTAAAAAAAAGTAGACTCCTAAAAGAGCCATAATGAAAACAGAAAAGTATCAATTTAAAGGATGATTCGGCAGAATAATGATGTGGAATTGGATATTGGGTGAAAGAGTGATCATCCTCAGGATCGGAATAAATTTAATATAAAGAGATTACATATTATAATTAATATAATTAATTTTCAATGTATAAAACTTAAGGTTTATTTGTTAATGAAAAACTTAAATTCAAGTATATGATTATAAAATGACTAAAATTAAATGGATGTGGCGCAATTACTCATAATAAAAAAAATCCAATAAGCTATTAATCAGCTCATTGGATTTTACTATTGCGGTATGGACGGTAGCCCATTATTGC
>JBAYZS010000108.1:0-4471 GCA_041672395.1 Dysgonamonadaceae bacterium | reverse complement strand
GAATTCTTTGCTGAATTTTCTTCTTGTTGTGGACATAAGTTTTTTTGTTAAAGATAATGTTTTTTATTTCATCGCTATATCTTAACTCGTTGTCCAGTTTTTGGGGAGTATCATATCCCATAAGAAAGGGAAATTATTTTGACAAAAATACTAATCTTCATAATAGAAAGTTTTTTCTATCTTTTTCCAATAATGATTATAATTACTATGCGCCTTATCAGTAAAAAAACAGAATAAACCTATGTAGCCTCTTTCTCTTTTCTGAAAAAATAAAACATCAATGTATTTGTATTCATTTTTATAATAATCGTCTGGCGAAAGACAAATTGAAAGTTTCATGGCTGAATCGGCATTGAATTTTTTATGTGCCTCTTTGATGGAATAAAAATCTACTAATTCTTCCCAATTATCTTCTTTTTCCTTACCAAAAAAGACTTTAATAATGTATTTCATAGTATTAACTGGAATATTTTCAGGATCGAAATCAGGGAATAATCGCCTCATATCCAATATTTCCTCTTTATTGAATAGCCTGTGAGTTTGCATATATACCATGAACTGATTATCCTCAGATTGTAACTGATTAAGAACGCAGGTAAATGCTTCTTTAAGTTTCGGATTTTCCTTGAAGCATTCAGTATAGCCCACTTCTTTAAACCCGTCAGGCTTTGAGTAAACAACATTCATTGAAGTAAGAACCCTAGATATTGTTCCCATCCATTCATATTCAAGAGCTGTTGTATCCTCATCGATTACTGTAATATTCGTTTGGTTTTGGGCAATACAAGACAGATTACTCAAAATAAAAAAAAACAAAATAGATTTAATCGTTTGCATATATTCTTCTTAAATTTTAAGTTAAAAAATTAATTCACTCCGAAACGTCCTTTGAAGGTTTCGGAATGGACTCAAACTTATTTCGATGTATATTTAATTTAAAAGATCACGTTATTCATCGTTTGTACATACTTTATTATATTAGATTGAATGATTTTTATCACTTTTATACATAATAAATAAATATACACTTAACAATACTTAAAAATATACCGTATTTTATTTTTACTCACACACAATATATATATCCGTTATATAATCTTCTAAGAATTATTTTCAAGCATACGATCCTGAGGAGTCATACGATCCTGATACCGGAGAGTCGGTATAAATATAGCCGACAGAATAAAGGGCGGAATATTGGTTATTATATACAGTCCCGTATTTTTTATTTGTTGGATCGTAATAATGATATATAGCATTTCCATTTGAATCTTTAGATACACTTGTCACTACTACAGCGTGATCGATACCACCAGAATTATAGGTCATCATAATCCTTTCTCCGTTCGTAGTAAATCCAGACGTTGTAACTCCTGAACCAGCAGAAATCTCTCGTACATCAAATCCGCCAAAAGAACCAATTGTTGGAATATCAGAAGTATTGACACCGCCACTACTTGTTGGCACATATCCTAAGTTTCCAGATGTTTGTTCATAATAGTGATTCGCATTGTATATATCTCCATCGAGATAATCATAAGCATTAAATACGCATGAAGGGATATATCCACCCATATAGGATTGCTGTAATTCTTTATTCAATGAAGGCATAACCTTTGCCAATTCATTTAAACTTCCTCTTGTTAGTTTTCTCGTTTTCATAAGTAAATAATTTTAAATTTAATATAATGAACCTATCAATGTTTCATGAAATCATCAATCTAAAATTTATGTTCTAATTAAGTACTCCCCATTAATGTATTAGTTTTCGATATTTTGTAAATAACGTAAAAGAAATAGTCATAAAAAATTTATTTGAATTAAAACATGTTAAAATTCGTCATATGGTTAAAAAAATGTCATTTATTTATGATAAATCATTAGTGTCCATTAAAAACAAACAAACGTTCTTTGAAATAGCTGATTTTCTATATTTTACGAGTCATTTTTACAAGTGACGATTTGAAGATTTATTTTTGTTCCTTATTAATACGAGGAACAATGAATAAAGGCAAATATGTGTACGCACAAATCGTAGTTTTTTTACCACAGTGGCTATTCGATAATCTTGCTATGAAGTACAACGGCAACAAATATGTAAAACATTTTACTTGTTGGAATTAACTTCTGGTGATGATTTTCGGCCAACTGACTAACCGGGATAGTTTGCGTGATCTTATTGTGGCAATCGATGTCCACAGTAAGAAAAGTTACATCTTGGATTCGGTAAAAGCGTTACCCGCAGTAATCTTTCAAAAGCAGACGAGAATCGGAATTGCAGAATCTTTGAGGAGTTTGCCTATTATCTGATTGATATTGCCAGGCAAATGCCAAACAATAATGATTTTGAGATAAAAGGTAAAGTTTACGCTTTCGATTCAACGACTATAGATTTGTGTCTGTCAGTATTCTGGTGGGCTAAATTCAGAAAGCACAAAGGTGGAATAAAGATTCACAGGCTTTATGACATTACCACACAAATTCCTGTTTTCCTGCATATTACAACTGCTACGGTTAACGATATGAATGCAATGAATGTAATCCCATACGAGGTTGGTGCTTACTACATCTTCGATAAAGGATATGTTGACTTTACCCAACTTTATAAGATTACTCAACTGAATTCTTGAAAGGGTATTATCCCTCAAAATATTATCCAGAGAAACTACGAAGAGTTGCTTATTATGACAAGGAAATGAACAGAACATTCATCTTCCTGACAAATAATTTTGAACTCTCGGCAACCCAAATTGCATTGCTTTATAAAAAATCGTTGGCAAATAGAACTGTTCTTTTATGCGCAGTTTTTACTTATGTATTTTCGTCCCATTTTTAAAGCATCAAACAACTAATATTCAATATTTTCCATGATTTACTTTACATAAACACTAATCATAAGCATATTTGTGAGACATATTCACAAATAAAAAGAATATCGCTTATGAAAAGAATGGAAATTCAAAAACTGACGAAATGCTGCATCAACTATTTTGCCGGGGCCTGTTACTCGACAAACCGTATTGATAAATACAAATCACTATGGCGCAACGGTATTGTCAAGTACATGCTTCAGAAGCGTCAGGCAGTTATACGCCAAGCGTGGGTGTAGTCTTTATCAATGAATGCGTATCCAAAAAAGATATTGAACATATAGAGAGGGAGAAGATACGCAGTATATAGGTATTAGATGATTATCTCAATCTGGGCTACATCAGGAAGAACACGGTAGTGCCTGTCAGACACGGTCTTGATGGGCCTATTGGAGAGGAGATGCGAAAGTTGGTGAACCATCTACGCAGTCTGCGCCGCAGTGAGATCACGATTAAGGATTATGAGCTTTATCTGAGTAATTTTCTTAAATATCTTGAAACCGAAAGGATCGAAACCCCTGAGGAAATCAATAAGCGGCATATTATCAAGTTTGTCTCAACGAGTGAGAACAATAAAATCAACATTGTCAGCTGCCTGCGCGTACTGTTCCGTTTCTGGTTTGACCAGCAGATTATCAAAGATGATAAAGAATTAATGTTGAAGAACTACCAATGGATCAGAAAAGAGTGCATTCCCTCGTATTACACCCCGGAAGAGGTGGCTAAAATAGAAACATCCGTCGACAGGAGCGGAACCAATGGCAAGCGCAACTATGCCATGCTGTTACTGGCTACTCGTTTGGGACTAAGAACTTCGGATATTGCCGGTCTTGAGTTCTTCGACATCAACTGGAAGGAAAACAGGATAAACTTTGTCCAGTTCAAGACCAAGGAGCCCATCGAGCTTCCGTTGCTTGCCGATGTGGGAGATGCCATCATCGACTATCTCAAATACGGGAGGGTCAAATCAGACTCCCCCCGAGTGTTCCTTTCTACGCGAGCCCCTTATGTGGATACCAGACGTGAAAGCGTTGCCAGCACAATAAACGACATCATATCAAATGCGGGCGTTTCTGTCAAATACTGCCATCATGGACCGCATTCCATACGGCACAGCCTTGCCAGCACACTTCTGAGAAACGGGACGAGTTACCCCGTCATATCCGAGGTGCTCGGCCACAAGCACTCGGGTTCAACCATGATCTATCTCAAGATTGATATATCCTTGCTTATGAGTTGTGCATTGCCTGTTATGCCCGTCAGTAAGGACTTTTACAAACAGAAAGGAGGGGCATTCTATGAGTGAGAAGTTCAATTACAAAAGTCCGTTGGCTTCCTGCATAAGAGAGTTTGTCGGGTTGAAAACTGCCTCCGGGGTGAGTGTGCTCAGGACAAAATGGATACTGTTGGAAATTGACAAGTTTTACATTGATAACGGTATCAGGGTTGCGACAGTAACCGGCGAAATCTTGGACAAGTGGAGAAAGACAAGGGTGAATGATAAGGCTAATACTCTTTATGACAAGTATCCCGTGTGGAACCGGCTGGCACGCTTCATGTGCAGGATGGGGATGGAATGCTACATAACTCCGCTTCCCGAG
>JBAYZS010000107.1:0-4598 GCA_041672395.1 Dysgonamonadaceae bacterium | reverse complement strand
AGAATACGATAAGAAAAAAATGACCGATGGCTGGTTTGTTCCCACTATGCCCGACTTGAATCAGCGTAACCGTCACGTAGCTAAATACCTTATCCAGAACAGTATTTGGTGGATAGAATATTCAGGAGTAGACGGTATCCGTCAAGACACCTATCCCTATGCAGATTACGATATGATGATAGACTGGTGCGACGCCATTTATAAAGAATATCCAGATTACAACATTGTTGGCGAGGCATGGCTAAACAACTCCATCGGCACAGCTTTCTGGCAGAAAGACAGCAAGTTGAATAATGGCAAAAACACCCAGTTAAAATCTGTAATGGATTTCAACTTTATGGGCTTAGCACACACAGCCTTTTTTGAAGAAACAGGAGAATGGAATGGCGGTCTGCATAAAGTTTGGGACCACATGACCTACGATTTTATCTATCCAAACATCAGTAATGTTCTCAGGTTTCTTGATAACCATGATACAGATCGATATTTAAAAGAATATCCAAGCGACTTGTCGGGCTGGAAACAAGGTATCGCTTTCTTGCTGACAATTCCTGGAACCCCTCAAATCTATTATGGAACAGAACTTTTGATGAATGGGACCAAAAGCAAAAGCGATGGTTATATCCGTAGAGATGTGCCCGGAGGTTGGCCAGGCGATAAAGTGAATCAGTTCACACGTCAGGGGCGCGATGACATTCAGAATCATGCATTTGATTATATGAGCACCTTGTTAAAATGGCGACAAGATAATGATATTATCGCTAAAGGCAAGATGAAACATTATGTACTTCAAAAAGGAGTTTATGTTTATGAACGATATCTTGGAGAAAAAAGTGTGCTGGTAATTATGAACGGACAATCAAAAGATGTTGAAATTAATTTGGACAGATATGCCGAATCCATTAAAGGAAAAACGTTTGGTAAAGACATCTTAACTAACAAACAGATAGCATTAAACGATACATTGAAACTATCGTCCAAAGAGGTGTTCATACTTGAATTGTAATCAATAAAGGTTAATCATTCAAATGAAAAAAATATACGAAGTAGTCGTTTTAATATTCATCCTTTTGGTTGTCGGTTGTAAATCAGATTTGCCCGAACCCAATCCTGACCCAAAACCAGATCCAAAGCCCGACCCAACACCGGTTGTGATCAAGGATGGATTAAACTATTCAACTAAAACTCCTAATGCGGATTCAACTCTTACCATCACTTTCAAAGCAGCAAATGGATCACAGCTATTAGGTTATACCAGCGATGTTTATATCCATATTGGTGTTGTACAGGAAGGAACATGGATGTTTGTCCCAGCTGAATGGAACGAAAACATTGCCAAATGTAAGATGAACAAAAAGGATACCAACATTTGGAGCATTACGCTTTCGTCAACTGTTCGTCAGTGGTTCAATTCCGGAACAACCCCAATTAACAAAATTGGCATTGTAATCCGCAGTTCAGACGGCACTAAAAAAGGAATTGCAGACGATTCTTTCGTAACGGTCACCGACACAAAATATAAACCATTTGAACCAGCTGCAGTAAAAAATGCACCGCTCCCCGCAGGTGTAATAGAAGGCATTAACATCATTAACAACTCTACAGTAACCATGGTGTTATACGATAAAGACAAGAATGGCGGACGCAAGAATTTTGCACACATATTAGGCGACTTCAATAATTGGACCTTGAGCAACGATGATAAATCTCAAATGTGGAGAGATGATGCTTCGAGTTGTTGGTGGATCACCATTACGGGCCTTGACCCAACTAAAGAATATGCATTCCAATATTACGTGGGCACCCAAGCCGGTGAAACCTCTCGATTAGCCGATGCATATTCCAGGAAGATTCTTGATCCAAGTAATGATAAATATATTCCGGCAAGCACATATAACGAAAATATGGCATATCCCGCACAAGGAGCCGTCGGCATAGTATCCGTTTTCAAAATTCAAGAGGAAAATTATAATTGGAAAGTCGCCAATTTTCAGGCTCCCGAGCTTGACAACCTGGTAATCTATGAATTGCTGCTTCGTGATTTCACCGAAACCGGTGATATCAATAGTGCAAAGGCAAAGCTAGATTATCTTGAAGCTGTGGGAGTAAACGCCATTGAGCTGATGCCCATTCAAGAGTTTGACGGAAACGACAGTTGGGGCTACAATCCAGCTTTCTTCTTTGCTATGGATAAAGCATACGGAACTGACAAGATGTATAAAGATTTTATTGACGAATGTCACAGACGAGGCATCGCGGTCATCATTGATGTGGTTTACAATCATGCAACAGGAGCAAATCCATTTGCCAAGCTCTATTGGGACACAAGCAAAAACAAAACATTGGCCAATAATCCCTACTTCAATGTCGATGCTCCTCATCCATACAGCGTTTTCCACGATTTCAACCACGAATCGCCGTTGGTACGTAAGTTCGTGAAACGAAATCTCGAATTCTTGTTGAACGAGTATCATGTAGATGGTTTCCGCTTTGACCTGACAAAAGGGTTCACACAAAAGTTAAGCACTGAGTCAAGTGCAAGTAATTATGATGCAACTCGAATTGCAATCTTGAAAGATTATAATTCAGCCATCAAAGTCGTCAACCCCAAAGCTTATGTTATCCTGGAACATTTTGCAGTTGATTCAGAGGAAATGGAGCTGAGCAATGCAGGAATGATGTTATGGAGAAATGTAAACTGGGCGTATTGCCAATCAGCGATGGGTTTCAGTAGCGAATCCGATTTTTCGCGCACCTACTACAAAACCTCTTCCCGTCCTGCAAACAGTCTGATCAGTTATATGGAAAGTCACGATGAAGAACGTGCATCATTTAAGCAAACAGCTTATGGCACCGGCATTCTGAAAACCGACCTCACTGCCCGTATGTCGCAGTTAGCTACCAACGCAGCATTCTTTTTGACCGTTCCGGGTCCGAAGATGATTTGGCAGTTTGGCGAACTAGGTTACGATGTATCTATAGATGAGAACGGTCGAACCGGCAAGAAACCTGTCAGATGGAATTATTATGATATTCCTCAACGTAAACAGCTGTACACCACTTACTCCAAGCTAAACGATTTGCATAATTCACATCCAGAGCTGTTCCTTGCTACGGCGGAAATGTCATGGAATGTTTTGCCAAGCAACTGGGAACAAGGTCGATACCTCAAACTTTCTTCATTCGGAAACAGTAAACAAGTTGTGGTTATTGGGAATTTTAAAAATACTGAAATCACTACAACGACTGTTTTTCCAAAGACAGGAACTTGGTATAACTTCATGAGTTCTACTGAAACGCTTAATGTTACGTCGTTGAGCATGTCTGTTACCGTCCCGGCAAACAGTTTTAAGATATACACGACTTTCATACCCTGATAAGTTTATGAGTTAATTATCTGAAGAGGGCTTGTCTTTTATAGACGTGCCCTCTTTTATTTTATAGGGATATTTATGTCGATATACATACTTTTAACTTTGTAATAAGACAAAATTTATTTAGGAGCAAGGTTGGAATATTGCGTGAATTTGGAAATAACAAGGTAAGAATCTGATAGGGATTTGACTGGAATTTAGTGAGACCATAGTGAGACCATAGTGAGAGGAGCATCGGAGTTGCGTTGAATAAAAACACGGGAAATGCCCATATCTAAAAAGCAGAATTGCAAGTTACAATTTAAAAAATGCCAATAAAAGATTATATTTGCACATGACATACATCTCCAAATAAAAGAAACTATCATCAAATCAATAAAATGTTCAAAAGAATTATCCCCCTCATTCTCTTAATTACAATACTGGGAGCCAGTAGTGACAAGTCCTCCGAAGTAATATCATTCAATAAATTTGGAGGAAAAGCAAACAGTAAGGAGAACGCTTCGCAGGCTGCAGTAAAACTGATAGAATATCTGCAATCGAGAAATGAAAATGCTCCACTTACCGTGAAATTTCCTAAAGGTCGTTATGATTTTCATGAAGAAGGAGCCTTTGAAAAGGTCTATTATATCTCCAACCATGACCAGGTAAATCCTAAAAAGATTGGTTTTGCACTTGAAAATCTGAATAATATAACAATTGACGGACAAGGATCCGAGTTTATTTTTCACGGACGAATGATTCCGTTTGCGATGCTACATTGCAGAAATATTACGCTTAAAAACTTATCCATTGATTTTGAAGTACCAGCGCTTCGTCAGTTGAACGTGTTGGAAGTTGATAAAGAAAAAGACGAAGTGATTGTGGAGATTTACCCCAAAGGAAATTATCGAGTTGACAATAACAAACTCATTCTTTTGGGCGAAACCTACGAATTGCAACCCAATTCGGCTATGGGTTTTCGAGCAGATAAACGTCTGACATATAAACGAGGCGACTTAAGTTTCAATCCACAAATTGTGAGTGAAATAGCCTCTAACAAATTCATTTTCAAGGACTGGTATCAAATAAAAGAGACAATCCCAGGCGAAAGATTTATTTTAAGATCCTATTACCGCCCTACCCCCGGTATATTTGTAAGCGAATGCCTCAACACAGTTTTGAAAAACGTGAAAGTTCATTATGCAGAAGGAATGGGGTTGATTGCTCAAATGAGCGAAAACA
>JBAYZS010000106.1:0-4666 GCA_041672395.1 Dysgonamonadaceae bacterium | reverse complement strand
AAATACTTCAAAATCAAAAGTCAAAGCGGAGGTAAAACTCATATCACCACCACACAAACGCAGAATGCGCCAAGGCAACTCCAATTTCTCTACCAATGTTTGCACATAAGCAACCATATCGTTCAATCGGTTATATGAATTTTCGGGCTTTTCAATGCAAACAATTTCTACTTTGTCAAACTGATGAAGACGATTGAGGCCGCGAACATCTTTACCATATGATCCTGCTTCTCGCCTAAAACAGGCCGAATAGGCTGTGTTCCTTACTGGAAGATCTTTCTCTTCAAGTATTACATCACGATAAATATTGGTGACGGGAACTTCTGCTGTAGGAATCAAATACAGATCGTCTACTTCTGCGTGATACATCTGACCTTCTTTATCTGGTAATTGACCTGTTCCAAATCCGGATGCTGAATTAACTACATAAGGGGGCTGAATTTCAGTATATCCGGCTTCACGAGCATTATCCAGGAAAAAGTTAATGAGCGAACGCTGCAAACGGGCGCCTTTTCCTTTGTAAACGGGAAAGCCGGCTCCTGATATTTTTACACCTAGCTCAAAATCAATGATATCATATTTCTTAGCCAATTCCCAATGGGGCATGGCTTCTGAAGATAAAGCGGGAATAGTTCCACCACTCCGCTCAACAATATTATCATCTGCACCTTTTCCTTCAGGAACAGATTCGTCGGGAAGATTGGGAATAATTACAAGCAGCTCCTGAATCTTTTCTTCTACTTCTTTCAAATCGGTGTTGTATACTGCTGAACTTTCTTTCAAAGATGTTACTTCTTCTCTGGCTGCAGCAGCTTCATCCTTTTTGCCTTCTTTCATCAGACTGCCAATAGATTTGGACAAGGAATTTATCTTTGCCAACGTATTATCTAACATCGTTTGCGAACTTTTTCGCTGCGCATCGAGGTTGATAATCTGATCAATAATGTCCTTAGCATCGAAATGCTTTTTGGCTAATTTGCGAACGACTTCTTCGCTGTTTTCGTTTATAACTTTAAGTGTAAGCATAGTTCAAAATTATGTAACTTTCTACGTCTGCAAAGGTAACAAAAATATAGATTAGATGAGTATCAGAAGAAGAATAGCTGCTGCAATTCCTATTCCTCCATACAAGAAAAAATCTTTATAATGCTTGGTTCCTGGTTTATGCATCCAATAGGAGGATACGGCAAGAAACAAAAGTGTAATGCCATAGATTACGCCAAAAAGATGCAAACCGTTGCTACTTACGCTTTTATGCAACTTGCTAAATTTGTTGAATGGAAACACATATTCAAAACTTGAATAATTGACTTCGCCGGTAACTGAATTGTAACTACCTGAATTGAAGTTTACAATATCACCGGTGGATTCAATTACTTTAAAACCGGGCAAACGTAATGCTGTGCCTAATTCTTCAGCGGTCAGACCGGGTGTTATAGTTCTCTCAACTTGCTTTTCGGCTTTCATAAAATTGGTGTTTCTGTAGTTTAATACAATCCCACTTAATGCATAAACTAAAGTGATCCCTATTGCTAGATATCCAAAAACACGATGCCAGGTACGCATAAAACAGTAAATGCCTTTGTTCTTTTTATTTTGTTCCATAATTGTGATTTATTTGTTTAAAGGTACCACTTTTTTATTTCAACAAAAAAACTAATCGACATTCGCTGGAAATGTGTCTGCAAAATCGAGAAATTAATAAACATAACCGATTTGTCGATGTTTATCATCAATACCCTCTACTTTTTCAATATCCGTTCCCTCATCAACATAGCTAATTTATCGATGTTTAACCCTTAAATTTGTGTTCGTCGATATTTATTGGGCGTTTGTCTATAAACTAATATTTATTGTCTATTTGATTTGTATAAGGTTCTTCAGGGTTATACATTTGTAGATAAGAATTTCATTCATTTAAGTTCTTTACAATTAGGTATTATACATGGATTAAAGATGAAAAACGGTCTCAGTGATGAGGCCGTTTTTTCTTTTATTATTGATTTATAGTTGTCAAAGAATGACAATTGAAGTTCTTAATCTATTAGTTATTTCTATTAATCCCAGTCGAGAATTACTTTCCCACACTGACCACTTTCCATAATATCAAAACCTTTTTGGAAATCGTCAATGTCAAAACGGTGTGTAATTATTGGTGATAAATCGATTCCGGATATAATCATTTGCTCCATCTTATACCAGGTTTCCCACATCTCACGACCATATATGCCTTTCAATGTCAATGCCTTAAAGATAATAGTATTCCAGTCAACGGTTGTGGTATTTGGCAAAATACCTAACAAGGCTATCTTGGAACCGTTATACATATTGTCGATCATTGAACGAAATGCGGCCGGAGCACCTGACATCTCTAATCCTACATCAAACCCTCTCATTCCAAGGTCTTTTTTGACTTGCTCAATGGTCTCTCCTTTTGCTAAATTAACGGTGCGGGTGGCTCCCATCTCTTTTGCAATTTCTAATCGGTATTCACTCATATCACTCACTACAATATAACGAGCACCGGCAAAACGACATATCGCAGCGGCCATATTACCAATCAAACCGGCTCCGGTAATCAATACGTCTTCACCTAATAAGGGAAAGGCTAATGCGGTATGTGCTGCATTACCAAAGGGATCCATAATAGCAGCGAAATCATCTGAAATTCTCGGATCAAGCTTTACAACATTGGACGAGGGTAACGATAGATACTCGGCAAATGCTCCGTCACGATTTACTCCTATTCCGACAACATTCTCGCACACATGAAGCTTGCCTCTTCGACAATTCCTACAGTGACCACAAGCAATATGTCCTTCACCTGTAACCCTGTCTCCAATGGCTAAATTCTCAACGCCACCACCCATCTCAACAATCTCGCCAACATACTCATGACCAATGGTCATAGGGGTTTTAATGGTTTTCTGCGACCAGTCATCCCATTTATATATGTGCAAATCGGTGCCGCAAATGGCGGTCTTCTTTATCTTAATAAGTACATCGTTTACACCAATAGTAGGGATAGGAACTTCTTCCATCCAAATACCCTTTTCGGGATATAATTTTACTAATGCTTTCATATTTCGTTTAGATAATCTTGATTATAATCTTAGAAATAATGTGTCTGAACACATGAATTACCTCAATTAAAACTCATCACTCTAGCTCTCTTTTCATCCAACTAATTATTGTATCACATTTAATTTCTTACCAATCTTGATAAATGCGGCAATCGCTTTATCTAAATGGGCACGTTCTTGTCCTGCAGACAGTTGAACGCGGATTCGAGCTTCATCTTTCGGAACAACTGGATAATAAAAGCCGGTAACATAAACACCTTCTTCCAACAGATCTGCAGCGAACTGTTGCGACAGTTTAGCGTCGTATAACATAACGGCACAAATTGCTGATTGGGTTGGCTTAATATCAAATTTTGCTTCTTTCATTTTGCTCACAAAATAATCTACATTGTCATGCAACTTATCTTGCAAAACATTGGATTCTTCCAGTAAGTCGAAAGCCCTGATTCCGGCTGCTGCAACCATCGGAGGTATTGAGTTTGAAAATAAATAGGGACGTGAACGCTGACGTAACATGTCTATTATTTCCTTATGCCCTGTGGTAAATCCACCAATGGCTCCACCAAAGGCTTTACCCAATGTTCCGGTGATAATATCTACTTTTCCCATGCAATTATATTGCTCACTCACACCGTGACCAGTCTTTCCAACTACTCCGGCAGAGTGACTTTCATCTACCATTACCATGGCATCATATTTCTCAGCCAACTCCATTATCTTGTCAAGTGGTGTAACGTTTCCATCCATCGAGAATACTCCGTCGGTGGCAATTAATCTGAATCGTTGCTCTTGGGCTTCTTTCAATTTCTCTTCCAAATCGCCCATATCTGCATTGGCATAACGGTATCGTTTGGCTTTGCAAAGTCGCACACCATCAATGATCGATGCGTGATTCAGCGAATCAGAGATAATTGCATCATCTGCAGTCAACAACGGTTCAAAAAGACCACCATTAGCATCAAAACATGAGGCATACAAAATCGTATCTTCTGTTTTGAAGAATTTACTGATTGAAGCCTCCAGTTGTTTGTGAATATCTTGCGTTCCACAAATAAATCGAACCGAGGACATTCCGTAACCACGTTCATCAAGCGTTTTTTTTGCTGCTTCAATAAGTTCCTTATTGTTAGACAAACCTAAATAGTTGTTGGCGCAAAAATTCAGAACTTCCTGACCTGTTTGCACTTTCACTTCAGTTTTTTGTGGAGTCACAATAATCCGTTCATTTTTATAAAGACCGGCTTCTTTTATTTCGGCTAACTCATCTTGCAGATGTTTTTGCATTTTCCCGTACATATTCTTTTGTTTTATATTTGTATATCTTTCGTAAACTTGTTTATCTTTTACAGCTTAATACGACTAGTATCTGAAGATATTTACTTTCTATGATTCAATTTCGTTCGCATTTTCTAACAGAGAATTGGGTATCGATTTCTTAGCTTTTACTCCCAATTCTTTCAACTTCTCAACTCGCCTGATTAAATTGCCTTTTCCTTCAGCAAGTTGATTATATGCTCTATTATAGCTTTCCCCAGCTTTATCTAGATTCGTTTTAATATCTGTAAGTGACTCCACAAAATTAA
>JBAYZS010000105.1:0-4833 GCA_041672395.1 Dysgonamonadaceae bacterium | reverse complement strand
CTTTATATATTTCACTGAATTCTTTGGGTGTAACACTTTCTACTTGTGAGGTATAAGATCCATCATATCGTGCTGCTTCAGGATTGTCAATATCGTGATTTCCGGGAATTACAAGGATCTTCACTCCTTTACTGAGTAGAGGTTGTAAAATATCTGCCACACCTTGATGACTTATTTTTTCTCCATCTTTACTCAAGTCACCGGGAATAAGTACCAAATTGACGTTTTCATCTATTAGAAGTGAGACTGTTTTGAGAAGGAGTGCTTCACTTTCTAATATCAATTTTCGGTCTTTCTTTAAATAATTGCTGAGGGCTTCTCCTTTTTCTCCAATAATTGAGGGATGTGCATAATGGAGATCTGATATTACTCCTATTTTTGTTGTTTGTGCTGCAATAGGAAATAATAATGCGGAAATTGCTAGTAAAAATAACAATGTGAACAAATATTCTATATCTCTTTTCATAATAAAATCAATTATTACATAGATATACCTTTTTACATTGCAATATAACATAAAAAAAGCCGTCTGTGTTTTATAGACGGCTTTCAATTTAATATTATTTATGGTTATCTGATTTCCCAGCCCAAAGCACTTGCACCTAAAATAGCTGCATCACTTTCTTTTAGCTCAGAAAAAAGAAGTTTCACTTTATTTTTGTAGATCTTTAGTAGGTTCTGCTCCATACTTTCACGAATGGGCTTCATAATCAAATCACCGGCACGTGACAAACCACCAAAAAGAATGATAGCTTCAGGAGTAGAGAATGCAACGAAATCGGCAAACGCTTCACCCAACAATCTACCGGTATATTCAAAGATCTCTTTTGACATTTCATCACCGGCGCTAGCTGCCTCAGCAACATCTTTAGAAGTTATATCTTCAATAGGTATATTACGTAACAAGGTTTTCTCATCGGGACGCATATCTAAATATTCACGAGCAGTACGTGCAACACCTGTAGCTGATGTATAAGCTTCCAGACAACCGGTTCTTCCACATCCGCAAATACGTCCGTTGGTTCGACGAATGATTGTATGACCCAGCTCACCGGCAAATCCATCGTGTCCGTAAACCAATTGTCCGTTTACAACAATACCGCTGCCTACACCGGTTCCCAGTGTTATAACAATAAAATCTTTCATACCGCGAGCAGCGCCGTAAGTCATTTCGCCAATTGCTGCAGCATTAGCATCGTTTGTCAATGCAACAGGAATACCTGTCTTTTCTTCAAGCAATTGTGCAAAAGGAATTACTCCTTTCCAAGGAAGATTAGGAGCAAACTCTATATTACCTGTATAATAATTACCGTTAGGTGCTCCTACTCCAATACCCAAGATATGATCTTTGGTTATTGTAGCATCCATCATTTCGCCAAGTGCTACAGCAAGTTCATCCAGGTAATTGTTCACATCTTCATGCTTACCGGTTTTAATACTTCCGCTTTTTACTATCTGTCCTCTTCTGTCCACGATACCATATTTTGTATTAGTACCGCCTACGTCTATACCTATTACATAGGATTGATCCATGATTTTGTTAATTTTAAAAGTTGTTCAATTAAGATTTATTCTTTGCAAATATACATTTTTTTTAGTAAGACTATCACGAAATAAATAAAATATTACGTTTTTATTACAATATCATATTTTTTCGATCATACAATAGAGATTTATTAACCGATTATGTTATCTTTGCCTCTCTTTTTAAATATTACTTGTTATTTATTTTGACAAATTAACAGCAAAACGATATATTATATAATAAACATATAACAATTTATCATGAACGAGATTAAATTTCATAGCGGAGAGAATATACCTCTTGAAATGCATAAAGTGCGTATAGTTCAAAAACTGTTCTTACCACCGGTTGAAGAAAGATTAAAACTAATTAATGAAGCCGGTAACAATGCATACCTGCTTCACAACCGAAACATATTCATAGATATGCTCACTGATAGTGGCGTTAATGCTATGAGTGACAACCAACAAGCGGCAATGCTCAGAGCTGATGATGCTTATGCCGGTTCAGAAACTTTTGTAAGATTAGAAGCTAAAGTTCAAGAATTATTTGGAATGGATTATTTCTTGCCCGCTCATCAGGGACGCGCATGCGAAAACATAATTTCAAATACACTGGTAAATCTGGGAGATGTAATCCCAATGAACTATCATTTCACGACAACCAAATCACATATAGAGAAAGCTGGAGGGCGAGTTGAAGAAGTAGTTATCAAGGAAGGACTCAACCCAAATAGTGATCATCCATTCAAAGGAAATTTTGATATCGATTACTTAAGAAAAGTAATTGTGGAAGTTGGACGTGAACACATTCCATTTGTACGCATTGAAGCAGGGACAAACCTTATTGGTGGTCAGCCCATTTCATTGGCAAATATGCGCGAAGTAAGAAAAGTGTGTGATGAATTCGGAATCATGCTCATGATGGATGCAAGCTTATTACAAGATAACTTGTATTTTATCAAAGAACGTGAAGAGGAATGCAAAAACATGAGCATCAGAGAAATCACAATGGAGATTGCGAATCTGATGGATATGCTCTATTTCTCAGCTCGTAAACTGGGATTTGCCAGAGGTGGAGGCATCTGTCTTCGCGACAAAACAATAACCAATAAAATGTCTGAATTCGTTACATTATACGAAGGATTCCTTACTTACGGAGGTATGTCTGTCAGAGAAATGGAAGCCATGACCATTGGATTGGAAGAAACTATGGATGAGGAAATCATCTGCCAAGGTCCAAAATTTATTGAATATATGGTAGATGAACTTGTAAAGAAAGGAATTCCGGTTGTCACACCTGCTGGTGGATTAGGATGCCATCTCAATGCGAATTTGTTTTTGCCTCAAATTCCTCAACAAGAATATCCAAGTGCTGCTCTTTCAGTAGCTCTTTATATTGCCGGTGGAATCAGGGGCATGGAACGGGGAACTCTTTCAGAAGACAGAAATGAAGATGGATCTGAACATTTTTCTAATATGGAACTTTTACGCTTGGCAATGCCACGACGCGTTTTTACACTTTCTCAAGTTAAATATGTTATCGATAGAATTGCTTGGCTTTATGAAAACAGAGAAATGATTGGAGGATTACGTTTTGTATACGAACCTAAAATTCTTCGATTCTTCCTTGGACGTCTTGAACCAACAAGCGACTGGCAAACAAAATTAGCCAACAAGTTCAGACAAGATTTTGGTGACAGCTTGTAAACTATGCAATAAATTATAAATATTATTTAAAGGTTGTTCAGAGTGAACAGCCTTTTTATTTAATTGTTATATATAAAAACTTAATTTATTTGAATATGATGAAGATCAAAACTATTATTTTAACAAGCATCTTATCGATGACTTATCTGTTTTCCATAAGTTTAAGTGCACAACAAGTTATTGCTCACCGTGGTTATTGGAATACAAGCGGTTCTGCTCAAAATTCTATCGCAGCATTAATGAAAGCTGACTCAATCGGTGTATATGGATCTGAAGTTGACGTCTGGCTATCATCAGATGGAGTTCCTGTTGTATATCACGATGCGACAACGACAATTGCCGGTCAAAAAGTATCAATTCAAGAATCAACATTAAATGTTTTACGAAAGGCAAAACTAAGCAATGGTGAAGTGATGCCAACATTTGAAGAATATCTCAATGCGTTTGAAAATTGTAAAACCGTGAAACTGATCATCGAATTCAAAACACACAATAGTGCTGTACAGGAGAATTTGTTAGTAGAAAGGGTTTTAGAAATGGTCAAAAATCATGGCCTTCAAAACAGAGTAGAATACATTTCCTTCGGACTAAATGTAGTCAACAAAATAAGGGAACTTGATAAAGCAGCTTTGACTTATTATCTGAACGGGGATTTGGCTCCGGAAGTGATAAATACAATTAGTGCATCTGGAATAGATTATCATTACAACATTTTCTACAAACAACCTCAATGGGTTAAATCGGCACACGACCTGAGTCAGAAAGTGAATGTGTGGACGGTAAACAAATCGGAAGATATTCAAAAAATGATCGATCTGAAAGTTGATTATATTACTACTGACGAACCTCTGTTGGTTAGCGATATGATAAAAAAATAATGTTATGAATTTATATGAACAACTAAACAGAGCTATTGAAATTGCTATAAAAGTTCATGAAGGACAAACAGATCTAAATGGACAACCATATATTGGTCACCCTTTCAGAGTGATGGCGGCGGGTCATACATTGCAAGAGAAAATAGTTGGGGTTTTACATGATGTCATTGAAGATTCTGACTGGACAATTGAAGATCTGACGGCTGAAGGTTTCTCAAAGGAAATTGTGGATGGCGTTGATGGAATAACAAAACGAGAAGGTGAGAAATATAAAGATTATCTTTTAAGGGTAGAAAATAATTCAATAGCAGTAAGGGTGAAAATGAACGACCTAACTGACAATATGGACATTCGAAGATTAGATGAGCTAACCGAAGAACATATTAACAGAATGAGAAAATATCTAAAAGCATATAAACAACTGACAGAAAAAGAATAAACTAATTTGGCAGGTATTTACTTACATATTCCTTTTTGCAAAACGCGTTGTGTTTATTGCGATTTTTATTCAATCACAAACGAAGACTTAATAAATTCATTTGTTGATGCTCTTTGCATTGAATTACAAAACAGAAAAACAGAAATAAAGGAATCAGTCAAAACTATATATTTTGGCGGAGGTACACCTTCAAGATTAAATAAACAGCTCTTCGAGAAGATCTTTAATTCATTAATTGCTCATTATAATATCGAACCTGATGCGGAAATTACTATTGAAGCT
>JBAYZS010000104.1:0-4939 GCA_041672395.1 Dysgonamonadaceae bacterium | reverse complement strand
TAACTTTGTAATTCACCCAAACAAAAGAATTATTACAGATCCTCCAATCATTATAATGGATCCAAGTAATTTCTTTGCAATTTTTTGTTCGTGAAAGGCAAAATATCCCAGAATTACAGTTACGATTGTTGACAACTGAAATATCGCCAATGCATAACTAACATTCATATTATCAAACACATAATTAGTCGTAAACTGCATGAGTCCTACACATATTATCTGAAATAGAAATATTCCTCTTATCGACATGTTCGTCTTTTCCAATTGTTTCTTCATATCAACTTTGAACAATAACAAAAGAACAAATGAGAATATAGCACCAAACCAGCACCAGACTATAAATGATGTTGTTACATCGCTCATCTGAATTATTTTCTTTATAAAAATGGCTTCAATTGCCGTGAAAACCATTGCCCAAAAGCGATATTGAATCTCTTTTCTGCGAAAAAGATTCCAAGTGAATCGCTCAGGTAGTGTATCCAATACAAAATAACTACCGAATATAATGAGTACTATACCTAAAACACCTTGTAATCCAGGTATTTCTCCTAATAAAAAAATGCCAAAAATCATTGACACAATCGATTTATAAGAATTGATCGGACCCAATATCGAAAGATCGCCTTTTGAAAGAGCTTTTACTAAAAAACCATTTCCTAATGCACAAAACATACCTGAAATTGTGCAGATAATCCAAAATCTTTGGTTATAATTTCCCCATTCAACGCTTGTTGCCGGTATTATACAGAGGAGACTCAACAAAAAGAATGATACAAAATTGACCCACATTGCCTCCATTCCTTTTCCTGTAAGTTTCTTTTGAAACACATTGGATAACGGATTTACCAGAACTCGAGTAAGAATAGCAACTGTGAGTAAGTACATTAACGAACTATATATTATGAGCTAATTTGTTAAATCGACTCATTAAACGACAACCTTTACGATATCTCTTTACAAATGTAATAATTTCTTATTATTTTCAATCATTTTGTTTCATTTTTATAATATTCATTAAAACATTTGCTACACTGCCAATTTTATTCAATATGAATACCTAATGTTTTCTTTTCTAAATTATTCGTGTTTCTAAAAATAAATAAGTACTTTTGCAGACTTTTTAAAGTTTAGTCCATTCGGTGATGAGACTTTATAAATATTAATATTGGATTCTATCCAAAACATATTCAAAAAGCCAAAGCTTTATCGATCTGAAATTAAATTAATAATTACAATGAGCAATTTAGCACAATTTCTGACAGTTCTCATTGCAGGACTCGTTTTGGTAATAGCAGGTATAGCTATTGCCAAATTGATTTCGCCCATATCCAATAACTTTCAGAAAGGAGAACCTTACGAATGTGGTCTTCCAACTCATGGTACTTCATGGATGCAATTTAGAGTGGGATATTATCTATACGCCATTCTATTCCTAATGTTCGATGTTGAGACTATTTTCTTATTCCCGTGGTCGACAGTTGTACGCAGCTTAGGTGTTACGGGACTTGTAAGTATTCTTATTTTTATCACTATTCTGGGTCTGGGCCTTGCCTATGCTTGGAGAAAAGGAATCTTGAAATGGATGTAAAAGACATTAAAATAAAATCATTCCCTGCAGAAGAATTTAAAGATAATGATTCTCTTCAGGAATATATAAACGAATTAAACAAAAACGGGACCAACGTAATTGTTGGTAAGTTGGACCAGATGGTCAACTGGGGGCGCGCTAACTCTTTGTGGCCGCTTGCTTTTGCAACTAGTTGTTGCGGCATTGAATTCATGTCTGCTGCTGCTGCCCACTACGATCTTGCCCGATTTGGAATGGAAGTTACCCGTAATAGTCCTCGTCAAGCTGATGTAATGATTATTGCTGGTACAATTGTGAATAAAATGACACCATTACTTCGTCGTGTTTACGACCAAATGGCTGAACCTAAATACGTTGTGGCTATGGGTGGTTGTGCTATTTCAGGAGGTCCTTTTGTTAATTCATATAACGTTGTGAATGGCGCAGACAATATTCTACCGGTTGATATTTATATTCCTGGTTGCCCTCCTCGTCCCGAATCATTATTTTATGGTTTATTGCAGTTGCAACGTCAAGTTAAGGCAGAAGGATTCTTTAAAAATAAACATATTGTAAGAGAATATAATCCCGAAACTCTTATCGATCCAAATACAGGCAATTCAATTGATCCGGAAAATCAAGTGCCTAAAAAGTAAAAATAGCAGTAGTACATAATCCAAATGAAAGATATAAAAGAAGTTATTCTTGAAGCGGTAAATAATGCCGTGATAGAAGAAAAGCAAAAGCTCACGGTAACAGTTGAGCCGAAACAACTGCATTCACTACTTGAAGCACTTTATAACAATCCAGAATTACCATTTGATTATCTAATCAGCCTTATTGGTATGGATTGGGGAGAAAAGTTGGGTGTAATTTATTTATTATCTTCTACTAAAGACTTATCAAAAGAAATTGCGGTTATCACTGCAACAGCTGATCGCGAAAATCCATTATTATACTCGGTTACCGACTTATATGGCACTGCTCATTTAAATGAGAGGGAGATATATGCTTTATATGGTATCCGCTTTATCAATAATCCTGATATGCGTCGCTTTTTATTAAGAGACGATTGGAATGGATTTCCTTTCAGAAAAGACTATGATGAAAATCCCGAACTCAATCCAATTACTGTATTGAGTCAAGATATAGAGGATGAAGCTCCCTGTATCATGGAAAATGAAGACGGTGAACTTGTAGAAGAAACTGTAAACGTATTTGAAGAAGAAGATTACATCATAAATATTGGGCCTCAACACCCTTCTACTCACGGAGTTATGCACTTCCGCACAGCTTTGGAAGGTGAAATAGTGAAAAAGGTGGACGTTATTAGTGGTTATATTCATAGAGGAATAGAAAAGTTATGTGAAAACATGACATATCCTCAAATTCTACATTTTACAGACAGACTTGATTATATGTCTGCAAATATAAATCGTCATGCACTTTGTATGTGTATTGAAAAGGCTGCTGAAATAGAGATTCCACTACGTGCTGAATATATCCGCACAATAATGGATGAACTACAACGTATTAGTTCTCACCTTCTTGCGTGGTCATCACAGTGTAATGATCTTGGAGCAACAACTGCCTTTATTTATGGTATCCGCGAACGTGAACATGTTTTGGATATTTTTGATAAAACATGCGGTGGACGATTAATCGTTAATCAAAATGTAGTGGGTGGCGTCATGTTTGACATTTATACAGACTTTCAAAAGGATGTTAAAACATTTATTCCATACATGCGCGAAAAGCTTGTAGAATATGAGAAGTTCTTTACTCACAATGCAATTGCATTAGGACGTATGGTTAATGTAGGTATACTTCCTATTGAAGATGCTATTTCATATGGAGTAACAGGTCCTGCTGGTCGCGCCTCAGGTTTATCATGCGATGTACGTATTTATAAACCTTATTCACTTTATAATAAAGTTGAGTTCAAAGAGGTAATACGCACAGAAGGTGATTCTTATGCACGCTATTTGAACCGTCTGGATGAAATTGAACAATCGTTGCACATAATTGAGCAATTGATCGACAATATTCCAGAAGGACCAATAATTTCAAAGGTTAAACCTGTATTGAAATTGCCAGAAGGACAGTATTTCCAAAGCGTTGAAGCAGGAAAAGGTGAATTTGGTGTTTTCATAGAGAGTCATGGTGATAAAAATCCATATAGAGTTAAATTCCGTTCACCTTCAATGGCTGCAGTTTCTGTTATGCCCCTAATTTGCAAAGGAGAAAAACTCTCTGACCTTATAGGTATAAGTGGATCAATGGACTTTGTTATCCCAGATATAGATCGTTAAAATTTATAATAAATAATATAGTAACAGAAGATATGTTGTTATTAAACTATTCCCAACCACTGGAACTATCAAGAATTATTGAATTCGTTGACACCTTTTTTAGGACTAACATGTCACAAGGATGGGCTACTTTTCTAGAAGGTCTAATTGTAGGTGTTGCTATTTTAGCACTCTACTGCATCATAGCTCTTGCGCTTATTTATATTGAGCGTAAAGTCACGGCATTCTTTCAAGCACGATTAGGACCAAACAGATTGGGACCTTATGGAATTATACAAAGTATTGCAGATATGGTTAAAATCCTTATCAAAGAGATTATTCATATAGATAGATCAGATAAATTTTTATTCTTAGCTGCACCTTTTTTTGTCATAGTTTCGTCCTTTCTAGCTTTTGGAGTAATTCCATTTGGAATGGATCTCCAAGTTATTGATTTCAACATAGGAATATTCTTTTATACTTCTGTCTCTTCAATTGGAATTATTGGTGTATTACTCGCTGGATGGTCAAGTAATAATAAATATTCTATGCTTGGTGCTATGCGAAGTGGTGCTCAATTCGTAAGTTATGAGTTATCAGCCGGTTTTGCACTAATGACTATTGTTGTCTTGTCTGGAACAATGCAATTTTCAGAACTTATTGAAGGTCAACGCTACTGCTGGAACTTATTTAACGGTCACATTTCATCGATAATTGCTTTCATTATATTTATGATATCGGGACATGCTGAAACAAATCGTGCTCCTTTCGATTTACCAGAAGCTGAATCTGAATTAACTGCTGGATATCATACAGAATATTCAGGACTAACTTTTGGTTTCTTCTATTTGGCAGAATATTTAAATATGTTTATTTATTGTTCGATTGCCACGACAGTGTTCCTTGGAGGTTGGATGCCGATTCAAATCACTGGATTAGATACATTTAATGAAGTAATGTGGTTAATTCCTTCATATGTTTGGTTCTTTGGAAAAACTGGTCTATTGATTTTCCTAAGTTTATGGGTACGTTGGTCATTCCCACGTTTACGAATTGACCATCTATTGAATCTGGAATGGAA
>JBAYZS010000103.1:0-4985 GCA_041672395.1 Dysgonamonadaceae bacterium | reverse complement strand
AGCAATTATGCTCGAGTCAGAGGACTGGAATAAAAACTATCAGCCAATAGCGGGTCCGGTAAAGTACAACTCAACGGGCACCTCAATACAGCGAATAGGTGACAAACGATATTGCTTTTCAGGAAGTGAAGACAGAAAAATTCACATTTACACATATCCTGAACTGACTGAGGCAGGTATTCTCAACATGGATTTGCCGCCATGGGACAAAACATCGGGAACAAGAATATGGCCCAATATTGTTCAGCTGCCAGAAGGCTATCCATTTCGGTATGTATCACTTATGATGGACCGGTTCAATTATCCCAAGATTAGCGGTCCAAACTGGACCTATGGCGCACTATACTTGTATCATGGATATGAATAAATACAATTAATTTTTTTCTTAATCATTATTACAATCAAATATCTATTGTTATGAAAATATTAAAATTTATATTATTTGTCGGACTCACGTGTATTTTCTGTTCGAGTGTAGATAAAAGAGAAGCGAAACCAGAGTCGTTACCAGTTATTTTCGATACCGATTTAGGAAACGACGTTGACGATGTGTTAGCATTGCAGATGCTTTTCAATTATGAAAAAGTAGGAAAAATTAATATTCTTGGGATAACCATTGGGAAATGCAATCCATATACAGCGCAGTATCTTGATGGCTATTGTCGTTTTAACAACAGAGATGAAATCCCATTAGGCTATGCTTATTATGGTGTAAATCCTGAAGATAGTAAATTTGTACGCACCACTTTGGACACAATCATTGAAGGGAGAAAGATATTAAAGCCTAAGCGAGGTCTCAGTGACCGATTGCCAGAGGGATACAAGCTGTTGCGCAAACTGCTTGCATCTCAAAAAGATCATTCTGTTATATTTATTGCAGTAGGCCCTGAGACCAATTTGAAAAGGTTATTAGAATCTCAACCAGACGAATATAGCAAGTTAAGTGGAAGAGAACTTATTGCAAAGAAAGTAAAATTATTATCCGTTATGGGTGGTTTGTATAACAATGAGCAAGATTTTGCCGAATTTAATATTGTTCAAGATTTGGAAGCCTCTAAAAAAGTATTTGCTGAATGGCCAACAGAAATAGTAGCCAGTGGATGGGAAATAGGCAGTAAACTATTATATCCACATCAGAGTATACTAAATGATTTCAAATCCGATCATCCACTTAGTGTATCTTATAAGACATATCTAAAGATGCCCTATGACAGAGAAACCTGGGATTTAACATCCGTGTTGTATGCTATTGAACCAGAGAAGGTATATTTTGATTTGTCGCCAAGAGGTACAATTGAAATAGACAATACAGGTAAAAGCATCTTTACACCAAAAGAAAATGGTAAACATCGTTATTTGTCAATTGCTGGAGATAGAGTTAATTCTACCCTTAATGCCTTAGTAAAACAAGTAATAGGAAAATAACAGTTTATTATTATAAAAGCTTTATTCTTATTTCAATTGAGGTTTAAAAATAATTATTGCTAATATTGCCAGCGAAATTGTGATTAATCCTCCGTAAAGAAAAGAGTAATTTGGAAAAGTAGTTCCCAAGAAACCCGCAAAAGGATAAGCGATAAACCACCACAAGTGTGAAAATGCAAAATGAGCCCCATAAACTTTAGCCTGGTCGCCTCTTGGAATATTTTCGCCAATCAAAGTTTCAGAAGGTAAATCGGCAAGTGTTTGTCCTACGCCAGCAAAAATCCATAAGAACAACAACCCATTGAAAGAAGCAAAGTTAGCGAAACATACAGCGATACCAATTAATAAAGCTCCACCAATAAGAGATTTAGCACGAGTTTTTGTTTTATCTAAACTACCCAGTAAGAAAGCTGTTATTGCTCCACCGACTCCAAACAGCGCCATTATGAGTCCGTAATGAGAATCATCTAATTCCATTGAATTCTTTACCAATCCGACTGTATTTACCAGTACCAATGCACCTGCAATAGCTGCAACAAACTCCATGCTCAATGAAAAGCGTAGAATTCTGTTTCCAAAAAGAGATTGAATACCTTTGATAACGCTATTCCATCCCTCTCTAAAGTTACCTTTAGTAAGAACAACTCCCTTTTGCAACTCATTAGCAGAGATAGACAAAATAATTGTGATACCCAATATAAGCATGAATGCACTAACCAGAAACAATTGTTTAGCACCTAACCAAACCGCAAAGATACCCGCCAAAGCCGGTCCAAATACACTTAACATTTGAAATGTAGCCATTGAAAAGCCATTTGCTTCCCGGTACTCATTTTTTGCAACTATTTGTGGAATAATAGCACGATAAGTAGGTGTAAAAAATGCAGCAGCCACATTCAGTAAAAATATCAGTACATATAATTGCCATTCCGCATTTACAAAAATCATCATACATAAAATGATAACCCTGAAACCTTGTGTGATTAAGAGAATACTTTTTCTTTTGAAACGTTCAGAGACCACACCTGCAAACGGTCCAAAAATTATGTAAGCAGCCACACGTAATGTGAGAGCAGAAGCCAGTATTACAGCAGAGTTATCAGGATTAAGAGAATAAGATATCAAAGCCAGTCCCAGCCATGTAAAAGCATCTCCAAAAAGGCTTGCTGTCTGAGACAAAAAGAGTTTTGCAAAAGTTTTATTTTTTAATGTTCGTAAAGGTTCAATGAGAGTTCTACTATATTTGTTCATCCTGAATTTTTATATTTCGTTGACACAAAGGTATTACTTTTGAACCGATGAAGAAAGTACTAATTACTTAGAAGTTGGTACATTTTATAAATTTCCTTTTAAAAAATAGCTGGGTATAATTGTTTTATCTATGATTTCTTATGAAAAAAGTTGTTCGTATATTCGCGAACTAAAAAACTATTCGTATATTTGCGAACTGAAATAAAAAACGAAACATTTTCATTAAACAATCAAAAATTTAAACTTATGAAACAAGTTCTTTTAATGCTATTGACAGCATTTGTTTTGACCGCATGCGGAAGCGGTAACGAGAAAAAAACAGATTCTACTGAAACCTCTTCAGTTTCCTCGGTGGTTACATCAGTCGTGGATGCTGATCCTTCTACTGTTTATGTCTATTATTTTCATGGTAAACAACGATGTAAGACTTGTATTGCAGTCCAATCATTTGCACAGGAAGCTGTAGAACAAATGTACGGTGACAATCAAAATGTGAAATTTATGGAAGTGTTGATTGATGAAACAGCGAACAAAGAACTTGTGGAAAAATATGGAATATCATGGAGCTCACTGATCGTTGCGAAAGGCGACAGTCATATAGATATAACACAAAACGCGTTTGCCAATCCTGCAGGAGTTAAAGAAATGCTGAAAAGTGAGGTAGATAGTAGGCTTTAATTAACAAATAACAGAACTAAATTATGATGAATTTCCTGCAGAGTCTGACAGAAGGCTCTAGCTGGCCGTTATTCACAGCGTTCCTGCTCGGGTTGATGACAGCTTTCAGTCCCTGTCCTCTCGCCACGAATATAACTGCAACCGCCTACCTTAGCAAAGATATCGGTATTAAAAAACGGGTTTTGTTCAACGGCCTTTTTTACACGATGGGAAGAATGTTTACCTATACTGCACTCGGTATGCTCTTCTTTTTCGGCGCAAGTCAGTTGAAGATTTCAGGATTCCTGCAGGGTATAGGTGGTCTTTGGCTCGGTGTGTTTTTACTGGTTATCGGCATCTTTATGCTTGATATCATTCAGCTGAACCTTCCTGGAGTGGGAACACTGACGGAGAAATTCAGTAATAAAAAGGGCAAGAAAACCTATTGGGATGCTTTTTTATTGGGATTGCTGTTTGCACTGGCTTTTTGTCCTTATAGTGCGATGCTCTATTTCGGAGGACTTATTCCGATGACAATAGCCTCCACTTCGGGACTATTGCTCCCACCGATATTTGCTATCGCAACAGGCCTTCCAGTGATTATCATTGCCTGGTTACTTGCCTATAGTGTGAGCAATATCGGTAAATTCTACAACAAAATGAACAGTTTTCAAAAGTGGTTCAAACGTGTAGTATCAGCAGTGTTTATTTTTGTAGGTGCTTATTATATTATCACCAGCCTCTGAAAAAAACAAAAATAACATCAACAAATAGCAAACAAAAAAAGATAAAAAATCATGGAAATATTAATATTGGGACCGGGTTGCAAAAAATGTGTATTGACTTATGAAGTCATCAAAAAAGTGGTGGATCAGTCCGGAATAGATATAACGATTCGTAAGGTGGAAGACATTATGGAGATCATGAAGTACAATGTGATGTCGACACCCGCAGTGGTAGTAGATGGTGAGGTGAAAGTAAAAGGCCACGTACCAACAGAATCTGAAGTAAAAAAGGTGATAAATGGTACTCACAAGAGCATGTGATCCTCTGTCTGCTGCCTGCTTTCTTCATCGCTGGGGTGCACCTGAATCGGGTGACACTTCAAGATTTGTCGTTTCCTGAATAATTTTATTCAGGGAACGACAATTTTCTTTCTGTATAATGTAATTGAATTGTTGTAATCTTTTTGATTCTTTAATTGTTATTTTATATAAAGTATAGCTATCAAAGACAAAACTGAGATAAAGACCCACAACAAAACACCTTGTATTAACGGTTTAATTCCAATTGATTTTAATGCCTCTTTTGAGAGTCCAGCCCCTATTAAGAACAAAGTAAGCGTAAGTCCACGTTTTGCTATATAAACTATTACAGCGCTAATCGTATCAATATGTGGAACAAAAGTATTGATAACCATTGCCAAGACATAAAGAAATATGAAATATGGAATAGCAATTTTATTTCCATTCTTTTTATAGTAGAAAGCAGTGATCAATGAAACAGGGATGATCCATAATGCACGTTCCAGTTTTACCGTAGTTGCTATTTTCAGAGCCTCATCACCATATTTCTGAGCCGCACCTACAACAGAACTTGTATCATGAATTGCGATTGCCGACCAAAAGCCGAATTGCTCCTGAGTCATATTT
>JBAYZS010000102.1:0-5201 GCA_041672395.1 Dysgonamonadaceae bacterium | reverse complement strand
CAAACAATGTCGTGGGCAATTGATATTCTCAAACAAGCAAAGAAAAGGAATATCAATATGTTAGGGATGGTGCATCATGGACTTGTTGAACATATATTTTATCAATCTGATTTCTTTCCCAATTATCTTCTTGACGACTGGCAACAAAATGCTGAACAGTTAGCAGATGAGGGTCTTAAGGTTGTGTTTACAGGTCATTTTCATTCTACTGATGCGGCAGAATTCATTACCTCTAAAGGGAATAAGATTATAGATGTTGAGACAGGCAGTCTTTCTCAATATCCTTTTCCATACAGGATTATTAATTTAAAGGATAATGAATTGTCTATCAATACCCGTTTTGTAAAATCTGTTCCTGAAAATCCTGATCTATGGGATGAATATATTATAAAGCAAGAAAATTATGTGCGAAATAGTACTTCTGGTAAATTCAAAAATATGGGAATTCCATTCCCTCAAGAAATAATGAATGCGCTAACGGAAGTAATTGTGCAGGTAAATATGATGCATATGACAGGGGATGAACAGGTTACTCCTGAAATGGCGACTGCGTTAAATTTGATGACTACTTTGCTGGATATTTCTGAATCGGAAACGACTGATTTTGAATTGGATTTCCCTCCGGGTGATAAACAATTGACAATTCTGTTGAAATGAAAGTTCATTCAAAATTATCACATCACTTACTCGACAAATGTATCGAAGTTGGGTGCGACGAAGCGGGAAGGGGATGTCTTGCTGGTCCGGTCTTTGCTGCAGCGGTAATTCTTCCGAATGACTTTGGATGTGAAGATTTAAACGATTCTAAGCAATTGACTGAGAAACAGAGAGAAAAGTTGAGACCAATAATTGAAAAAGAGTCGTTATGCTTTGCCGTTGCAACTTGCAGTCCCGAAGAGATTGACGAAATGAATATCCTTTGGGCATCTGTAGAAGCTATGCACCGTGCTATAGACCAACTACCAATTGTTCCGGAACATATAATTGTTGACGGTAACCGTTTCAGACCCTACAACTCTGTCTCCCACACCTGTATCGTTAAAGGCGACAGCAAATTCATGTCAATTGCTGCCGCCTCAATTCTTGCAAAAACATATCGCGACGATTATATGAAACGAATGGACTTACACTTTCCGGTATATGACTGGAAGAATAATAAAGGATATCCAACACGTAATCACCGACTTGCAATAGAGAATTACGGCATAACGCCACTTCACCGCAAGAGTTTCAGACTGCTTGAAAAACAAACAGAAATTCAGTGGAAAGATTAAAGTAAGTTGTTTCAACGAACAACATCCACAAGTTTTTGTGCTGCCTCATCAATGGATTTCTCACTATTCAGTAAAGTGATGAATTTACTTCCAATTATTGCTCCCGAAGCCTTTTGACAAGCAGCATCGAAAGTCGTCTTATTAGAAATGCCAAAGCCAATTAGTCTGGGATTTCTTAATTTCAGATCATTCACGCGACTGAAATAAGCAAGGTTTTTATCACTAAACGTACTCTTAGCACCCGTCACCGAAGCCGATGACACCATATAAATAAACCCTGAAGTATTTTCATCAATCAGTCGAATCCGCTCGTCTGAAGTCTCCGGAGTAATCAACATGATAACGTGCAAACCATGTTTTTCAGCCACATTCTTATACGATTCCTTATATTCAGCAAATGGTAAATCCGGGATAATCAATCCGTCAACACCACATTTTGCAGCTGTTTCGCAATATCGTTCAAACCCGTATTGCATAATTGGATTTAGATAACCCATCATTACAAGCGGGATTGAAACAGACTCTCTGACATTGGAAAGTTGGTCAAAAAGTACATGAAGACTCATGCCATTGTTAAGTGACTGTGTGCTTGAAGCCTGAATTACCGGACCATCAGCCATTGGATCGCTAAAAGGTACTCCTATTTCTAACATGTCAACACCATGTTTTTCAAGAGATTGAATAATTGAAACCGTATCATTTAAATGCGGGTAACCAGCCGTAAAATATACAGAGAGAATTCCCTCTTTTTTTTCTTGAAATAACGTATCTATTCTGTTCATTGTCTAATTTCTTTTATAAAGTTCTGTAATAATTTAATGTTTTTGTATGCTGGGGCGATTTCAAAACGACTGTTCAGGTCGATTCCCACACATTTGGGATGTTTAAAAGATTTTATTTCATCTACATCATCTTTAGAAATACCCCCGCTCAGCAGAAAAGGTGTATCTTCTTGATAATCATAAAGAATGTCCCAGTTAAACTTTTTCCCGGAGCCGCCGAATAAATCTGTTTTGGTATCAAAAAGGAAATAGTCGCAAAATGACTCATAAGTTTTAAACTTTTCTGTTTGAAAATCTTTGGTATCCCTTATACTGAAAACTTTGATGACGCTTAATCCGCGCGTTTTTAATGTTTCACAAAGCTCAGGAGTCTCATTTCCATGTAGCTGAATATAATCCAAATCAAAGTTGGTAGCTGTTAGCAGGATATTTTCCAATTCGTCATTTACAAACACTCCCACGCGTTTTGCTTTATGTGGCATATAATTTGGAACTTCAGTGACAAACCGCGACGAGCTGCGATAGAATATAAATCCCATCCAATCCACGCCTAATTCCTCTACTGCACGGATATTATCCGCATCTCTCATGCCACAAACCTTGATAATCATAATGCTTTCAATTGAGAGATGAAAATTCCCAACGATTCACCGGGATCAGCCGTTTTCATAAAATTTTCACCAATAAGAAAACCCTTGTAACCTGCATCACGTAACTCCTTAACTAATTCGGGTGAAGAAATGCCACTCTCGGAAACCAACACGGCTTCTTTTGGTAAATGGTCAATCATCATGAACGATTTTTGAACATCTGTTACAAAAGTACCCAAGTTACGATTATTAATACCGATCAGTAAATTGGAATCAGAAATATAATGAATCTCTTTTTCGTCATGCAATTCCAGCAGTACATCCATTTTTAGGGTGTGCGCAAGATTTGTGAAACGCCGACTTTCTTCCTTTGTGATAGATGCAGCAATAAGCAATATCGCGTCAGCGCCTACAGAAGCAGCTTCGTAAATTTGATACTCGTCAATGATAAATTCTTTACGCATAATGGGAATGGAAACGGCTTTACGAACTTCTCTTAGGTCATTCAACGAACCACCAAAAAACTTGTTGTCAGTAAGTACAGAGAGTGCTGTCGCTCCGTATTTCTCATAACTCATTGTTATTCTTTCTGCATTAGCGCCTTCTTTAATCCAACCCTTGGAAGGGGATTTGCGTTTAAACTCAGAAATTATGCCACTATCGGAAAGTTGCAACGCTTCTTTTAAAGAATGATGTTCTTTGGGTTCTTGTTCAATAATTCGTTCTAATTGTTTAATGGGGATAAGTTGCTTTTTGTCAGCAACTTCAATCCTTTTGTATGTAACAATCTCATCCAACATATCTTTCATAATGCTATCAACTATTTAATTCAATAAAATTATTAAGTGTATGAAGTGCCTTTTTGCCATATAACGATTCACGGGCCATTTCAAGACATTCTTCAATAGGTTTTTCCTGTTCGATGGTTTGAATTCCATATGCCGCATTCACCAAAACTACGTTCATCTGTGTTTCAGTGGCTTCGGCATGCAGAATATTTCTAAATATCTGTGCGGCTTCCTCTGGGGTGTCGCCTCCATACAACTCACTCTGATTAACTCGTTTGAATCCTAAATCCTCTGGGGTTAATAGCTGCTCTCCTTGGTTAGACACAATTTTAAACTGACTTGTCAACGAAACTTCATCATATCCATCAAGACTATGAACGATACTGAATCTCTTATTCTCTTCTTGATAGATATAATTATAGAGTCTGGACATCGCTAAATCATAGACTCCAAGCATCTGATATTCTGGCTGGACGGGATTGACTAACGGACCCAAGACATTGAAAAAGTTGCGCACACCCAAGTTCTTACGCACACTTGCCACAGCCTTCAACGCGGGACTGAAAAGGGGGGCATGCAAATAGGCAATATTACATTTATCAATGCTTCTACGATGGGTGTCAATATCCGTGGTAAATTTAACGCCTTGTTGTTCAATAACATTACTTGCTCCACTAATGGATGTTGCTCCGTAATTTCCGTGTTTAGTCACTTTGTATCCCGCACCGGCAACTACAAAACAGGCTGTGGTTGATATGTTGAATGTGTTTTTTCCATCACCTCCAGTACCTACTATATCTAGGGGTTTAAATTCCGACAAGTCGGCCTGCACTTTCATATCAAGTAACGCATCCCTGAACCCGAGAATCTCGTCCACCGAGATACTCCGCATTAGAAACGAAGTGATGAGAGAGGCTACTTGTACATCAGGAACATCGCCTTTAACAATTGCATACAGCACTTTTTTTGCTTCATCACGAGAAAGATATTGATAATCAAAGAGTTTATATAGTATTTCTTTCATTGTAGTTTATTTTAAAAAGTTGTGAATGATAGTTATACCCTGGGGTGTTAAAATGGATTCCGGGTGAAACTGCACACCATGGACATCTAAATGTCTATGTTTTAATGCCATTATGTTGTTTTCACTGTCTATGGCTGTAATTTCAAGTTCTGCGGGAAAGTTTGCGTTTGACACAATCCATGAATGATATCTGCCTACTTGAATTTCGGATGGTAAACCTTCAAACAAAGAGTAGTCGCCAATTAATTTTGCTGGTGTTTGCACGCCATGATACACTTTTGGCATGTTTACAATTGTTGCCCCAAAATTAAGACCAATAGCTTGATGACCAAGACATACACCCAAAATACTTTTTGTGGTTCCATATCTTTTTAGAAGTGGCATCAGATCACCTGATTCTTCAGGAATTCCTGGTCCGGGAGAGAGAATGATTTTATCATAAACCCCCACCGAATTCAAGTCGATTTTGTCATTACGAATCACATCCACATCTTTGTAACCCAACGATTTAACCGCGTGAACCAGATTGTAAGTGAATGAATCGTAATTATCGAAAATAAGAATCTTTTTCATAATGGTAAATCAAATATTGAATAAATTGGCAGCTGCATCAATAGACTTTTTCAATGCACCGAGTTTACTGTTAACTTCTTGTAATTCATAGTCGTCGTTACTTTGAGCAACTATCCCGGCTCCTGCCTGATACCATAATTGGTTGTTTCTGCTTACAAATGTGCGGATTG
>JBAYZS010000101.1:0-5234 GCA_041672395.1 Dysgonamonadaceae bacterium | reverse complement strand
GCTTGAACAGGTTTACATAAAGCTTAACGACCTTGTAGGCAGAGATTTAAGAGCAGATAAAAAATTGATGGCTTTCTTCTTTATGAGGTTAGAAGCAATTAAAGAGGTTGTAAAACGTAATGGTACCTTAAAAGCTGATTTTTTTCGCGATATTTGGCGTGTTGAAAATGTGCGTAAAGGATTTGATCAGAGAGAGATAAATTATCTAGAGACTATTTTGAATGAGGGTATAGCAAAATCCATCTTTGAAATAGAAAATATAAGTAATACGGCCAGAATAATTCATTATTCTCTCAAAGGGCTTGAAGTGCCAACCATCAGAGGAATTATTGATCTTGATATCAATAAAAATGAAGACCGCGAACTTATTGAAAGTATTATCTTTACAGGAATCAAAAAAAAATAAGTGTTTTTTAATCACTATTATAAATTGAATATATTAAATTTATGAAATTATTAGAAGGAAAGACGGCTCTGGTTACCGGAGCTGCACGCGGCATCGGTAAAGCTATTGCACTAAAATATGC
Source organism: Dysgonamonadaceae bacterium (assembly GCA_041672395.1). Classification (GTDB taxonomy): domain Bacteria; phylum Bacteroidota; class Bacteroidia; order Bacteroidales; family Dysgonomonadaceae; genus UBA5287. Next base: position 4,707 of record JBAYZS010000101.1, on the reverse strand, counting down.
CTCGGAAGGAGCAAACATTGCTTTTACCGATTTAAAGGTGGACGAAAATATGCAGGCAACCGAAAAAGAAATTGCTGCATTGGGTGTAAAAGCAAAAGGTTATGCATCGAATGCTGCAGATTTTGAGGACACAAATCGAGTTGTCGCCGATGTTTTAAAAGATTTCGGAAGCATTGATGTGTTGGTAAATAATGCAGGTATCACTCGTGATGGTTTAATGATGCGAATGACTGAACAGCAATGGGATATGGTTATAAATGTAAACCTCAAATCTGCGTTCAATTTCATTCATGCTATTACACCTGTAATGATGCGTCAAAAATCGGGCAGTATTATCAGTATGAGTTCGGTTGTTGGAGTTTCTGGAAATGCAGGACAAGCAAACTATTCGGCATCAAAAGCCGGAATCATCGGACTCACAAAATCAATGGCAAAAGAGATTGGATCACGTAATATCCGCGTAAATGCAATAGCACCCGGATTTATCATTACAGATATGACCGGAGCTTTGTCAGATGAGGTTCGCAAAGAATGGGAAAAAACAATTCCTTTGCGTCGTGGAGGTACACCCGAAGATGTGGCAAATGTAGCACTCTTTCTTGCATCTGAACTTTCTTCATATGTAAGCGGACAAGTTATTCATGTTTGTGGTGGAATGAATACTTAATTTCAAAATAAATATTTTTTTAAGATAATAAGGAGGCACATTGTTTTACTTTGTGTCCCTTTATATTGAAATATGAAAGTTTTATACGAGGATAATCACCTAATAATTGTAAATAAAGCTCCTTCGGAAATTGTACAAGGCGACAAAACCGGAGATAAACCGCTCTCAGAAACGGTTAAAGAGTATCTTAAAGAGAAGTACAATAAACCGGGAAATGTGTTTTGTGGTGTAACGCACCGTCTAGACAGACCAACCAGCGGAGTTGTTGTGTTTGCAAAAACCAGTAAGGCTTTGACGCGAATGAATGAAATGTTCAAAAACGGTGAGGTCGATAAAACTTATTGGGCAATTGTAAAAAAAATGCCTCCTAAAGAGCAAGATACTTTAATTCATTATCTGATAAAGAATGAAAAGACAAATAAATCTGCAGCTTATGATACTGAAAAACCTCATACTAAAAAGGCGGTTCTGCATTATAAAATCATAGCTCGTTCAGATAATTATTATCTTTTAGAAGTGAAAATTGATACCGGAAGGCATCATCAAATTCGTTGTCAGCTTGCAAAAATTGGATGTTCTATAAAGGGTGACCTCAAATATGGTGCAGAACGTTCAAATCCGGATGGCAGCATCTCTTTACATGCAAAAAATATTTCATTTATGCATCCGGTATCTAAAGAACAAATAAATGTTTTCGCTCCTGTACCCGAAAATAATCTTTGGAAAGCATTTGAAGATTAAAATTTATGACTTCAGTATTAATCAAATATTCATATCTTTGTATATAAAATGATATTAATGAAACTGAAAACCAATATTTTCTTCAGTATAATTACCTTGTGTTGTATTTTTCTGAGTGATTGTTCTGAAAAAAATGAAGAACCAGCTTTTTTTAATGTAGAAGATAAAATTAATTTGACTTCATATGCCGGACAAACGCAAATTGAGATAAGTACTAATGTTCCGGATTGGCAAGCAACAGTTACGCCAACAGCAAAAAATTGGCTGTCGGCTCAGAGTGATGTAAAAATGTTGACCATTTCTGTATCTGAAAACCAGGAAATGGAAACACGTAAAGGTGAAATCAAAATATATGCCGGAGACCTTACTATAAGTGTTTTTGTGGAACAATTCGGACTTGCACCTGCTATCTTATTATCAGAGAAAAACTTAACCTTACCCGTTGACGGAGGTACAAAAACGTTGACTATCACTTCAAATATTGAATATGAAATAGTAATTGATAAAGAGGATTCTTGGATTACTAATTTTACAGAAATACCTGCAACCCGTGCAGATACTGTTATCAAACAATATCAATTTGAAGTCGATTGGAATTATCTTGATACAAAACGACAAGGAGAGATTATTTTCAAACAAAAAAACGGCACCTACGAAAACAAGGCTATTATTACGCAAGATGCTCAAAAGGGATACACTGCAACCACAGATAATGATATAAAGGATGATATTAAAGTATCCATTAAAAGTGGACTTGCTTCATCGTTTCAAAAAAATGAGGAAATAGAAAAATCATTTGACGGACAAATGAGTACGCTTTATCATTCGTTATGGGATAATTCTGCGGCAAATTATTTTCCCATTACATTGGAGTATTTCTTTGAAAATCAGGGAGGCATCGATTATTTTATTTATTATCCGCGTACAAGTGGTATCAACGGTAATTTCAAAGAAACTGAAATTTGGGTATCAACAGCATCTTCTCCGAACTATATAAAAGTTATGGATTATGATTTTAAGGGTTCTCAGTCTGCCACAAAAGTGACTTTTGGAAAAACTATTGAAAATCCTAAGTCAATTAAGTTTATAGTTAAATCGGGTGTTGGCGACCAACAAGGATTTGCCTCTTGTGCTGAAATGGAGTTTTATCGAATAAATCAGGAAAATTACAATCCGCTTCAAATTTTTACAGACCCAAGTTGTACAGATCTGAAATCTGGAATAACCCTTCAGGAAATTAAAGAAGTTCCAAATAATTTATACAGAAATATCGCTTTGTATATGCTCAATGGAACATATCCACGCGAATTCCGTATACAAGAATACAAAGCATGGCCACATCCAGATGATTGGTCGAAAACAAATAAAACAAGTTATCCGCTAAGTTTATTAGATAATCCAACAGGTATCAGCGTTGCTGATGGAGAAGAATTGGTGGTATTTGTCGGAAATACAAACGGACATACATTAAGTCTTAAAATTCAGAATCTTGACATGCCAGGAGGAGATGGATATAACAATGCCTCATCTTTTTATTCGCTTACTACCGGAGTCAATAAACTGAAAGCACGCAATAAAGGATTAGCCTATGTTCTTTATCATACGCCAGATTATCGAACAGCCTTGCCAGTTAAAATTCATTTTGCAACCGGAAAAGTAAATGGTTATTTCGATTCAAAAAAACATAAGTCGACCGATTGGGAGACATTGGTAAATGCCGCTGAAGATAAGTATTTTGATGTAGTGGGAGAGCACGCTCACCTTACATATCCAACCTATGATTTTACAAGAAATACCAGGTTCAATGGGGGTGAATTAATTGCCACTTATGATGATTTAGTAAGTATGGCGATGGATTTTATTGGTCTCAATAAATATAATCGACCTTCTGGCAATCGTGCTTATTTCCATGTAATGTACACACCCGGTGTCTTTTATGCTACGAGTTATCGAACTGCATATTTTGAAGATAATATGGAGTCGCTTATGAAAGTAGCTGAAGTCAAAAAAAATTGTTGGGGACTTGCCCATGAACTTGGTCACACCTTACAAACCGTGCCTGGTTTCAAATGGCATGGCATGACAGAAGTAACCAATAATGTTTTATCTCTTTATATACAAACAGAATGGGGCAATCGATCACGTCTTGAAACAGATGAAGTAAGCAGTTTTAACAATCGTTACGAAAAAGCTTTTTACGACTCATTTGTATTAAATACACCCTATCCAGGAGAGAGTGATGTTTTTTGTAAAGTAGTGTCACTTTGGCAATTACAATTATATTTTGCTTATGCAAAAGAATATACTGATTTTTACAAAGATTACTACGAAACTGTGCGCATATCACCCGATTTATCAGATCCCGGTAGTCAGCAATTAAAATTCGTTGAAACAGTATGTGATATCACAAAGACCGATTTGACTGATTACTTTAAGAAATGGGGATACCTCTCAGCTTTTGATAAAGATATTGATGATTATGGAGTTAAGCGAGTTCGTATTACGCAAAGTATGATCGATCAGACCATTGCGAATATAAAAGCAAAGCATTATCCTCCTTTGACTGAAAAAATGGAATATATCTGCGATTTAAATCAGGATAGTTACAAAAATAGATTGGCCATTAAACCCGGAACTGTGGCAGTCGTTGGCAAATTAATTGATTTTATTAATTGGGAAAATGCTGTTGCATTTGAAGTTTATGAAGGTGACAAACTTGTTTATGTTGCTAATAAACCCTCATTCAATGTCAAAAATGCAATTACCTCGAATACTAAAGTGTATGCTATCGCTTATGATGGTACAAAAATAGAAGTTAAATTGTAAAATTTTACAACATCCACTTGGTAATGAAATCCAATAAGTGTTCAGAATTTTAATAGAATAATCTTTTTTTAGGTAGTCAAAATATAGTAATCACTAGAATTCTCTAGAGGTCTTACTTTTCATTCTCTTTATGAACAGCGAATATTTTAAAATAGTATATAAGAAATATTTCAAAGTGCTTCATGCTTATTCGAAACATATTGTTTCGAGTGAGGATGTATCTGAAGATATTGTACAAGAAGTATTTATTGATTGTTGGAATCGACGTAATTCAATTGATATGTCTGTTCCATTGAAATCTTATTTATATACTTTAACTTATCGAAAGAGTATTGATTATTTAAGAAAATCTGAGAGTAAGAATTTTAGGTTTTCAGAGTTAAATTCTCCTTTAGATCAACTGTTTTTTGAATCATTTGGTCCAGATGAAAATATTGATGTTCAGGAGATGGAGGTAATCATTAATAATACAA
>JBAYZS010000100.1:0-5244 GCA_041672395.1 Dysgonamonadaceae bacterium | reverse complement strand
GTAATCTCTTTCACATCATCGTTGAGGCTCTCGAAATGTTGAATATTTACAGCTGAAATCACATTGATACCTATATCCAAAATATCATTCACATCCTGCCATCTTTTTTTGTTTTTGCTTCCTTCTACATTAGTGTGAGCAAGTTCGTCCACTAATACCACTTCGGGATGTTGCATGATAATTGCATCCAAATCCATTTCGTCAAGTTCTTTCCCTTTATAGAAAATCTTTCTGCGCGGAATTTCAGGTATTCCGCTTAGTAATGCCGCGGTCTCTTCTCGTCCGTGTGTTTCTATGTAACCGATACGCACATCCACTCCATTACGTAAAAGAGAGTGAGCCTCGTTAAGCATACGATAAGTTTTCCCCACGCCGGCAATCATCCCTATATATAACTTTAGTTTTCCTCTACGTGATTTTTTAATCATGTTGAAGAAAAATTCCGGATTTTGTCTGTTATTATCTTGATTCATAAATTAAAAGCAGTATTAATTTAATTTTCCAAATAATCCAAGGCAATATTCATTTTCAGGACATTCACTTTTTCGGGACCGACTGGATTTTTTTCAATATGTGAGAATACGATATTTTTCACCATTTCAGTATCCAATCCACGTGCTGCAGCAATGCGATTAACCTGCGAAAGTGCAGCATTCAGTGAAATATGCGGATCGAGTCCGCTTCCACTTGCTGTTACCATATCTACCGGCACAATTGATTTAGGATTATTTGTTTTGAACTCTACTACATATTGTTGTACCATTTTTAGATAGTCAGGGTCGTTAGGACCTTTGTTGCTTCCACCACTACCAGTCGTGTTATAATTTACAGCCGATGGGCGAGAACGAAAATAAATGTTCCTATCAAATTTTTGTCCAATATTTTCAAAATAAGTGTATCCGTTTTTGTCAGTAACCCTTTTCCCTTTCCCATTATTTGGAGCCACTTGCGCTATTCCAAACAAAAGCAAAACATACAGCACACATAGGATAAAAATTGTTCCCGTTAACCGCAGTGACTGTAAAATATGATTTTTCATTTTCGTGATATTTAAATGAATAATGAAACAAACAAATCAATGGCTTTTATGCCTATAAATGGGGCGATGATTCCGCCCAAGCCATAAATAATTAAATTACGTTGTAAAAGTGCGCTTGCTCCAATTGGTTTGTACGCTATCCCTCGTAAAGCCAATGGAATGAGTAGCGGAATAATAATAGCATTGAAGATTATAGCCGAAAGAATAGCACTTTGAGGAGTCTGAAGTCCCATAATATTTAATCCCTGCAATGAAGGTATTGCAGTGATAAATAATGCAGGAATTATTGCGAAGTATTTTGCAATATCATTTGCAATGCTAAATGTGGTTAATGTGCCACGTGTCATGAGCAACTGCTTTCCGATTTCCACCACTTCGATGAGTTTTGTTGGATCATTATCCAAATCCACCATATTCCCCGCTTCTTTTGCAGCTTGTGTCCCGCTGTTCATAGCCATTCCCACATCGGCTTGAGCTAAAGCCGGCGCATCATTTGTTCCATCGCCCATCATTGCTACCAGATGTCCTTCTGATTGCACTTTTCGAATATAGTTCATCTTATCTTCGGGTTTAGCTTCCGCTATAAAATCATCTACTCCTGATATGTGAGCAATATATTTTGCTGTAAGCGGATTATCGCCCGTGACCATGACCGTTTTAATGCCCATTTTGCGAAGTCTTTCAAAGCGATCCCGAATACCCGGTTTAATAATATCCTGAAGTTCTATTACGCCCACTACCTGTTCATTTCGTGAAACCACCAGCGGTGTTCCCCCTTTATTGGAAATGTTGTTCACCTCACTTACGATTTCCAAAGGAAATAAGTTTCCAGCCTCTTCCACTATTCTTTTAATTGCATCTGTCGCACCTTTTCGGATTCTTACACCACGATAATCGATTCCAGATACCCGAGTTTCGGCTGAAAAGGGGATAAAATGCGCATCTTTCAGATCCAATTCGTTTTTTTGGATATTTGCTAGTTCGAGAATAGATTTTCCTTCTGGTGTGTCATCAGCAAGTGAACTGAGCACAGCAGCATGGATAAATTCGCTTTTTTCTATTTCCGGAGATGCAATAAATTCAGTTGCTTTACGGTTTCCTATGGTAATGGTGCCTGTTTTATCAAGTAAAAGAACATCGATATCGCCTGCCGTTTCCACTGCCTTTCCGCTTTTGGTTATTATGTTAGCGCGAAGAGCCCTGTCCATTCCTGCTATGCCAATTGCGCTCAATAAACCACCAATAGTAGTAGGAATGAGACATACGAAAAGAGAAATTAATGCCGAGATGCTTATTGAAGTTTGTGCAAAATCAGCTAATGGTTTGAGTGTAACTATGACTATTATAAACACAAGTGTGAAACCTGCCAGTAAGATAGTCAGTGCCACTTCATTAGGTGTTTTCTGTCGCGATGCACCTTCCACAAGCGCAATCATTTTATCAAGAAAACTTTCTCCGATTTGCGAAGTCACTTTCACTTTTATTGAGTCAGATAAAACTTTTGTTCCACCAGTTACTGAACTTTTGTCGCCACCAGCTTCTCGAATTACAGGTGCACTTTCACCTGTAATAGCACTTTCGTCAATAGTCGCAAGTCCTTCAATAATTTCTCCGTCCGCCGGTATAATGTCACCAGCTTCACAGAAGAATACATCGTTTTTAGTCAGTTCAGAGGAACTTACCACGGTAGTATTGCCATTAGGAGAAATTTTTTTTGCCGGGGTTTCTTCCCTTGTTTTACGCAATGAATCAGCTTGAGCTTTACCCCGTGCTTCAGCTATAGCTTCAGCGAAATTTGCAAAAAGTAAAGTAACGAAAAGAATTAAAGTAACAATTATGTTATATCCCAGACTACCTTGTTCCTCATTTGTCGGATCTATGACAATCCACAAGCAGACCCCTGTCATAATAATAGAACTAATCAAGACACAAAACATTATCGGATTGTGAAACATCGTTATGGGATTTAGTTTTACAATAGATTCCCATAAAGCTTTTTTTACAAGTCTCGGTTCAAATAGTTTATTAGATATGTTTTTTCTTTTTGTCATTTTTGAGAAAATTAATGTGTCATTGTGAAATAGTCAGCAATAGGACCTAAAGCAAGTGACGGAAAAAACGACAATGCAGCTATAATAATAATAACCACAAAAACCATGATTCCGAAAGTAGTGTTATCAGTTTTTAATGTTCCTGCACTTTCGGGGATATACTTTTTATTGCTCAAACTTCCGGCGATAGCCACGGGACCGATAATAGAAATATATCGTGAGAGAAATAATACAAATCCAGTGCTTAAGTTCCACCACAGTGTGTTATCGCCCAATCCTTCAAAGCCACTGCCATTATTTGCTGAAGCAGAAGTGAATTCATATAGTATTTCGCTGAAACCATGAAAGCCGGCATTATTAAGTGAATGTGCATATAATGAGGGTGATGCAACTGTTAGAGCAGTACCTATCAGAATTAGGAACGGATGAAAAAGTGCTACAATCATTGCAATTTTTATTTCCCGAGCTTCAATTTTTTTCCCCAGGAATTCCGGAGTTCGTCCTACCATTAAACCGCTGATAAATACTGCAAGTATAATAAATACAAAAAAGTTAAGAATTCCCACGCCAACCCCTCCATAGAATGTGTTTGTCATCATTGCTATCAACATATTCATTCCACTAAGTGGCATAAAACTGTCGTGCATAGAATTGACTGACCCCGTTGAAATTACCGTTGTAGCAATACTCCAAAAAGCCGATGCAGCCGAGCCAAAACGAACTTCTTTACCTTCCATATTTCCTGCTGACGTATCGACACCCATTGCTTCAATGTTGGAATTGCCGTTCATCTCCATCATGATAGTAGGAATTACAAGCAACAGAAAACCTACAGTCATTACTCCCCATATCATTCGACTCATCTTACGTTTTTTCAGAAAAAAGCCAAGTGCAAAAACCATCGCAAAAGGAATAATCATCTGTGAAATCATTTCGATCATGTTTGTTAAATAAGTAGGATTTTCGAGTGGATGCGAAGAATTTGCACCATAAAATCCACCACCATTCGTACCCAAATGTTTAATTGCCACAAAAGCCGCCACAGGACCTGTAGAGACATTTATGGAATCACCCTGAAGCGTTGTCATGGCTTGTTTACCTTCAAATGTCATCGGTGTTCCACAGAAAATTAAAATTATCCCGATAATTATAGAAATCGGAAGTAATAAACGCGTTATCGATTTTAGGAAAAAATTGTAAAAGTTACCCTGCGTGTTATGTGAACCTTTTCGCAAAGCATAAAATACAGTAACTGCAGCTGCCATTCCGGTAGCTGCTGAAACAAATTGTAGAAACATCAAATAGAGCTGTCCCAAATAGCTCACTCCGGTTTCACCCGAGTAATGCTGCAAATCGCAGTTCACCAAAAAAGAAATGGTTGTGTTTAACGCTTGTGATAATGTTTGGTTTGAGTTATGATCGGGATTGAGAGGCAACCAACTTTGATTTGTAAAAATATATATCCCCAAAAAGAACCAAATAAAATTGATAGTAAGCAGTATCACCATCTGTTTTTTCCAATTTTGTTCTTGTTGTGCATCCACACCCGCAAGTTGATAAAGTAATTTTTCAGTCGGATTCATTAAAACGTCAAGAAATGTTTTTTCATTTGCAAATACTTTTGCCATGTATTTGCCTAAAGGTAATCCAATGAGCAATGTAAGCAAGAACATTACTATTGGCCCAAAAATATCTGCATTCATCTTTTAAAATTTCTCCGGTTTAATAAGCACATAGCACATGTATATAAACAGAGCTATTGCAATAATTAATAGCAAAATCATATCCTGTCAAAATAAATAATGGATGCATAAAACAATGAAAAATATAGTTTTATCCTTCGCAAATATAATAAAAACTTTTGTTGTTGATGCCTTGAAAATCAACTTTATAAACTGTTTTAAAAAATAGTCAAATAAACGACCGAAATTCAAAAAACGGTAATTCAAAATTGTGTGATTTATTCTAAATAGATTGAGTATGTAGTTTTAAAATGTAAGCATAAAGGTGTATATGTTAGCTTATTGTCATTTCAAATAATTCCGAAAAATACATTTGTGATTTGAGCTTGGAGTAACAAATTTTGGAGCACATTATATTAATAAATCTAAAATGCAATCGATTTCAGTGGTTTTAAGGTTAAATATATATAAT
>JBAYZS010000099.1:0-5247 GCA_041672395.1 Dysgonamonadaceae bacterium | reverse complement strand
TGATTGCTTTAGAAGTTATGATCGTGTAGATGAATCATATTCCGACCACGCTAAATTTCTCGTTAACGGAAGCAGATATAGCAATCTTTTTAATTTACCTATAACTGATTATCGCTCATGGGCACGGGGATTACAGAATAGTGGTTATGCTACTGATAAAGCGTATGCCAACAAATTAATAAAGCTGATAGAAGATTATGAATTATATCGGTTTGATGATAAGAAATATCGAAGTCGCAACTCTGGAGTGGGGGAAAAAAGATCTGAGGGTTCAGCCGATCAACCTGTTAATTGGAAACATGAGCCTTATATCACTTATGGTTTGGTTTATGTTTTAGCTTTTGAAGGTGACACTTATAAATCCATTGCTGATGAATTTGGTTTTAAAGAAAAAGATCTTTTAAAGTTTAACGAAGTTCCTGAAGATTTTCCATTGAGTGTAGGTGATATAGTTTATTTTCAGAAAAAGAAGATTCGTGCAGATAAACCGTATTTTGAGCATGTTGTCCAGATAGGTGAATCTATGCATAGCATCTCACAAAGATATGGTATTCAAGTTCGAAACTTGTACCGCATGAATAATAAGAAATATGAATATGTACCTGAAGAAGGTGATATTCTCAAACTTAGATAATTAAAAATATGAAGTATAATACACAACAAAAGAAGTTGATTTTGCCGGAGTACGGTAGAAATATTCAGAATATGGTTGACTATTGTGTGACTGTTGAAGAAAAGGGAGAACGTGCAAAATGTGCAAATTCAATTATCACAATAATGGGCAATATGTTTCCTCACTTGCGTGATGTGAATGATTTCAAACATATTCTTTGGGACCACTTGGCAATTATGTCCGACTTTAAACTGGATATCGATTATCCCTACGAAGTGGTGAAAAAAGAGGACCTTTATTCGCGTCCCGGTCATTTGGAATATAGTCGCCCTACAATGCAATTCATGCATTATGGAAAAATTCTGGAGCAAATGATCCAAATAGCTGCTAATATGGAAGAGGGAGAAAAAAAGACTAATCTCATAAAAATGCTTTCCAGCCAGATGAAACGATCATATGTTTTGTGGAATAAAGAGGTTGATGATGAGAAAATATTCAAAGATTTGGAAGTGCTTTCCAAAGGTCTAATTAAATTGACAAGTGAGGAATATACAATTCCAGAAATAAAATCAACTGCTACTCGCACTAAATTGCAAAATATTAAGATGCGTCGCAAAAACTGATCAAAATGATATTTAAGGAAGATTTAATTCTGATTGGCAAACTCTTGAAACCTCACGGAATAAAGGGTGAAATTACGCTTCTTTTTGAAAAGGAGATCTACACAGAAATTGATACTCCTTATTATTTCTTTGAACTAGATGGAATTTTTGTCCCGTTTTTTGTAGAAGAAATTTGGTTAATCACTAATATCTCGGCACGTGTTAAGTTTGAAGATATTGATGCAGAAACAACAGCTGCAAAATATTCAAACACCTTAGTATTCATTGAGCATAAGAATGTACATTCATTTGATTTGCCGGATGATGATTGGAATTCGTTGATTGGTTATACAGTTGAGGATCAGAGTGGTATCGCTCTTGGCGTGATTGATGCAGTTGATTCATCAACACTGAATGTGCTTTTTATAGTGAAAAAAGATGATGTTGAACTTCTTATACCAGCAACAGAAGATTTTATTACTGAAATTGACGATGAAAAACGATTAATCCGGATGGAACTTCCTGATGGTTTGATAGATAATTGATAATCCTACTTATTGTGGCATTTCTACAACTAAATAATCTTAATGTCGGTTACTTTAACAACAATAGAATTAATGTAATCCAAAAGGATATTAATTTATCGGCTGATAAAGGCGAACTTATTGCATTAATTGGTACAAATGGTTGTGGAAAATCAACGTTGTTACGTTCGATTTCTTGTCTCCAACCAGTTATCTCGGGTGAGGTTTTATTGGAAGGTTATAATGTGCTGAAAATGAAATCTAAAAGACGGGCGTCTCAAATCTCTGTTGTGCTGACATCTATCGAGTCTGTTGCCTCATTTACAGTTAAGGAACTGATTGCAATTGGGCGTGATCCTTTTACCGGTTGGTTGGGAAAGTTGACTGCCAAAGATGAAGAAATCATACGTCAAGCAATAGAGGTGACTCATCTTCATGGATTTGAGAATAGAAGCATTCACCAACTTTCAGATGGAGAACGACAACGGGTTTTCATTGCAAGAGCAATGGCACAAGATACTCCTTTAATGCTGCTTGATGAACCTACATCACATCTTGATCTGCCAAATCGAATCAATACTTTATTACTATTACAGAAATTAGCTCATCAAACCTCCAAAACCATTCTGATTTCAACGCACGAACTGGAAACCGCAATGCAAGTTGCTGATAAGATTTGGTTGATGAAAAAGAATGCAGGTGTAAGTGTTGGAACACCTGAAGATCTTATTCTGACAGGGAAAATAAATACAGCTTTCGATAGTAATAATTCGGGAAGTGACTATATTTTTGATGAAATGTCGGGCGGTTTCTCCATTAAGCAACAAATGTATGAAACTATTGAAGTTGAGGTTAATGGTGGAAATGAACTGATTCGTAAATGGACTTTCCAGGCGCTGAGGAAAAATGGATACAATATTGTAAATAAAGCTGCTATTAAAATTCTTCTTGAAGAGGAAGCACGTTCTTGGCAGATAAAAAAGGATAATAAATTAAAAACTGTTCACTCAATTGAAGAATTGATTATATATTTAAAGAATCATAGACAATTGAAGTGATTAGCATTATTGCTATCAGAAACGATTTTTGCTATCTTTGTATACTTTAGAATATAATGCAAGAGAATAATAAAAGAAAAATAGCGATTCTGGGATCAACAGGGTCAATTGGAACGCAAGCTTTGGATGTAATTGCCAATCACTCAGATTGTTTTGAGGTTTATGCACTTACAGCCAATAACAATATTGAATTACTGATTGAGCAGGCACGTAAGTTCTTGCCTGATATGGTTGTCATATCAAACGAGGAGAAATATCCACTTTTGCGTGATGCTTTGGAGGATTTACCGATTAAAGTCTGGGCTGGAAGTGATGCCATTTGCGATGTTGTTAAAAGCAGTTCGATTGATATTGTTTTAACTGCAATGGTTGGATTCTCAGGATTAAAACCAACAATAAGTGCAATAAAAGCCGGAAAAACAATTGCTTTGGCGAACAAAGAAACATTGGTAGTTGCTGGTGAAATGATCACTTCGTTGGCACTAGAAAATAGAACACCTATTTTGCCTGTCGACTCAGAACATTCAGCCATTTTCCAATGTCTAAACGGGGAAAGTCACAATGAAATTGACAAAATACTGCTTACAGCTTCCGGAGGGCCATTCCGTAATTGTTCAAAAGATCAGTTGAGCAGAGTAACTAAGTCTCAGGCACTAAATCATCCAAATTGGGTTATGGGCGCAAAAGTAACCATTGATTCTTCAACCATGATGAATAAAGGATTTGAAATGATCGAGGCAAAATGGCTTTTCTGTGTAAGTCCATCACGAATTGAGGTGGTTGTTCATCCTCAATCAATTATACATTCAATGGTTCAGTTCAAGGATAAATCTATTATCGCTCAACTTGGTGTCCCCGACATGCGGATTCCGATACAATATGCATTTTCCTATCCAAACCGTCTTACTTCAAACGTAGAAGGAGTCGATTTCTTTGAGTTGCAAACCATGACATTTGAACGTCCAGACATGGAAAAGTTTGCCAATTTATCGTTTGCATACAAAGCAATTGAAGTGGGCGGGAACATGCCATGTATTCTCAACGCAGCAAATGAAATAGCTGTTGATGCATTTTTGCATGATAAAGTAGGATTTCTTCAAATGAGTGAAATTATAGACAAAACAATACAACGGGTTTCATTTGTGAAATCTCCAACATTGGACGATTTTTTCCAAACAGATGCCGAGGCTCGACAAATAGCTGTAGAAACAATAAACTTACAATCATAGGATAGTTACAAAATAGATGGAAACATTTTTTATAAAGGCTTTACAATTGTTATTGAGTTTGTCCATTCTTGTGATTGTGCACGAATTGGGACATTTTATATTAGCTCGTGTGTTTAAGATAAGAGTCGATAAGTTCTATCTTTTCTTTGATGTCGGCTTTGCGCTTTTTAGATATAAACCAAAAAACAGTCATACTGAATTCGGAATTGGGTGGCTGCCATTAGGCGGTTATTGTCAAATTGCCGGTATGGTTGATGATTCAGTCTATAACGAACATGATCCTAAGCCTGCTGAATCTTGGGAACTCCGTTCAAGACCCCCATGGCAGCGACTTCTAGTCATGATTGCAGGTGTGGTTTTCAATATGTTGCTGGCCTTTTTTATATACGCGATGGTCCTTTTTCAGTGGAATGATACCTATCTTCCGCTGAAGAATGTAAAAATGGGTATGGAATATAGTCAAGCGGCAAAGAATGCAGGATTTCAGGATGGTGATGTTTTGCTCAAGGCAGATGATAAAGACTTGGAGCGCTTTGGTGTCAGAACCTTGTTGGACGTTGCTGATGCAGAGTTTGTAACAGTTTTTCGTAATGGAAACGAAATAAAATTACCCATGTCCAACAATTTGATGCAGAATTTGTTAAGAGATAAAGAGGGTTTTGCAACTTATCGTTTCCCAACTGTTGTCCAAGAAACAACTGCTGGAAGTAATGCTGAAAAAGCCGGTTTGTTTACTGGAGATAGTATCATTTCAGTCAACGGAACAGTTACTCCTGTTTTCACAGATTTTAAAAGAAAACTTGAAGAAAATAAAGGAAAAGAAATATCTTTGGAAATTGCCCGAAAAGGGGAGTTACTAATATTACCTGTTCAAGTAGATTCAGTTGGATTGCTAGGCTTTTATCCAAAAGCTATAGGCAGTTTTTATGAAATTATCACTGTTAAATATGGCTTTTGGGAATCGTTCCCTGCAGGTATAAAACGTGGAATACAGGAATTAAAGGACTATATTGCTCAGTTTAAGTATGTTTTCACAAAAGAAGGAGCAACTTCATTGGGTGGTTTTGCAGCAATGGGACAATTGTTTCCTCCAGTTTGGGATTGGTATTCATTTTGGATAATGACCGCTTTCCTGTCTGTCATTCTGGCGTTTATGAATATTATTCCTATTCCGGGATTAGATGGTGGGCATGTGCTTTTCTTGCTTTATGAAATGATAAC
>JBAYZS010000098.1:0-5421 GCA_041672395.1 Dysgonamonadaceae bacterium | reverse complement strand
TTTCTTGCTTTTGGACAAAGCTAAAAACAAGTTTTCAATTCAAATCGTCACGCCCCAAAAAGATGCCTAACTATGCGATATACAATAATTTCAAAGATCGTTTTTTAATTTAAAGTGCCCACTAATGTAATTAAGTATATAGTAACAGATCATTTCATCACCATCTGTCTGCCGTTTTGTCTGTTTTATCTTTATTTATAGTATGGAACTGCTCAATATATGCCATATTGTCGCTTAAAGGATGGAGACAGCTTATAGAAAACCTTCGGCACAAAGTTTGAAATTTGATTGTTGTATTTATTTCATTAGATACAAAAGATATAATAATACAAACTTTAAAAGAAAGGAGTAAATTATGGCAATTATTAGAAGAACAAACAATTGGTTACCCAGTATTTTTAATGATTTTTTTGGTAATGAATGGATGGAAAACAACAGTAAGATGTCTCCTGCTATCAATATAAAGCAAGACGAAAATGGATTCGTAGTTGAAGTTGCCGCACCGGGAATGAAAAAAGAAGATTGCAATATCTCGATTGAGGACGATAACAACTTGGTAATCTCTTTTGAAAAGAAAAACGAAATCGAAGATAAAGATAGTAAGGGCACATATTTGAGACGCGAATTCTCTTATACACAATTTCAGCGTAGAATGATTTTACCTGATTATGTAGAGAAGGACAAAATCACAGCAAACATTGAAAATGGCGTTCTTACGATCAATATCCCTGAGTTGAAAGAAGAAGAAAAAGTATCAAAAACAAAAAGAATTGAAATCCAATAAAGTAAAGACTTTAAGTTACAATCAGGATCTGTCTAAAACCCTTACGCTTAAATTTAAGCGTAAGGGTTTTTTTAATAAGCCCTTTCCCTGAAATAGGAAAACAAAAGAATCAGCATTGATTCAATGTCCTTATCTATATCAATATTTGAAATTATTTCTTCACCCTTGTTAATCAATTTATCCATGATATCATAGGCATAAGATATACCTCCATTATCTTTTGCGAATTGCAAAAGATTTTCAATGTTCATCGATGTATAAGCACCTTTGGAAATGATTTCCAACATTTCAGAAGAATCATTGGTAGGTGCATTCTTGAGTGCAAAAATTAGAGGTAATGTAATCTTTCCTTCTCTAATATCATTTCCGGTAGGTTTGCCAACATCTGTCTTATAATAATCAAATATATCATCTTTAATTTGAAAACAAATGCCAAAAATCCTACCTAATTCGGAAAATGTATCTATCAATTCACGACTTACATTTGCAGAAATTGCACCGATTTTCGTACAAGTACTCATTAACGAAGCTGTCTTCTTATCAATAACGTTGTAATATTCGTTCTCATCGATGATAACTTCAGTCGCCAAAGAATGTTGATTTAATTCTCCTTCAGCAAGATTTTTACCTAATTCAGAGACCATATTAATAATCTCAAAGTTCTTAGTTTTCGCACTCTCCTGCAGCGCTGATGCCAAAAAATAATCACCCACAAGAATAGATCTTCTGTTGTCGTAGACATCATTTACAGAAGATCTTCCTCTACGTAGTTTCGCATTATCAACAACGTCGTCATGAATCAAAGAAGCAGTATGCAACAATTCAATAGTTACAGCTCCATGAAACGAAACATCATTGATTTCGCCGCATGCTTTTGCAGATAAAAAGACAAGCATAGGACGAATTCTCTTACCATCAGACTTAAACACGTAATCCACAATCTCTTGAATACGAGGATTTGTGCTTATAATAGATTCTCTGAAAAGGGTATCGAATTCCCTTAATTCATTTTGGAGATAATTACGAATTATGCTACTTTGATCCATATAGTTTCCGAATTATAGTTCACAAAATTAAGAATAAAACTACTTAAAGCAACAAATATTTGTAACTTTACAAGCTAATTTCCTAACTAATTTGCAGTATGTCAAAAAAGAAACTCTTTCTCCTGGATGCCTATGCACTAATTTATCGATCATATTACGCATTTATTAAGAATCCAAGAGTAAATTCAAAAGGCCAAAATACATCGGCTATATTTGGATTTGTAAATACACTTGAAGAAGTTCTTACAAAAGAAAATCCAACACACATTGCTGTGGCTTTTGATCCAGAAGGACCTACATTTCGTCATATTGAATACGAAAAGTATAAGGGTCAGCGCGAATCAACTCCAGAAGATATAAAAGCATCTGTCCCCATTATAAAAAATATTGTTCACGCATACAATATTCCGGTTTTAGAAGTATCAGGATATGAAGCAGATGATGTTATTGGAACGATTGCAAAAAGAGCTGATAAACAGGAATTTGATGTATATATGATGACACCCGATAAAGATTATGCACAACTTACGGAAGATCATATATTTATGTACAAACCAAAATACGGCAGTAATGATTTTGAAGTTTTAGATGAAAAGGCTGTAATGAAGAAGTACAACGTTACAAGTCCAAAACAAGTGATCGATCTACTCGGATTAATGGGTGATTCATCAGATAATATTCCCGGGTGCCCAGGTGTTGGGCCAAAAACCGCTGAGCAGTTGTTAGCCCAATTTGGAACGATTGAGAACCTGCTTGAAAACACAGACCATTTAAAAGGAGCAACCAAAACTAAAATAGAAGCAAACAAAGAACAGATATTATTTTCAAAATACCTGGCAACAATAAAAACAGATGTCCCTGTTGAAATAGACGAGAAAATGCTTTTGGTTAAAGAAAAGAATGCAGATGAAATAATTAAGATATTCACTGAGCTCGAATTCCGAACACTCCTAGCACGTGTATTGAAAGTAGAAACTCCTAAACCTCAAGCAATTGCTATTCAAGGAGATTTATTTGCAACAGCAACGGAAGATATTCCAGTTCAGCAAGAATTATTCACCAATCTAAAAGATATTCGCACCACTCCCCACTCCTATCGGTTAATTGAAGGAGAAAAAGCATTGAACGAATTAAATGAAAAGTTATGTGCACAACAAACCGTTTGTTTTGATACAGAAACCACAGGAGTTAATCCACTTACAAGTCGTTTAGTAGGGCTCTCGTTTGCATTCAAAGAAGGCGAAGCTTTTTATATACCCATTTCGGCAAATCAAACAGAAGCAACAGTCCAAGTTCAGATATTCAAACCATTTTTTGAAAACGAAAACATTGAAAAGTCGGGTCAAAACATCAAATTTGATTTGCTGGAACTCAGGAATTATGGTATCCAGTTGAAAGGAAAGCTATTTGATACAATGGTAGCCCATTACCTGCTCAATCCCGAGATGAGACACGGAATGGATTATATGGCCGAAACCTATCTCAATTACAAGACGATACATATCGAAGAGTTGATTGGTCAAAAGGGTAAGAATCAGCTCAATATGCGTGATATTGACCCCAAGGTAGTTTGCGATTATGCAGCCGAAGACGCCGATATTACGCTCAAGTTAAAGAACATACTTGAGAGAGAAATTATTAAGAACAATTTGAGTGATCTGTTAGACAAGATAGAATCCCCTTTGATTTATGTACTTTCTGATATGGAGTGGGAAGGCGCCCGTCTTGATTTAGAAGCGTTGGCCGTGCTATCCAAAGAAATGACCCAAGAACTTCATCAAGTTGAAATGGAAATCATTGATATGGCTGGTGTAGAATTCAACGTAAATTCTCCGAAGCAGATAGGTGAAGTACTTTTCGATAAATTGAATATCATTGACAAAGCCAAAAAGACAAAAACCGGTCAGTATAAGACCAGTGAAGAAGAGCTCGAGAAATTACGGAATAAACACCCCATAATTGGCAAAATACTGGAACAGAGAGGTATAAAGAAACTGTTAAGCACGTATGTAGATTCTTTTCCGCAGCTCATCAATCCCAAAACAGGGAAAGTACATACATCTTACAATCAGACAGTTGCAGCCACAGGACGATTAAGCAGTACAAATCCCAATCTTCAGAACATTCCTATCCGTGATGAACGCGGAAAAGAAATGCGTAAAGTATTCATTCCCGATGAAGGCTGCACATTTGTCTCCGCCGATTATTCTCAGATAGAGTTGCGCATTATGGCCCATTTAAGCGAGGATGAACATATGATTGAAGCATTCAATAACAATCAGGATATTCATTCAGCCACAGCATCAAAGATATATAAAATCCCCATTGAAGAAGTAACTTCCGATTTGCGTCGCACAGCCAAAACAGCTAATTTTGGCATTATTTACGGTATAACCCCATTCGGGCTATCCGAAAGACTAAATATTTCAAGAACAGACGCTAAGGATCTTATTGACGAGTACTTTGCTTCATTTCCCGGAGTACGAAAATATATGGATGAAAGCATTTCTAAAGCCCAGAAAATGGGATATGTAGAAACTATTTTCGGTCGAAAACGATACTTGCCCGATATCAACTCCCGCAATGGAAATGTTCGCGGTTATGCAGAGCGAAACGCCATTAACGCACCCATTCAAGGAAGTGCAGCAGACATCATTAAAGTAGCGATGAACCGCATTTTTGAGCGCTTGAACAAAGGCAATTTAAAAACAAAAATGATACTGCAAGTACATGACGAACTATGTTTTAACGTACCCTTTGATGAATTAGAAGAAGTAAAAGATATTATAGTTTACGAAATGGAACATGCCTACCAATTACGAG
This sequence comes from Dysgonamonadaceae bacterium, assembly GCA_041672395.1. GTDB lineage: Bacteria > Bacteroidota > Bacteroidia > Bacteroidales > Dysgonomonadaceae > UBA5287. The sequence continues at coordinate 768 of JBAYZS010000098.1, read as the reverse complement.
TGCCATTAATTACCGATTGCAACAACGGTAAAGACTGGTTATCTGCACATTAGTAGAGATAAACAATAAGTTAGATTCTATGATAGAAGGATTAATAGAATACGGATATTGGGGATTACTTATAGCATCTTTTTTGGCTGCCACCGTATTGCCATTAGGGTCAGAAGTCGTCTTTTCCGCTTTGATTGTCGCAGGTTTAGATGTATGGACATGCATCATATTTGCAACCATCGGAAATGCATTAGGCGGTCTAACTTGTTATTTCATAGGATCTTTAGGAAAAACAGAATGGGTAGAGAAGTATTTAAAAATCAAGCGCGAGAAGATAGAAAAGATGCAAAACTGGCTTAAGGGCAAAGGCGCATTCATGGGTTTTTTCGCATTCGTTCCAGGAGTAGGCGATTTGATCATTGTAGCCCTTGGTTTCATGCATTCAAACATCTGGATTACAACATTATCAATGACACTGGGTAAATTCTCAAGATACGTTGCTTTAGGATTTGGAACAGATGCAATAATCGGTTGGTTTTAGTTCCATTAACCAACTATTACAAAACAACAAAACAAACATACAATATGTCAACAATACTCTTTCATGAAATAGTTTACGGTCCCGTTCACAGTAGAAGAATGGGTACATCACTAGGTATAAACCTTTTACCTTACGACGGCAAACTATGTTCGTTCGATTGTCTTTACTGCGAATGCGGATTCAACGAAAACTTTCGGACCAAGACCAAGTTACCCAGCAGAGAAAATGTAAAAGCC
>JBAYZS010000097.1:0-5444 GCA_041672395.1 Dysgonamonadaceae bacterium | reverse complement strand
ATCAGCATAGCTTAGTAAGCTGGAGCCGGTGGTCCATCCTGAAGCATATCCAACAAAAAAATCAGGATAAAACTGGTTAGCATACAACCTCAATTTATCTTCGCTTGTCCAGGCCGTTTCGTCATTGGCAGTTGTCAATGGTGGTCTGTCAAGGAAATCTTCACAACCAATTACAATCAGCAGTAATGGTATAAGTATTAATGTATATTTTATTTTCATAGTCGTCTTTTATTATAAACTTATTTGAACACCGAATGAAGCAGATTTAAATGTCGGATTGGATGTGCCAGTACGACCTAAATTATATTCGCCTTCACTTCTCAACATTGAATATCTTGAAACTGCTTCTGGATCAATTGGAAGACCATGCAAGTTATCAAATGTAATGAAGTTTTCCAATGAACAATAGATTCGTGCTTTCTTCAAATAGATTTTTTGAAGGAATCTTTCAGGAATAGAGTATCCGAAAGTAATGTTTTTGATTTTGAAATAAGACATATCCAACAAATAACGTGTTTGAGAAACCATCACATAACCCGAGTTAGTACCACTCAAGTTCCATGCTCTTGGATAGAATGCATCCGTGCGATCTTCTCTCCAGTAATTTTTAGCAAATACAGTAGGCATAGCTCCATCTTTTACGTGATATCCGGGGATTGCCAATTGTCCATCACCCCAAATGTTTCTTTTACCAACACCTTGGAAGAATAATGCAAGGTCAAATCCTTTATAATCAGCATCTAATCTAAGACCATATTCGTAACGTGGAGTTGTATTTCCGATAACTACTCTGTCACCCGGATCACCAAAGGTACTCTTTCCCGGAGTAATGTAACCGTCACCGTTTACATCCACAAATTTAACATCACCAGGTTTCATGAGCAGAATTTGGTTTCCATCTTCAAAGTAAGTTTGATAAACCGGATTATTGCCAGATAACTGATTAGTAACTTTGGCATTGCCTTCCCAGATAATTGTAGTTTGTTTGAAACTTCCGTTCTCATCATAAACGAAATCGCCCTTTTGATATAATCTGTCGGTTACATAACCGTAAATATCGCCGTAGCGTTTTCCTGTTGTATATGTATTGTTGACATATCTGTTTTCCCAAGGAGTATTCCAGTCCGCTGCTTTTGTGATATCAGTAATAGCGTCTGAAAGGTTTGCATTAACGCCAATTCTCAAACCATTTTCAAAACGGTGTGAGTAGTCCGCAGCAATTTCCCATCCTCGAGTTCTCAAGTTACCAAAGTTACCTTTTGGAGCTGTACTTCCATAAGTTGCTGGAAGCGCTTCACCTGCAATGATCATGTTTTTTGTATAGCGTTGAAACAATTCGAAAACAAACCCAAGTTGATTTTTAAAGAAACGCAAATCTAAACCCAAGTTGATTGTTTCAATATCTTGCCAACCGATACCTGCAGAAATAGCATTAGGATTGCCCATTTGGAATGCCTTTTTATTGTTTCCACCAATCCATGTGTTTTCACTTATATCCATCATTGCCAGATACAAGCTGTTTGATACTGACTGGTCACCGATAACGCCCCACGATCCTCTCAATTTAGCAAAACTTAATACTGGATCAAGAGGTTCCATAAAAGGTTCATTTGTTATTACCCATCCACCTGAGAAAGATGGATACCATCTCCAACGCAAATTTGATGGGAATTTAGATGTTCCATCATAACGTAAGTTGGCTTCCAACAAGTATTTATCCATAAAAGAATAGTTCATACGACCAAAGAAACCCACCTGTGAATCCCAGTTGGTTCCACCTCCCGATTGTTGAGTACCAACAGCAAATTCATACTGAGGATTATCGTTGTCGATCAGGTTGTTACGTTGCGACCAGTGGCTTTCCCACTTGTTTCCAACGATGTTTGAACCCAGCATAAAGTTGAATCTGTGAGTATCTTTTAGCATCAAATCATATGTAGAAACAATATTCATTGTGTGCATGTTCGATGAATATGTATTATTGTATATATAACTTTGATCTACAGATATATATTCTGTCATTGGGAACATATAACCAGGCATTCCCCCGGTCTCAACCACGTTTCCATCATCATCCACATAAATCTGATTACCATTCTCGTCTTTCCATTCAATTGGAGCATACCAGTGTAATCCTCCTGACATTGTTGGACGAGAAGATGAATTCTGGTTGAACTGACTTGAAAAAGCATAATCAGCTTTTAAATCCCAATTATCAGTAAAATCGATAGTTGTACCCAAGTTCAAATTAGTGTATCTATCTCTGTTTTTAGCATCGTGTGCATTTTTAGTGTCAAAATAGGGGTCACGAATTTCATTTCCATGATCAGTAACGGCTGTTGGGAACAAGCGGCTCCATCTGTAAAGATATAACCATGGGTCGGCACTAAAACCAGTTGCTGAATTAGGATAGCGTTTGGTTGCATCAGAATACATTGCACCTCCTCGGACAGATAAGAAATCAGTTATCTTGGTATTAACGCTAATATTTCCTGTATATCTGGTAAAATCGTCATGTTTAGCCGGTTTCATCATACCATCCTGTCCCAGATAGCCAATACCTAAATTGTAGCTTGTATCTTTTCTTCTTCCGTTCAAAGATACATTGTGGTTTTGTGAGAAAGCTGAGTTTTTTACCATGGTTTCTACCGGATCATAAATGCGGTAGCCATATTTTTGGCCGTCTCTGAAGATCCAGTCTCTTCCATAGATAACCGGGTCGTAAGTTCCAACAACACCGGCATATTTCTCTTGCCACTCTTTAGCTTTGGCTAAACTTTCGTCGTCTATACGCCAGAAACCTCCAGCAGGACCCGCCCCATTCATGTTTTTGTGTGAATCTAAAGTATATTCCAAACCTTCAATACCGGCAATATCGATTTTTTTAAAAGGTTTTTGCCAAGATAAAAAGTTTGAATAAGTGATTTCATTTGATTCAGTTGCTGCACCTTTTTTGGTAGTCACAAGAATAACGCCAAAAGCGGCCTTTGATCCATAGATTGAACTTGCTGCCGCATCTTTCAATACTGAAACAGATTCAATATCATTAGGGTTGATAAGCTGTAGATTTGAAACTTCAACGTTATCAACCAGGATTAATGGGTTGCTTGAACCTTCAATAGAACCAATTTGACCACGAATCTTCATGGTAGGTTGTGATCCAACTTCACCACTTGATATGGTGATAGACAATCCGGGAATGGTTCCTTGCAAACCACGACCCACATCTGATATAGGACGACTTCCCAGCACATCTTCGACATTTATTGATGAAACAGCCCCAGTTAAGTTAGCTTTCTTTTGAGTACCATAACCAACTACAACTACTTCATCCAAAGATTTTGTGTCTTCACGTAATATCACAGTGAAACTGGTTTGTCCTTGTGTATTAATGGTTTGTTCCAGGTATCCTATAAATGATACTCTGATTATTGCATCATTTTCAACATTCAGTGTAAAATTACCGTTAAAATCAGTTACAGTTCCGTTGTTTGTACCAACTTCAACAATATTTGCGCCAATAATAGCATCTCCATTTGTATCAACAATGCTCCCTTTTACTATTTTCTTTGTTTGGTCAACCTCCGCTTTTGTAATGGTTGCATTTACAGGAGCTGCTTTTTGTGATTTGGCAGGGTCATTAAAAATAGTTATCTGTCTGTTTACTATAGAGTAACGTAAATCGCTGTCAGTTAGTAAATGATTAAGGATTTCATTTATAGTTTTGTTGTTCACATGAATATCCACTTTCTTTGATAATCTACTTTCGGCATCATCCATAATTAGAATCAAGTAATCAGAATTCTTTTCCAATTGGTTGAGTGCCTGTTTAAGTGTGCTGTTTGTAAGGTTTAGCGACACTGATTTTGACTGAGAATATGTATTCTCAGCTGAAACCGAAAAAACGCATAATATTGTGAATATAAAAAACACCTTAGTGAATTCTATAAACTTATGCCTTTTTCGTAATGATTGATTAACGTTGTTTTTTTGCATATTCTTTATTGCTTAGATTAATTAACTAATACATAGATATTTAAATTTCTAATTTTTCGTTGCACATTTGGGTTTAAATAGACTTTCAAGTTTCTTTTCATTCATAGGCTGATTTACTTTTAATGGTTTTGTGATATTAAATATTATTTACTTATAGTAATTCTGTTGTTTGCTTCTAATTGATACATCAGATTTGTCATTAGTGAAAAAGAGGAGAGTACATCATTAATATTCTCTGCCAGAAACAGTTTGCCTGAACATGTTTTTACATCCAGCTTAAGTTCTTTTGAATACATGAATTCTACATTATAGTATCTTCCAATCTTCATTAATACATCATTCAACGGTGTGTTGTATAATTTAAAGAACCCGTTTTTCCAGCTCACATATTCCGAAGTATCTACGGTGCGACTACTGATTTCACCATCTTTTACCACTGCTCGTTCGTTGGGTTTCAGTATTAAAGATTGATTATGGCTTTCAATTTCTACCGATCCGTTCACAAGAACCACTGATTCCTCTTTTTCTTCGGCATAAGCTGAAACATTAAATGTGGTTCCGTAAACTCTAATCTTTGATTGTGGAGTGTGAATGATAAATGGTTCTTTTTGTTTAGCTACCTCGATATATATTTCTCCAACTGCAGTTACTTCGCGTGTGTTGCCGCTGAATGAACTTGGAAATGTGAGCTCCGATCCTGAATTCATATAAATAGTTGAACCGTCGGCCAATACAATCGAGCTGCGTTTTCCATAGGGAACAATTAACTTGTTGGTTTTGATGTCTTTCAGTCGTACCTCTTTTTTTGAAGTTGAATCATGGATCACTACATTATTATCCTTTTCTGATAAATCAAGTATAGAATTATCACTCAACGACAGTACTTCATTTCCCGAAAGCAGTTGTACGCCGTTATTGTCTGCATTACTTCCTATAAGTACTTCTTCTTTTGAAATATTTCCATTGTATTTGTTTGTTATCAACGGTAAACTAATTATTAGCAAAAGAACTGCGGCGACAGAACTAATGATTATAAGCTTAGTTCTTTGCTTCTTTTTATAGTTAGTAATGTTTTCATTTAACCTATGTTTTACAATTTTCTCTTCATTATTGTATGAATTATCCTTAAGAGAACGAATATTGTTGAACTCTTCTACTGCTTCATAAAAAGCCTCAACCGATGCTTCATCTGTTTGCAGATACCTTTTCCAATAGGCATCAAGTTCTTTGGTCGGACTTATCATCCAAAGCACAAAAAGGTCGTTATTTAAAAAATCGTTACAATTCATAAATGGTTGAAATACAATTTAGGGCTTTTTAATATAGACTTTAAAATTAACCAAGTCGGGACGCAATTAACTAAAGTTAACTGTGATGTTCTCTATTGTCGATTAATGTTAGCTATATTAAGTTAATTAATGTGGTTTGTTTTTGATAAATATCCGAGA
>JBAYZS010000096.1:0-5444 GCA_041672395.1 Dysgonamonadaceae bacterium | reverse complement strand
ATCTTTCATACCAGCTAAGCATTCTTGTGGAGGATAGTATACCTACTAACCCTGTTAATAACAATGCATAATCAGTCCAGTCAATTTTATTAAGCTTCATAATATTTAAGTTTGTTTACTGAAAAATCAATGAATAAGGGATGCACCATCCAGACTTTACGTCTTCAATCTAAAGTTTACCGTTGCAAGTTTAGTTAATTTATTTGTAAAAAACTCTTTTTAAGATATTTTTCTTTTAATATTTGAAAGCTGGTGCCACATCTTTTTGCTCAGATCGAGAAATCCCATATTTGGTAGCAAGTTGCTGCCAAGTGGATACTGTCCTTTTGGTTTGGTTTACTATTTCGTTTGCTTTTACACCCTCTATTCCAAAATATCCAATGGTACTTAGAGCCAATTCAAAATCCAGAGAGTTATCGTCCTCAGAAATATTTAGCTTTAAGCCCATTCCATGTTCATCGGGATTGATGTCATAAGCAGGTGAGAGTATCCAACCTTTGTGGGTGAGTAGAAAACCATGATTTCTAAGGTGGTCATCGCAATTTGATACGGCTATATTGAAAATAATACGTCTCCACAACTGTTCTAAGTTTTGCGACACATTATCACAATTTCGTCCAATCCACTCTGCAAGCTCTAAATAGCTAACACCTTCTGTAGAGTCTGTGCCATCGATATAACCCAATAATGTCATTGCCGAAGCAAAGTGAATTCGTTTGTTACCAACTCTATCAAATCGTTTTGTAAGAAATGTATGTTGTCGGCTGTTAAATTTTTGCGCCTTGCTTTCAGCCATTTCAATACCGCACATTCTTGCCATTTCTGACGTAACTGCCTCCCATGCTCCCATATCTTTTGTGTCGTGACCACTTGGGAACTTGGCTATCCAAAGTGCGCCATCATTATCCAAAATATTAGCTTTTGGGCGAGCTCCACCTAATGAGGAACCGGGAGCCATAAGCATATTGAGGCATTTTTTATATTCAGCATCATCTTTTATATCGTCCTTTTCTATTTTAAGGCTTGCGTATTCAAGATCTTGGATAGATGCCCACGGTGGAGTAGCCATTGACTTATTATTATCCATAAATTCACCATCTGGTGATAGCTTAAATCGCAAAGCTCCCATTCGGTTTCCATCGTAAACACCTAATAAATAATCGGCTTCAGATAGTGTCTTGCTGGGTCTATGTTCTGTTCGTGCATTTATTGCTTCTCGTCTTTGCATTAGCATACGTCCCCATCGATCAGGTGATGAATCAAGGAATATTCCAAAATTGCTCTTGTTGACAGGTAGGTATTGTTTTCCTGAGAAATTAGCCAAATCAGGGTCTAAGGCTCTGATTTGTTTATTTTTTAGCCAGTTTGTGTCATTCTCAAATGAAAATACCTCTTTTCCGCGTAGTATTTCACTATGCAATATTCCCATAAAAATTGGCAAATCGTTATGCTGCCAATCCATATATACATATATATCTTTATTCTGTGGCATCTTTTATTTTTTTGATGCTCGTTCTGATACAGTTAATTTTGCATCCTGCAACTTGCGTCCAAGTTCGTCGTCCTTTGCAACCAACATTAAATCTTTATCCAACCCAAGTACAGCTAATGCTCTAAAATAATATCCGATAGCAACACCCTCATCTCCTTTTTCAATTTTGATAAGAGTGTTTCTGGATATTCCTGCACGCTCTGCAACTTGTTCTGAAGAGAGATCTCGTCGAAGGCGTGCATATTTGATATTTTCCCCTAAAGATATTAGAGTACGCTGTTGACTGGGTAATAATGCTCGTTTCATATTCGTAATGTATCTAATTATGCGCAAATGTAGTTTGATTTGTTCATAATTGCAAACATTATGCCTTTTATTTCAACGAAATTCGATTTGCCGACTCCAACCTCTCAGCAGAGTTCAAATGCCTCGTAACTAATGGGTAGAGTGGCTTCGGTTTTGGTCTTTTGGGTGCGATGCCGAAGTCCGACCATTGCAGGTTGAACATATCGCTTATGCGCAATCCTGTAAGGAACGAAAAGAGCGATGCCGATTTGAGTACCGGTATAGCACAAGGAGGTTCGTCGTAACACACGCCAAGTATTCGGTTCGGAACAGAAGATTCTTATTGTGATGGAAGGTATGCGTGATGAAACCAGATAAGCCACTTTCGATGAAGTAAAGGAACTTCACAAAGAGAATACGGCTTAAAAGGAGTCTTTGCCCGATTTGGTTATTCACTAGGGGCAGAATCGATGCACTGAAAAATATTCGCCAAAGCAAACGTCAGTGGAACTCTATTCCGGAAGAACAGAAAAACTTGTTTGTAGAGCTGGCACTTGACTATCCTGAGGAATCTCCCCGAATTTTGGCAACCAGAATCGTTGATGAGCAAGGTGTGTTTATCTTGGAATCTTCTGTTTACAGAATACTCAAAGCCAAGGGACTTATGCAGGAATCTGAACACCGGTTCTTGAGTGCATAAGATGAGTTTCACACCAAAACCTGTTTTGTCAATGAAATGTGGCAGACCGATTTATCTTAATGATTTTATAAAGAAAAATATCTTAAAAAGAGTTTTTTACAAATAAATTAACTAAACTTGCAGCGATAAACTTTAGATTTAAGACATACAATTCCTGCTCTTCGCCTGGTTTCGCTCGTACTTTGTCCTTTATTGCTCCAATACTGGTCCAATACTGCTCCTAATAAATAAGGAGATATAATGAGCCAAATACAAGCTATTCAAAGCTTATCAGGAATGAAATCCAGGGGTATTTATTTTTCAACTTCCTCGTAATAGAATTATTGAATTTGAAATCAATGGCCATAACTGAAGTTTAATCGGCCCAATGGAGCGCTGTCGCCTGTTACATAATAGTCCATGATATCTTCAACTTGCGTCACATTGTCAGCAACCTTAAATTTTATGGAGCAGTTGTCTTTCGATAACCCCAATGAGGCAAGAGGGATTGCCAGTTGCAAAGTATTTCCATGTAGGTGATATTGTGCATGATCCACAAGCTCCCATTGATATCCTCCCAGAGAGCGTTCAATTGAGGTGGTGTTCTTTTGATCTGGTTTACGGTTAATCACAAATTGATATCCCTCAAAAGAGGGTGTCTCTTTCCCGGTTTGAATGAGGAGATTCATCCAATTGAAGTCCTTTCCATTGTGTGGCGTGATATCCTCCGATGTTTCAATCAGAAAGTAAATGTTCTTTTGATCGTGAACCACCTTAATCTTTGTGATGTCGTTGCGATTGCTGTTGTCAGTGTATTTATTGATCCCGGCAGCATCGATGAAATCTCTGCTTATGGCATCGCCTGAAAAATCGACATACACAGCCTTTACTTGGTCCCATGCTTTCTTGTTTGTTTTATTGATGTGGATGGTCTTATTCTGGTAACGGTAGCGACGATCCTTTTCAAACTTGAATCTTCTCACGTTCCCGACTAATTGCATATAAAAGTTATCGTTACATCCTCCTTTCATCATTTCTATGTCTCTCGAAAACTCGGGATTGTATACATCCACAAAAAACACATTGTTGTTTTCATTTTTGTATTTGATGGCCATCCATTCATTGAACGAAGTAATTAAGACGTTGTTGACATCACTTTCGTTCTCAAAAACAGCATTCCACATCGTTTGAAAACTTGTTCCGGCAGTCCAGTCTTTGTCTACTTGTTTACTGGCATTGTTGTACCCCCTGCTACATTCCGGGTGCATGCTGCTGGCATAAATGACCGAATGACTGTGCTGCGCTACCGGAACAGCTACTGAGCCATTGTGATTTCGTTGCGGATATTGCCAACTCATCCACGGTATAGCATTTGGGTTATAATCTCCATTAGGCCATTGAGACTCTCTCACATCAAAATATTCGATCATTTCCTGCTTGATGTAATCATTGAAAGAATGATATTTTGTCATATCAGAGGCTTTTGCATTATTTTCGGTAATGCCGATAATCATCGGTTTCCCTTTTGGGCTAAACCAGAGACTTTCATATAAACCCGCCTTGTAATAGTTTTCGTATAGGTTGTCAACAGTTGTGCCTGATTGCGAATTGGTATAAAAAACAACCTTGGGCACGTTGAACCCTTGTTTTTGAAACTTCAATAATACTTCGAAAAGATTCTTTGCCGACTCAGGATAAATAAACGCATTGGTGGCATCAATACAGAGATAGTCGATGGCAGCGTTGGTGAAAAGTTCAACATGACGGGTTACAACCCAGGGATCTTGCATGTTGTAATAACCATAGAGTGGCTCTCCCCAAAAATGGAATTGATCTAAAGGGCTTTCGGGCGTTCCATTTGGGTTTTTCAGAGCTGCAGGATTGATATGGAGTAATTTATTTATATCGTAAATTCCACGATTATGCTGTCCCAGCCAAAGTGAATAAAATAGTCCGACATACTTGGTTTGTTTTTTTTGAGATGAAACAACTTCTGAACGTCTGTTCAAAGCGTCGGTACCGCAAAGATTCAATAGGGAGTATGTAAATTCATTTAAATCCCGATCATCCACGATGCGCTTTGGCTTCTTATCGGCACACGATACATCAAAAAAAATAAAAACGAAAATAAAAAAACTGATTAATTGTTTCATGCTTTGCATAATCTTTAAAGTGTTACCATCGAAGCTACGTTTTTTAGGGGGGTGATCACAAATTTGAGTTTGCCCGTCGCCGTAAAAAATTGTAGCTTTGTATCCAATATAAAACAAGACTTTCATGAACAAAAGTACTTGTTTTTTCGGAAAAGCGTTTTCCGAAGCGCTCATATGACAATCAATCAATAAAAAATTGAAGAACAACATTACCATGCGTCCCAGATTATTTCTTGCCACGTTGCTTGGCATTCTTTTGTTTGCTTCTTGCCAGGTATCAAAACAATCAACAGAGACTACACCCTCCGATTTTAAAATGATCCTGCGCTTGTGGCCCGATCACCACAACGATACCGTTTTAAGAGGTGATTTGCTGCAGGCCATGCGAACCTATCCCAACACTTTCGAGGAGGTCTGGTTCTGCGCGGAAATACAAACACTCTCCATGGATGCCCACCGCAAGTCGGCAGCTGCTATGGCTGTTGCCTCTCAACAATTTCGCGAGTTGGGAATCACACCATCCCTGCAAGCCATTACACTTGGGCATGGAGATAGCTTTGAAAGCGGCTCTGAAGACCTAGTCCCCACGGAATGGAGTACAATCACCGATGCGAACGGTATTGTCACACGTGCCTGCCACTGTCCGCGACAATCCAAGTACCTCGCGTACCTGGAAGAGATGTACGCACTCTATGCGGAAAAATGCCAGCCGGCCATCATATGGTTGGATGATGACCTCCGTGTAACCCATCATTCACCGGCACGTCAGCTCTGTTTCTGTGATACCTGCATCAGTCAATTCAATGAACAGTATGGTGGAACATGGAGCAGGGAG
>JBAYZS010000095.1:0-5569 GCA_041672395.1 Dysgonamonadaceae bacterium | reverse complement strand
ACGTAAAAGCTGCGCTCGAAGATAAATTGCAAAAACTTCATAAAGAAGGAGTTAAACTAGATGTAATCACCTTTGCAGGTAATGGAGAGCCAACTATTCATCCAGAATTTGAAGGAATAATTGAAGATACGATCCAGTTGAGAAATCATTACTATTCAGAAGCTAAAATAAGCGTACTTTCGAACGGCATGTTAGTATCCAAACCTAAAGTCTTTGAAGCATTACAAAAGGTAGACAATCCAATATTAAAGCTTGATTCAGCAGATGATGAAACAGTTAGATTAATAGACCGACCAAATTCACCCGACTATTCCGTAGCCAGGCAAGTAGAATTATACAAAAAATTCAAAGGGAATTTCATTCTTCAAACGATGTTTCTCAAAGGAGAATTTGATGGAAAGGAGATTGACAATAGCAAGAATGAGGATGTTTCAGCGTGGTTAGAGCTTGTTAAAGAAATGAATCCTCGCGAAGTAATGATTTATACCATTGACCGTGAAACTCCCGCAAAAGGGCTTAAAAAAGTCTCACTTCATAAACTCCAAGAAATAGCTAAAAGAGTAGAATTGTTGGGCATTAAAACGAATGTAGCCGGTTAAGAAAGTCCACCAAAATCAGACATTGAAGCGGAAGTGCATGATATCCCCATCCTGCACAACATATTCCTTCCCTTCCACGTTCATTTTTCCAGCCTCTTTCACAGCACTTTCGGACTCATAAGTAATAAAATCCTCATATTTAATCACTTCAGCCCGAATAAAACCCTTTTCGAAATCGGTATGAATAACTCCAGCGCATTGCGGAGCTTTCCAACCTTTGTGGAAAGTCCATGCGCGAACCTCATCAGGTCCGGCCGTTAAGAAAGTTTCAAGATTGAGTAATTTATATGCCGATTTGATAAGTCGGTTAACCCCCGATTCCTCCAATCCAATTTCAGAGAGGAACATTTCCCTTTCCTCATAAGTTTCAAACTCAGCTATTTCTGATTCAATTTTTGCAGCAACCACGAGTATTTGAGCATTTTCGTTCTTCACAGCTTCGCTCACGGCCTCGACATATTTGTTCCCATTCACAGCCGATGCTTCGTCCACATTGCAAACATACATCACCGGTTTAGCTGTAAGGAGAAAAAGATCATGCGCAATTTTATTTTCATCCTTCGTATCAAAAGTCACTGTACGTGCCGATTCTCCACGAAGAAGAGCCTCGCGTATTTTAGAAAACACCTGAAAGGCAAGTTTTGCATCTTTATCCCCACCCGTCTTAGCCTGCTTTTCGACCTTATTAATGCGTGATTCGATTGTTTCCAGGTCTTTTAGTTGCAATTCAATATCAATAATCTCTTTATCCCGAACCGGGTTAATAGAGCCATCGACGTGCGTTACATTTTCATCATCAAAGCATCTTAGAACATGTAAAATAGCATCCGTTTCTCGAATATTAGCCAAGAATTTATTACCCAGTCCCTCCCCTTTGCTAGCCCCTTTTACGAGACCTGCAATATCTACAATCTCCACTGTTGTAGGTATAATCTTCTTAGGATGAACCAGTTCCGCCAGTTTATTCAGTCGTTCATCCGGAACAGTAATCATACCCACGTTTGGTTCGATAGTACAAAACGGAAAATTAGCAGCCTGAGCTTTAGCATTTGATAAACAGTTGAAGAGAGTGGATTTTCCTACATTAGGTAATCCTACAATTCCGCATTGTAGAGCCATTTGATGATGATTAAAATATTATTAAGGCTGCAAAGATACAAAAAAAGCATCAATCAGCCATGATAAAAGTCCCCTTGTTAGTGGCCTATACCATTTCTGCAGCAGTCTATTTTACTTATTTTAACTTAATAATATTAAATTACTATAAGAAGACGGTGAGAGCATGGTGAGAGGAGCATGAGAGATAGGCAATAGAAAGAGACTTAACACGCTATGCAATTGCGTGTTAAGCTTAATTCATAGTTATTTTATATTAATTATATCAAAAATCTGTAAATAATTATTTAACCATTTACAACCCATATTTTGCAGAAATTTCCAACATCCTTTCAATTGGTTTGAGCGCTTTTAGACGAACATTTTCATCCACAGTAATTTCAGGTCGTTCATTTTTGAGACACAGATATAATTTTTCCAGCGTATTCATTTTCATGTAAAAGCACTCATTGCAAGCACATGTAGAATCCTCCGGAGGAGCAGGAATAAATTGTTTATCCGGATTTTCTTTCTGCATTTGATGTAAAATACCAGCTTCGGTAGCCACTATAAACTGTTTTGCATCCGATTTTGCCGCATATTTTATGATAGACGAAGTAGAACCCACATGATCAGAAATTTCAAGTAAATACCTTGGGCATTCAGGATGTGAAAGCAGTAGAGCATCAGGAAAATCTTTTTTTAGAGCGAGAATTCTTTCAATTGAAAATTGTTCATGCACATGACAAGCACCTTCCCAGAGCAACATATTTCGTCCAGTAAGTTTATTGATATAATCGCCCAAATTTTTATCTGGTCCAAAAATTATCTTTTCATCTTCCGGTAAAGAGTCCACAATCTGTTTAGCGTTAGTAGATGTAACCACAATATCCGTGAGAGCTTTTACAGCAGCCGTAGTATTTACGTACGAAATTACGGTATGCTCAGGATGTTCCTTTACAAATTTTTCAAATTCGTCAGCCGGGCAACTTTCTGCCAACGAGCAACTAGCCATTGTATCCGGTAAAAATACTCTTTTCTCGGGAGATAAAATTTTTGCCGTTTCTGCCATGAAATTGACTCCACAAAGTACAATTATATCAGCAGTTGTTTTAGCAGCCCATTGTGCAAGTGCTAAACTATCGCCAACAAAATCTGCAATATCCTGTATGTCCGACTCTTGATAATAATGAGCCAGAATTATAGCATTTTTTTCTTTTCTCAGCGCATTAATGCCTGCTATTAATTCCTCTTTATTCATTGGTTCAAAGTTTGTATTTTTGTATGATTAAACCTTCGCATGAAACAATCAACATGCAGTTATCATAAAACTATTATAATTATAATATATAACTATTTAAATAGTATATGATAGTAATAATACACTGTTGAAACGTATGATAAATTTATCCACTTTAATTTCTAAAATAGACTATCAACTAAAACTAATTAGTTATGAACAAATCATTGTTTTATAATTCAGATGAAAATCTTATAGTTACCTACGTTATCAACAATTCTATTGTCACGCTGCAAAGTTAATAATTAAATTATTTACCCCCCACTTAAAGCTGTTTAAAACTAGGTTAATAATTGTGGATAAATAAACATAACTTTTATTCAACTTTTCAAAAAATTTGTTATGATTGATGTATTTTAGAAACAAAAATAAAGTTGTTAATTTTTTTAGACATATTTCTCACAACTTATCAACAAGTTATTTTTAATAACATAACAATGGTTTTTAATAGTTTCAAACATTACAAAATGAAAAGTTTTAAAAAAACTATACTAAACTCATTATAAATTGTTAAGTATGTTTCACTAATTAGGCTATTAGCCAGAAATTTGACTAAATTTGTTTGTTTTTTGATAAAAAAGAAGTGGTACAGCATAAAATTAAATATATATTTATTGCATTCTTATTTTTTTTAGTGCTAAACGGATGTATGTCAACAGTAAGAATTACATCTATAGCAGAAAGAAATATAGAAGGAGACTACACAGTAAAGTGGGAGGTGAGTCCTGATAAAGAAGGGAATATAGATATTTATTCTGCTTTATCAGATAGTTCTTTTAATGATTTTAATCCCGTCATCACTACAAATATTAATGATCAATTTGTTCTTGTTACTTCTCAAAATCCTAATATTAGAGAGTATTTTGTATTAAAAACTTCCGGTTATACCTCTGGTGTTGTTTCAAATAGAATTATTTCTATGGACAAAATCATTAATTTTAGAGATTTTGGAGGTTATTTTAATTCTAATAATCAGCAGATTAAGTGGGGTAAATTATATCGTTCAGGTGATCTCAGTAAAGCCAATCTTTATGATCAAGACAGAATAAGAGAGTTGGGAATTAAAACAATTATAGATTTCCGACCTTCAACAGAATCCAAAAACAGACCGTACCTGGTACATCCTGATATTCAAAAAATTTCAATACCTATTGTTCCGGAATTTAGAGATTCTATGTTTATAAATTTTAATAATCAACGTTTTAACAGAAGTGATGCTATACGTTACATTCAAAATTCATATATCGATTTAATAGAAAATTATAAATCATCTTATGCAGATATGTTTGATATTCTCATAGATTTAAATAATTATCCAATACTAATTACTTCTACTTTGGGAAAAGATGGGGTGGGGCTGGCATGTTTTTTTATTCTTTCTGCGCTGGACGTGCCTGAATACGTTATTATTGATGATTATCTTATATCAAATAGTTTGATTGATGCAAAAAAGATTGTTTCAAATGCATATGAACTTCCAGAATATATTCAGGAAGCACTCACGGCTTTACTTTCTACCGATAAAGCATATATCAATTATGCTATTGAACATATAATACAAAATTATGGGTCGGTTGATAATTATTTGGAGAAAGAATTGAGGGTTTCGGAAGGAAAAAAAGCTCTTTTAAGAAAATATTTGCTTTATTCACCACAAAAATAAGTAATTAATTAATTTTATTTTGTACCTTTGCACCCGATTTATTCAGGACGATATTTATCTTTCCTTAGAATTATATTTTAGGTTATCGATTTAACATCGGTTTTGTTGAAAATCAACAATTATCGGGTGATTGAAGTTTTTCTTGTTTTTTTATTCTGTCGTTTCGTTAGAGTGGGGGGGTACAAGAATTGTTTAGTCGCCTTCACATTTAAAAAAAACAAATAATGAAAACATTCGAAGAACTTGGAGTGGCTCAAAATATACAGAGCGCACTACAGGAATTGGGTTTTGAAAACCCTATGCCAATTCAGGAAGAAGTGATTCCACAACTGTTGGCACAAACCCGCGATATCATCGCATTAGCACAAACCGGAACAGGTAAAACAGCCGCTTTTGGTGTGCCAGTAATCCAAAAAACAGACATTAAAAAATTAGTTCCTCAAACATTGATTTTGAGTCCTACCCGCGAATTGTGTTTACAAATTGCAGGTGATTTGGCCGATTATTCAAAGAATGTAGACGGAATTACTATTCTTCCAGTTTATGGTGGATCAAGTATTGAAAGTCAAATTCGTACTTTGAGAAGAGGAGTTCACATAATAGTAGCCACTCCTGGTAGGTTGATTGACCTGATCAACAGGAAGACTGTTTCTCTTGAAAATGTTCATACAGTTGTTCTCGACGAGGCCGACGAAATGTTGAATATGGGTTTCACTGAAAGTATCGATGAGATTTTATCAAAAGTTCCTTCAGACCGCAGTATGTTGCTTTTCTCTGCAACCATGCCTAACGAGATTTCAAAGATTACAAAGAAATATATGAAGAAACCCCTCGAAATTACCGTTGGAAGGAAAAACGAGGGTGCTGAAAACGTAAAACACGTTTATTATATGGTTCAGGCAAGAGATAAGT
>JBAYZS010000094.1:0-5739 GCA_041672395.1 Dysgonamonadaceae bacterium | reverse complement strand
GTGTGGCCTGCATTTTTTGTATATGAGGCGCTTAAGTTTTTGATGTAAAATAAATTAAGCTTTCTAAAAGCATTAGGACTTACACCATTGTTGGGATTTCTAATTATCATCCCAATTGACTTTATTTATGCCCTGTTCAAAAATATTTAGTTCAAGCATTTATTTATCGGTATCAATTATTTCTGCAAACTTTCATTTGTCGTAACTAATCTGCTTTTTTTACTTACTTTGATAATAAAATGGTGACAATGAAAAATCCTGATCCTGAAAACTTCTTCAAACTAGCGCGATATCAAGACAAAAATGCCGATGGTAGTGTCCGTTGCCTCCTTTGTCCACATGTATGTTTGTTACATGAAAGCGAAACGGGATTGTGCCATGTGAGAAAAAATATGAGCGGAACGCTTTATACTATGGCTTACGGAAATCCGTGTACGGTAAGCCTGGACCCGATTGAGAAAAAACCGTTGTTCCATTTCCATCCAGGTGAAAATATCCTGTCGCTGGCTATTGCAGGATGTAATTTTCATTGTTCAAATTGCCAGAACTGGCAAATATCTCAGTCCTCACCTGAAGATTTACCCCATTACCGGCTCAAACCACAGGAAATCATCGATACCGCGCTTTCAAAGTCATCCAGACTAATAGCTTTTACATATACAGAACCAACTATTTTCTATGAATATATGTATGATATTGCGGTATTGGCACATCAAAAAGAAATTAAAACTGTCATGGTTTCAAATGGTTACATAAACCATGAACCATTGCTCGATCTTTGCCCTTATCTGGATGCTGCCAATATCGATTTAAAATGCTTCGATAATGCTTCCTATAAAAAGTTGACAACAGGAAGTTTACATCCGGTACTGCAAACTTTGAAAACGCTGAAAGAACAAAATATCTGGCTCGAAATCACCAGTTTATTGATTCCCGATTACAATGACAGCTCGGAAATGATTGGGAAAATGTGTTCGTGGCTCGCGGAAAACGGGTTTTCTGATACGCCGTTGCATTTCAGCCGGTTTTTCCCCACATATCAATTGATCGACAGGCCCCCAACTTCAGAAAAATCGCTTCAGGAAGCAAAGAATATAGCCGAATATGCGGGAATAAAATACGTGTATATCGGAAATTTGCAACATGCACAAGGTGAAAACACATTTTGCCCTAATTGTCACAATTTGTTAGTTGAACGACAAGGTTTTAATGTTATAAAAAACCTCATTACCAAAGGGAAATGTAATGTGTGTGGCGAAGCGATAGTTGGTGCCTGGGAGTAAATTAATGAGTGGTTTTTTTCTCCCCAAAAACTGTTGCTGTGAAGGTGTAAATAATTGCTTCTTTCCAACCGTCCCAACCGATACCTGCTTTATCGCGTGCACAATGACCGAGGTAGTTTTCCAGATCCCAACCCGTTTCTTCGGCTACCTGCGGAAGAAAAACGCCGCTTGAGTGGCCTTTCACGATGTAAATGCCATGCTTGCCCAATTCGATTTCCGAAACATCATTGATCTTTTTTAACGGTGATAAAACGGAAATTTCTATATCAATTTCGTTCAATTCCTCTGCGCTAACGGGAGAAAACCGGTAATCACGTTTCGCTGCCGATAAGGCCATATAGTGTACGGTTTTCAACAGCGGCACTTCGCTTACTATCATTCCTATACATCCACGGAGTTTTTCCCGGTTGTAAAGGGTTACAAAAGCGCCGCAGTGAGCATTCACGGTATCAGAACAACCGCTTAAGTCGGGTTGTGTAACTTCTTTTTTTGCCAATAGTTTTTCAATGGAATTGCGTGCTTCTCTGAGCAACGCGGTTTTGTCTTTATCCGTTAAATAAAACTCATCTTTTTCCAAAGAGTTGTTCTCAGTAACAGCAATTGACCAATATCCTACAACCTCGTGCTGATTGCCGTACATCTTTTCATCGCCCGAATTGCGGTAATCTATTCCGTAGTATCTATAGTTAGGGTTATTTTCAGTCATATACAGCAATGTTAGCACAGAAGTCCATCCACACAAACTGGTCTGCAAGTTGAAAATTTGTTTTTTCTTATTTTCGGACAATATGTTGAGCAGTTTTTGTGGATTATTTTCCAAAATAGCCTGTTCAGTGGTTGCGTCAACTAAAGTAGCACTGTCATAATGCGGGTAATGTGAAAAGTCGGTACTAATAACAAATAAATTGTCTTTAGTCAGAAAGGGTTTCAGAACCTCTGCAATTTGCCGACATGTTTCGATGTCGGAAGTACCAAGTATGACAGGTACTATTGCAAAATCATTTTTCAGTTTATAATGCAAAAATGGAAGCTGTACTTCAATGGAATGTTCATTGATATGAGGTGCAGGATCGTCCGTAAAAAGATTAGGATTGTTCTCCACCAAGCTTTTGCTTAATTTTGTATCCACTGTTTCTACACCGTACGGCATCAAAAAATTGCCGTCGCAGTATACTGATGCACCGTTGAAATGATAATGATGTGACGATGCCAAAATAAACACATGCTCGTATTTTACATTTTCGTCTATCTGATTATAACTCGATGCAGCTACTTTCCCTGAAAATATATACCCTGCATGAGGACAAATAACCGATATTACATTTTCATGTTTTTTTGCTATAGCCTCATTGAAGTAATTTCCTACCTCTTTTTCTAACAAATCGGCTTTTGCTGGATAAAATTGACCGGCAACGGCAGGCATCCTGTCTTTATTGTATTTTTCCATTTTTTACTTAATAAGGGCATCGACTAATCGCTGATTATAGATGCCGCTTTTAGGGTCATAAATTCCAAAACTTGAATTCCATTCCCAATATGCCCAACTGAAATTCTGCTGTTCAAACCATCTACTCAGAAATATTGTCCATCTCACACGCGAGTCTATATCGGCACCAGAATATGCACCAAATTCTCCAATATGAATTGGAATATTTTTTTCGTTTGCCAACTGTATAGCAGCTTTGAAATCGTCAACCACCGCCTGACGTTCTAATTCCGTGTCCTCCCATTTTGTGCCAAGCCATTCTTCAGACCCATCCACCCAGTTGGCTCCCTGATGCGTAAAATGAAATGGATTGTAGTAATGTATTGTAAGAATTAGATTTGGATCATTTGGTATTTCAAGCGAACGTAATCCTCCAACGCCACCCCATTCTGCAGTACCAATCAAAACGCAACGTTTTGGATTAGTCTTACGTATTTGTTGTAATGCTTCTTTTGCGTATTCGTTCCATAATGGAGGAGTTAGTTTATCATGTGGCTCGTTTAAGATTTCAAATAATAAACTATCAGGGTAATCTTTAAAATAATTAGAAATTTGTTCCCATTGTGCCAGAAATCGTTGTTTATCTTCAGTCGGGTTTGCCATAAGTGCATCGTGGTGATGCATGTTGATAATAATATGCAATTTGTTTTTCAGCGCTTCATCTACAACCGATTGAATGGTTTTCATGAAGTCGGGACGAATTGTGTATGGCGCTGATGTCATGCTGCGATCATCTCTCTCCCAACGAATGGGAATGCGGACATGTGTAAAACCTAAATCTGCAATACGCTTTAAATCTGCAGGATTAAAAGGGGATTGCCACGATTGCATTGCTTCAAAAGTATTACCGATATTGATTCCTTTTCCTAATCTGGAATTAATTTTGTGTGCACTTGCCCAAGTTTGTTCTTTATTTGGATCCTCGGGTTGATTGCTGCTGCAATTCATTATGACTATAAGTAGCAGCACAAGTAAAAATGTAAATTTCTTTTTCATGTGAATGATTAATGTTCGTTATTTTCAAAACTTTTCAAATTTCTGAAATATATTTGTTATAACACTGAAGTTGAGGCAAATGTTCTTTTGATTCCTTTTTGATATTTAACTGAAGGAAATCAAAAAACAACAGAAAATTCTTCTGAATAATTCACAGCTTCCTCCAATCCTTCTTCTCCGGAATATCCGTTAATGATTATGTGTTTAGTTTTATTTTACAACTAATTTTCTTACATCACTCACTAGGGCATTCTGTAAACGAATCACATATGTTTCTTTGGCAATATTCTCCAAACTCTCTTTACTGTTAGCTTTCACCTCCAGTTTTTGCACTAGTTTCCCATTAGTATTCGAGATGAATATTGTGCAGTCAAGGTTACTATTGTTATTGATAACTATTTTTCCATCAGTTGTAGCATCTGTTGTAATCTTTGCACTTTCATCATTCGTTGGTATTCCATTACCTGAGTATAATAGACGAAAACGAGAGGGAGACTCATCTTTTTTTGCTTCGAACCTGTAGGAACTACCGTTTATCACTCGGTGTTTTTTGTCAGTAAGGAGATCATGCAGATATAGCTCCTCTAAATCCCAATGCTTTGATAATGAAAATTCAAGTGTAAAGGTGCCGCTGTTACCAGCAGCAAAATCTAGTTGAAGATTATTCAATGCAGACACAGTCGCTACTTGAAAATGATCGTCTTTGGAGTCTCCAACTACATAAATTTGATTAATACCATTTTCTATAATCTTACGCCCATCCCAACCGTTGTCAAAACCGTTGGTTGTACCTCCTTTTGTGAAGATCCAAACCCGGTCTGCAGATTGCTGACCAATCACATCAATCACTATCGATGGAAGCTGATCCTTTGAATTTGAGATAATGGATGATTCCACATTTTCAGAGTTGTTTGTCGAACGAGTTACGATTTGTGTTCCATCTCCTTTATTAACAGTAGTATTTTTTACAAGTTTGTCATACTTTATTTGTAAATCACCACTGTTGTTTGTTAAAACCATAAAGGAATGCATTGAAGGAATGATGGATGGAAGGTTCTCAGTCCCACCAAGATTGATAGGGACGCTCAAATACTGTCCATAACCAACTCCCGAAACTGATCCTCCATTTAGTTTTCTCCATTGATCGCGCGTACCTGTGTTAAAAAGATACACAGTTAGTTCAGCGCCTGTCGGAAATATCAGCGCATCAGCATTGATAGGGATGGCAGCTGTATAGGAATTTCCCACTAAGTTCGCACCTGAATAGTTTACATTTGTCGATTTTGTCAGTCCTACCATTGCATCGCTCGTTTTTACTATGCCCGAAAAACGATAGTTGCTTGTGGGTTGGGTTTTGATGTTGTTTGTAATTTCATAACCTTTGAAAGCTTCTAATTTTGTGTCGGGAGTGTAAGGCGCATTTTGCCATTTGTTTCCGTCGAAAGGTTCAACCCACTGGTTTATCGTTTCTGTTCCTGTTACATCGTTATAAGGAAAATCTGCACTGACCACAGGGATTCCAAAATATTGCCAACTTCGGGTATAGAACCCACAGTCAGCGCAATCATATGCCTGGTTGTAAAATTCTACAATAGCGCCTACGTTTTGATTTTGACCTGGATTAGTGAAGATCAATGTACCACTTGGCTTATCTTGTGATGCTTTTACCACAATCGTTCCCATATTAAAGTTGGTGTCAGTCACTTTCCCGTTAATTGTCAACTGATTGCCGGTGGTAATAATCAAGTTTTTGTCTGAACTGTTAATTAAATCTCCTATCACACGGTCTTTGTCCAAATTAAGGTCGTTCTTTGCAGGACCTGAATAGTTTACCCCCGAAATGGTTGAATTGTTCTGTTCTGTAGCGAATTCAATATTTTCACCTGAAGCAGGTACAAAATTTGATGTCCAGTTTCCTGTCTTATTCCAATCGTTATCAATTGTACCATGCCAGAAATTAAGCCACCGCAATTG
>JBAYZS010000093.1:0-5749 GCA_041672395.1 Dysgonamonadaceae bacterium | reverse complement strand
GTTCTTACAGAAAAGATATTGAACAGATTGATGGAAAGCTTTAATATTTCAACGGCTGATTCTCTTGATACTGCAGGATTTATTTTCCCTGAAGGGATTGTTCCTAATAATAACTTTTGGCTTGACACCGACAGCATACACTATTCTTATAACCAATACGAAATTGCTCCATATTATATGGGAGTGACAGAAGTAGCTATTCCTTATTCTGATTTGAAGGATATTTTGTTGCCCGAAGGGTTTTTGAAAATGTTTATCAAGAACAAAGAATTGTGATTAAAAGAACTAAGTATAGTGATTTAGTATATAATTCACTATACTTTAACTCTATCTTGATACATCAAAGCATCATTTTCCTTTGAATTCGAGATATAAAGTTATGTCAACCTTTCTGCCAACCATACCAGATTTTGCATCATAAGAAACATTATAGTCCAGACGATTAATAGTGTTTTCGGCTACAAATCCTACTGTATTTATACCATTTTCATCTTTAACCAATCCTCCATAAGTTACCATGAAAGTAGTCGGTTTGATACATCTTTAATAGTTAGCACTACGCAAGTGATTGTCACGTGCCTCCACTCCTGTATTTATACTGGGTGTTTCAACCGTAAAAGTAACTTTAGCAGTCGTAGGATCTGCAGGATTCCCTGTCAATGTACCATCAAACTTATCAAATTTCCCTTTCACAAAAGAGATTGCAAGATGCTTCACTTTGAAGTTTACAGATGAGTGATAAGGGTCTGTCTTATAGGTTGATTGGGCTGATAAACTGAGACTAAATCCAGCTATTAATAACAGTAATACAATATTTCTCTTCATATCTATTTAATTTATAATTATTGCAACAACATAAACAAAACAAATTAAACAACGTTCATTTATGTCGAGAAAACAAGATGCATTATGGGGTATTCAGAAAAAACCATTACTTTTGCTACAACAAAATAAAATATCTGTTGTTAATAAGATTAGAATCAATCAGAGTATGCAAAATACTCAATATATAGGTTATGCAAGAACAAGAACAAAAACAGGATGAAATCCTACACCAAATAGCTAATAGCGATTATAAATATGGTTTTACTACTGATGTAAATACTGAAGTAATTGAAAAGGGACTTAATGAAGATGTGATACGTTTGATTTCAACAAAGAAAAACGAACCGGATTGGCTTCTTGAATTTCGCTTAAAGTCGTACAGACACTGGCTCACAATGAAAATGCCACAATGGGCTCATCTAAAAATACCCGCCATCAATTATCAAGATATAATTTATTATGCTGACCCAACTAAAAAGAAGAATCTAGAAAGTCTCGATGAAGTAGATCCTGAATTATTGAAAACTTTCGATCGACTAGGAATTCCTCTTGAGGAACAAAAACAGTTAACGGGTGTTGCTGTGGATGCGGTTATGGACAGTGTTTCTGTTAAAACGACTTTCAAGGAAGTGCTTGCCGAAAAAGGTATTATTTTCAGCTCTTTTAGTGAGGCTGTTCAACATCATCCCGATTTGGTAAAGAAGTACCTTGGGAGCGTTGTTCCATATAAAGACAACTTTTTTGCGACTCTGAATTCTGCTGTTTTTAGTGATGGCTCGTTCGTTTATATTCCAAAAGGTGTAAGATGCCCCATGGAACTATCGACCTATTTCCGCATAAACGCTGCAAATACAGGACAATTTGAGCGTACATTAATTGTTGCAGACGATGATTCATATGTCAGCTATCTTGAAGGTTGTACAGCACCAATGCGAGACGAAAATCAGCTGCACGCGGCAATTGTGGAAATCGTTGCTCTCGACAATGCTGAAGTAAAATACTCTACTGTTCAAAACTGGTATCCTGGAGATGCAAAAGGAAAAGGGGGCATTTTTAACTTTGTGACTAAACGAGGCATATGCAAAGGAGATAACTCAAAGATATCTTGGACACAGGTTGAAACAGGTTCAGCCATTACTTGGAAATATCCATCGTGTATTTTAGCGGGTGATAATTCTGTTGGCGAATTTTATTCGGTTGCTGTAACAAATAATTTCCAACAAGCAGATACCGGAACAAAGATGATTCATCTGGGTAAGAACACAAAAAGTACCATTGTATCAAAAGGTATTTCTAGTGGAAGCAGCCAAAACAGTTATCGCGGTTTAGTGAAAATATCCAAACGTGCAGAAAATGCCCGTAACCATTCTCAATGCGATAGTTTGTTATTAACAGATCATTGCGGTTCACATACATTCCCATACACTGATATTCAGAACAATACAGCAATATTGGAGCATGAAGCAACTACTTCAAAAATCAGTGAAGACCAGATCTTTTATTGTAATCAAAGAGGATTAGATGTAGAACAAGCTGTTGGATTAATTGTGAACGGTTATGTTAAAGAAGTTGTAAATAAACTTCCTATGGAATTTGCAGTTGAAGCACAAAAACTATTACAAATCAGTTTGGAAGGCAGCGTTGGATAATTATTTGATTGCATAACAAATAGTATTAAGGAATAATACTTTAATAGTTGTATGTTTTTTGTTAAACATTTTTTCAATTTAAATGTTTAAAGAATAAACAATATCTAATATGAAAAAGATTATTCAATTTAACTACCACGAGTTATGGCCAAATGAATATGTAGAAATGTTCAAACACATAATCGCTGTCGCTGAAAAGCATAACCCGGAAGTATTGCATCTCACAAAATCAGTTGAAAAGGTAAAACGACATGTCGCCGATGTGAATAAATTAAAAATGGTTGATGACGGCTTTACTAAAAAATTCGTTGATCTGGATAACAGACGCGACAATTTGACGATGTCACTTTTCAAAATGGCAACCTTGTGGACAAAAACAAACTTGCCCGAGATGGTAAAGAACGGACAAATAATTCTTGATTGGCTAAACAGTCATAAATTCGAAAATATGGCTTCGGCAGCATTTAATGAACAAACTAAAAGAACAGAAGAACTGCTTGATGACGCAATATCTTCGAAAAATATATCTGAATCAATTACAGCTCTAAGTCTTGACGCATTAGTAAATGAGTTGAAATCAGTAAACACATATTTTGATTATCATTATAAAAAATTCCTCACTACTGGACAAAAAACAGAAGAGGGTTTAAACTATAGGGAAATACGCTTTAAAGCTGATATGGACTTACGAGGATTATTCGGCTATATAGAGATGTATCAGAATAATTATTATTTTAGCAAATTGGATTATGAACCACTGGTTAATGAGCTGAATGAGCTATTATTAGTTTATAAAACTAAGTTAGATG
Source organism: Dysgonamonadaceae bacterium (assembly GCA_041672395.1). Taxonomy (GTDB): domain Bacteria; phylum Bacteroidota; class Bacteroidia; order Bacteroidales; family Dysgonomonadaceae; genus UBA5287. The sequence goes on along the minus strand of JBAYZS010000093.1, from coordinate 2,466 downwards.
AAAGAGCAAAAATAGTTAATCGTGCATATGATTTAAATCCAAATGAAGTATATCAAACCGAATAATTATTAAAATGACTATTATTGAAATATAGTATCCATTATCTCATCACATATCAAATCTATTCCAAGTAACCAGATAAAATTATAGAAAAGGTCAAAAGTGTTTAACGGCAAGTTCATTTCAGAAGTGTCGATAATGAGAAATTAATCTTCACAAATTTCTTTGATAAACAAGTCTTCTGCCTGATGAACCCAGTCATGAAAGTGTGTATCTGGTTGATAATGAGGAATAAAATTAATCAATTTACTCAACTCAAAATCATTACTACTAATACCAGCACCAGACAATCCTGCGTCATAAGCATTAAATTCCTGTTCAACATGCACGGGAATCATCAAAATAGGTTTTTGATAATATAATGCTTCACATAACGATTCAAAACCAGATGTTGTTGAATATGCCATACTACAAGCCATACTTTTCAAAAACAATGTATCGTTTAATCTGTATAAAATCAGATTATCGTCAATCACAGTTATATCATCCGCATCTTTTTTATCCCAGAAAAAGCGAAGTTGGATATCCGGATGTTTCTTATGCCAATCTAATACCTCATCATAATAACCTGTATTTAGCATGTAACCGTGGATATAATTACCTCTAACTGATTCAACATCAAAGACTTCCCTTCGCAAAAGTGGAGGAACTACAACAATACGCTTTTCTTTACTTCCGGGCATATCCCGAAACGACAAAGCAAGCAATTTTGTAGCACGTTGACTAGTTGCTTTTGAAAGCATCCTTAAGAAATAATATTTAACATCTTGTTCTGTTGTAGTTTTATAGTTTGGATTCAACAAAACATATTGATGCCCTATACATATGAACTTTATTCCCAGTTTATTATCAAATTTATAATATGCAAACGCCATTCCGGTTATCAACTCATAAAAATTGATTACCGCATCTGGTTTGTATTCAATGATTTTATCCTTTACAAATCTGATGCTTTTCTTAAAATACATTGGATGAACAGCATTATCCAATACAGCAGCAAATACGTTTGGACGTTTATTCTTATATAATGTAGTAAAATTTGGGCTGTTATAATCATAAACGGGTGTGCCTATCTTATCCAAAAAGAATTTTGGAATCTCTCTCGAATCACTTTTCCCAACTAACGTAGCTAGGACTTCATGACCATTCTTTCTTAACAAATAGGCTAGTGAAAGCGCTTGAGTAAAGTGCCCTCTTCCTTCTCCTTGTACAGTAAATAAAAACCTCACAGATATTATAAATTTGAATTTATTACAAAAGTACTAATTATTTGTATCAAATTTGACACAAATAATGCCAATAAAATCAAATATTACAGAATAGACTATCTGTTAAACTCAAGTGCCATTCCATAATTCTTATCTGACACCGTTTTGCCATTATAGACTAACTTGCCATTTACAAAAGTGGCAGCTATAGAATGAGAGAAAGTTTCTCCTTCGAAAGGCGACCAACCACATTTATAAAGAATCTTATCTTTAGAAACCGTATAAGCTTTTTTAGGATCTATCAATACTAAATCAGCAAAATACCCTTCACGTATATAACCTCTATCTTTTACTTTAAATAGTTTTGCTGTAGCATGACACATTTTCTCCACAACAAATTCCTCTGTAAATAAACCTTGTTTACTCAACTCAAGCATAATCTGAAGCGAGTGTTGAACAAGTGGTCCACCTGACGCGGCTTTCAAACAGCCTCCTTCTTTTTCACTCAATAAATGAGGGGCATGATCTGTTGCAACCATATCCAACTTACCATTTATTAAAGCAGCACGCAATGCATCCCTATCCGATTTTGTCTTAATCGCCGGATTCCATTTTATAAGTGCCCCCAGTCGATTATAATCCTCATCAGTAAACCAGAGATGATGAACACACACTTCTGTGGTTATTTTTTTATCTTCAATTGGAGAACTACTGAATAAACTCATTTCTTGTGCAGTAGAAAGATGAAGCACATGCAATCTTGACCCATATTTATCGGCAAGTTCCACTGCCTGTGCCGACGATGTATAACAAGCTTCCGCAGAACGAATAAGGGGGTGATATTTGACTGGTATTTCTTCACCAAACCTAAGTTTATACTCTTCGATGTTTTTTTGAATAATCTCTTCTTTTTCGCAATGCGTCGCTATTAAAGAATCCACTTCTGCAAATATTTGTTGAAGAGATTTCGTATTATCAACCAACATATTACCTGTTGAAGCACCCATAAATATCTTTACACCACAAACTTTTTTGGAATCTATCTTTTTGAGTTCCGCAAGATTATCATTCGTTCCACCCATAAAAAAAGAATAGTTAGCAGCTGAACGACTTGCAGCATTTTCAAATTTCTGCTCCAGAGCATCAATAGTAATTGTTTGCGGTTTAGTATTGGGCATATCCATATATGAAGTGACAC
>JBAYZS010000092.1:0-5976 GCA_041672395.1 Dysgonamonadaceae bacterium | reverse complement strand
ATGACGAAGATTAGTCACAACAACATCTCCTTCGCCAATTTGAGGTATCTGGGCTACTTTTAACAGATGGGAACGGAGCTCTCCAATATTTTGTCCGGACTTTGCAGAGATATAAAGACGATCAGCGGTTAATTTTTGCAATAAATTCTTTTTTTCTTCGAGTTCTTCTGTCGAAAGCTTATCGGATTTATTGAAAAGGAGCATCACTTTTTTATCTTTCAACTTGGGAACAATCGATGTGGCTGATGCTTCTATCTGCGAAACAGTGGATGTTAAATCGATCATCCAAAGTACCAACGATGCTTGGTTGATCTTCTGAAAAGTGCGCTCAATACCCAACGACTCAACAACATCGGAGGTTTCACGAATTCCGGCTGTATCAATAAATCGGAAAGTGATTCCTTCAATATTTACGGTGTCTTCAATCACATCGCGAGTGGTTCCGTGAATATCGGAAACAATGGCTTTCTCTTCGTTCAACAGCAAATTCAACAGAGTGGATTTTCCTACATTCGTCTCTCCTATTATGGCTACGGGAATGCCGTTTTTTATCGCATTACCTAACTGAAAGGATTTGACAAGTACTGAAATCTCTTTTTCTATATCGATTGTTAACTCGCTCAGTTTATCGCGATTGGCAAATTCTACATCTTCTTCTGAAAAATCTAACTCTAACTCAATGAGGGATACAAAATCTAACAGTTTTACTCGTATGTCTTTTAACTTTGAGGCAAATCCTCCACGCATCTGATTCAACGCTATGCGATGGGTGTTTTTGGAATAGGATGAGATGAGATCGGCGACTGCTTCGGCTTGACTCAAATCCATCTTTCCGTTCTTGAATGCTCGTTGGGTGAATTCTCCTGGTTTCGCCATACGGGCGCCTCTTGATAGCAACAATTCTACCAACTTCTGCTGAATAAAGACTGACCCATGACAGGATATCTCAACGCTCTCCTCTCCTGTAAATGAGTGAGGTGCGTGAAAAACAGCAACCATTACTTCATCCAACAACTCATTTTCGTTGTAAATGCGACCAAAATGGACGGTGTTGGCGGGTTGATCTTCAAGTTTTCTATCTGATGGGGACTTAAAAACTGCATCGGCAAATGCGATACTTCCCTCACCGGATAAACGGATGACGGCTATTGCACCCATTCCGGGAGCGGTAGAAATAGCACAAATTATATCGTTCATAAAATATTAATATCTAAAACTGCTGCCACCAAGAAATTCGCGTAAAAGGGATGTGGGTGGTAATTCCCTATCGGTTATGTAATTGAAATATCCTAAAAACTTAAGCAAACGATAGGCTTCGGAATATTCGGGTACGGTTCGGGGTACTTGCATAAGAATGGGTTCTGCATGTCGCCTAAGGGCAGCTAATTCATATAGCATGGCTGAATTGAACATCACATCTGCATTTTCTTGAAATGGAAATATCCACTTTTCTTCGCCGCGACGAACACTGTCCCAACGCGAAATGGTATCCTGAGCTGAGTAATTCCGATAACGGTAATCGCGCACAATTCGGCGCAGTAACCTATTGTCTGATGCTGGTATCCAGTTGTGACTATCCAAAGAAAGGGAGGTAAGTGCAGATACATATACCATGAACTTATTTTCACGGGGGATTTTATTGGTAAGCAATGGATTTAATGCATGAATGCCTTCGACAATCAACACGGAATTTGACTCCATTTTCAATTTATTGCCTTTATATTCTCTCTTCCCGGTCGTAAAATTATAGGTTGGCATTTCGACTTCTTTTCCCATAATAAGTGCAAGCAAATGCTTTTCAAACAATTCGATATCTAAAGAATAAAGCGACTCATAATCTTTTTCACCATACTCATCCAACGGTGTTTTATCTCTGTCTACAAAATAGTTATCTAAAGAAATTCCTACGGGTTTCAGCATATCTACATACAACTGGATCTCAAGCCGCTTTCTGAATGTGGTTTTTCCCGATGAAGAAGGACCGGAAATGAGTACTAACTTCAACCCCTTTTCCACTCTTTCTGTTATCATTTCTGAAATATCTGATATCTGATTGGCTTGATATGCTTCGGCTACCTGAATAACCTCAGATATATGTCCATCAAGCTTGGCTTTATTTAAGTCGCCTACATTATCCAGATTGCTTATTTTCAGGAATTTAATATGTTCTTTGTAAACATTTAACAGTTTATCCTGTCTTACAAAGGGTTCTAATTCAACTGGGTCTTCTCTTTTCGGCACCCGCAACAGAAATCCACCGTTATATTCACGAATATCGAACATTTTAATATAACCGGTTGATGGGGTGAGACATCCATAATAATAATCAACATAATTGTCTAACTTGAAATAACGAGCATACAACAAATCGGAGGTTTCAATTAACAAGGCTTTGTCTTCCATTCCATTTTCATGAAATAAATTGGCTACTTTATCTTTCTCTTCCTCAATCGATTGAAATGGTAAATTGGCAGTTACAATTTCATGCATCCTGTTACGGATTATATCTAATTTTTCTGCTGTAACTTTCTCATTAGCTAAAATCTGAAAATAATATCCTTTTGCTACTGCATGCTCGAGATATGTTTTAGCATTTGGTAATATATCATCTACCGCTTTTGAAAGTATAAAGCAGAGTGAACGCACATAGGTTCGCATCGCCGAAGAATTACTAATATCAACATATTCAACTCGCTTGGGTTGGTATACTCTATAGTTTAGTGATTCGGTTTTGTTGTTAACCTTGGCATTAGTAATAAGATAATACATCTTAACACCAAAAACATCAATCAACTCTTCTAATCTTGAACCCATAGGAACATCTTTATATTCCTGTGTGTTTGTACAAAATATACGAACTGTTTCCATCATAATGTGTTATTATTTTAGGTTGCTAATTTACTCTATTTTTTGCAGAAAGCGGTAACTTTTATTTATCTTTGAGAAAATGTTATGAACAAATGAACGACTGGAAGAAGAATCTTAATATTGTTTATTCCACAAATCCCGATTATCATTTTGAGAAAGAGGGAGAAAAAAACTCGGCGGAAACATTGCCAAAGGAAAAGCAGTTGCTCAGAATTAGTCTGGATAAACGAAACCGAAAGGGAAAGGCGGTAACGCTGATCACGGGGTTTGTTGGTTCGGAAAATGATTTGGAGGATCTGGGAAAACTGCTCAAAACAAAGTGTGGTGTTGGGGGTTCTGTGAAAGAGGGCGAAGTGATTATTCAAGGTGATCACCGGGAAAAGGTATTGGGTATTTTACAAAAAGAAGGATATGCTAAAAGCCGAATCATCTGATAATGAGCTGCTACATATAATAAGGGCATCGGCTGGATCAGGGAAAACACACAGACTTACAGGCGATTACATTAGATTGTTGTTCTCTACGGGCAACAACTATAAACATATTCTGGCTGTTACTTTCACAAACAAAGCGACTGACGAAATGAAGTCGCGCATATTAAGCGAACTTTTTAATCTGTCGGGGGGAAACGACTCTGGGTTCTTGAAAATGTTGATTTCTGAATTCCACCTGACTGAAATGGTGGTGAGACAACGTGCATTTACAATTCTGAAAACAATTCTGCACGATTATTCTGCGTTTTCTATCACGACTATTGATAAGTTTTTCCAACAAATCATGAGGGCTTTTACTCGGGAATTGGGGCTTATTGGGGGGTATAAAATTGAGGTGGATAACAGTTCTTACTTGCCGGAGATAATCGATAACATGATTTTCGACCTGGATAAACCGGAGAACAAGGACTTGACTGCCTGGCTGTTAGACTTCATGCAGTCTAAAATACGTGAGGATAAGAGTTGGGTTATCAAGAAAGAAATAAAGACTTTAGCGGGAGAACTTTTCAAAGAGACTTACAAAACGCTGAGCGAAGAGGAATTTTCAATAATTCAAGATAAAAAAACACTCGATGCATACAAAAAATCGCTTATTCGCATAATACAGCAATTTAAGAATGAGCTGAAAGCCATTGGAGAAGAAGGGGTTAATTGCATGACGCGTGCGGGATTGACTTTCTCTGATTATAAGGGTGGCTCAAAATCTGCGTTTTCTCATTTCACAAAGTGGGCAAATGGTGATATGAAAGAACCGACGGCTTCGTTTCTGAATCTTGAAGATACCATAATAAACTGGTATACAAAAACTTCTAAACAGATAGCTGCTATCGAAGGGTCTTATCACGATGGTCTTAATGATTGTGTGAAAAGGGCTGCTTCACTGTTTGATAAACAGATAGTTTTTTATAATTCCGCGGAATGTGTACTGAATTATTATTTCACATTGGGCATCTTGAGCGATATTGAACAGAGAATGGATGCTTATAAAAAGGAAAATAATATTCAATTTTTGTCGGATACGACTGAACTGCTGAATAAAATTATTGCCGACAGTGATACGCCGTTTGTATATGAGAAAATTGGTACTCGCATTCAGCATTACATGATTGATGAATTTCAAGATACTTCGGACATGCAATGGGCTAATTTTAAACCTCTTCTGCTCGAAAGTCTCGCCAACAACAACTTCAATATGATTGTGGGGGATGTGAAACAAAGTATTTACCGTTTTAGAAATTCTAACTGGAAATTGCTTGAGGAACAGATCGCCAAAGAGTTTTCGGAGGAGCAATTGGTAGAGGAATCACTTGATACCAACTGGCGAAGTGATGCGAACATCATTAATTTTAATAACGCGCTGTTCAGAATTGGTTCTGAAATTATGCAGAATGATTATAATAATGCGCTTGTTGATATCGAAAATGATGTACTTAATGATTTTGACGACAAAATAAAAAATGCTTACAGAGGTGTTCGTCAGCATGTTAAACCGAACAAATCGATCGATGATGGGAAGGTTGAGATCACGTTTCTTGACACCACGGACTCAGAAAATAAATGGAAGGATCAGGTACTGGAACAAATACCTCAAGTGATTGAATCTCTGCAAGATCAGGGCTTTGCATTAAAAGATATCGCAATTATTGTTAGAAAAAATGATGAGGCCATAGAAATCGCTGAGGCTTTATTGAAATATAAAGATGCGCATCCGGATTCGACTTATCGATATGATATAATTTCTAATGAGGCGCTGGTAATTGGAAACGCACAGAGTGTTCGTTCTATCATCTCGCTGTTAAGGCATTTTCAAAATCCGGCGGACGAGACAAAGAAAATGATTGCTCTTACGGAATTCTTTAAGTTCCATAAACACGCGACTCCGACTGAGGCGATCAAAGACTTCCAGGAAATAAATCTTACCGATTTACCGCAGGAAATGATTGCACAAATAGAATCTATCTCTCATTTGCCTTTATACGAAATGGTTGAAGCTTATTTTTCGCTCTCTTCTAACGCGTTAGAACAAAAGGAGAATGCTTATGTTCAATCGTTTTTGGATATTGTATTGAAATTCAGCACAGATTCATCAGCTGATATTAACGATTTTCTTGACTGGTGGGATGAGAAAGGGTATAAGAAAACGCTTTTCTCGCCTGATAATCAGGATGCTATAAGATTACTTACAATACATAAATCTAAGGGATTGGGATTTGGTGTGGTGATCATGCCGTTTGTAAACTGGGAATTGGATCATAAATCTAGTCAGACTAATATTATCTGGTGCAAACCTACTGTTGCTCCTTTCAACAATTTGCCCATTGTTCCCATTAAATATAGTTCTAAATTAAACAAAACTATTTTTGCTAAAGAATACCTGGAGGAAAAATTATATACTTATATTGATAATCTGAACTTGTTGTATGTTGCTTTCACGCGACCAAAACATCAATTGATTGTGTTTGCACCGCGACCAAAACAAAATAAGGATGGATCAATAAAAATAAATACGGCTGGTGATTTATTGTGGGAAGCAATCGCTTCTCAACAAACTCCTCTGGAGGACGAGATTACTCAACATGAAGAAATTACACTGAACAATTATTTCAATGACACG
>JBAYZS010000091.1:0-6035 GCA_041672395.1 Dysgonamonadaceae bacterium | reverse complement strand
TGAGTTTATCGCTGGGTGAAGTATGCCCAAAAGATTTACCCAACACAGAATTAGGTACAATGGTAATTCCTGCGGTACCAATAACTGCTTTTTTTAAAAAATCTCTTCGCGAAAAGCTTGTCATAATTATTGTTTTTAAATGATTAATTGATTATATATTGGTTAATTTTGGTTATACCGTGAATTTCGATTCTCCTTTTATCACACTTTCAACACCAAGACGTGACGAATTTACCTGCAGTTATTCCGCTTGTACCTCCCTCCAAAAATTAATATATCCGGATTTTGTAAATCAGGTTTTAATAAAACAAGAAAAGGAAAACATAAAAAACAGCATATATGCTTAAAGTGTATTTTCATCATGATAGAATTTATAACAGGATTATATATAATTACAAATATACAAAAATATTTCTACAAAAACAACTATTTTGTTAATTATTTTCATTTTTGTGAAACAGTAAATATCTATGTATAATGTATTTACTTGTAGGTATTTATAAGTAAATATATTTCTTAATTTTCTTTGAAATAAAATTCATTCACAATTTTATTCAGTTCATCATAAAAAACATTGATTTCATTTGCCTCTGGTGTTTTTTTGCGCCACTTTCCCATTTTTTCTTCAGTCATTATGAAAATCATTTTTTCCAAATGTTCAATCCGCTGAACGTAACCAGTGCCCTGTGAATTAACGAGTCGAGTTATCTTCAGGTAATGATAACCATCTGAATGTTCAACAGGATAAGCTTCATTTTTCCAATCTAATGCATACATATTGAGCCGACTGTTTTTGATGGTATCCTTATATTGCAACAATTGTGGAATATTATTACCACCATGAACCCACATTGGCATTACGACACACGTTTCAGGAAAACCAACTTGTCCCCAAATTGTTGTCATTTCAGGCGATTCTCCTTTTCTTGTTCCCTGAACAATAATTGAAGACGCCGAGCTATTACGTGTAATAAAATCTGTAGATGCAACAAAATCAGTTTCAGGATTTGAAGATTGGTATATTTTCCGATAATCCAGACCAAAAATAGGATGATAAAAACAACGTGTAAACTCCTGTACGATAGTCTTATAATTTAGTCGATTATATTGTTTGGCATCCGCGAAGATTTTTTCGGCAGCCTGACGTCGAATATAGCCGTTACCTTCATCTAAAGTTCCTGTTTCCGAATAATTTGTACGAATCACATAACCATTCGGATCAGTGTTGGCATCGAATTTAGTCCATGTCTGATTATTTACTTCGTAAAAGGCAGCTCCACCGTGAACATCTATCACACCAAAATGTGTCGCTAATCCGTATGGCTTTGGATATTCGTCAAGCAGTTTTTCCAAATCCTGCAACGACGCACATGTCTGTAACGCTAGTTTCATAAACACTCCCTCCATATCCTTCAATGAAGTAGTGTCACCTTTATTCACATTATACGACGCGCTGTTTATAATAGCAAAACCAGCACTATTTGAACCTCCCCAAACATTTTCACCTGTCTTATCTGAGGAATTTATCAATCCGATATAACTATATTTTCCGTCATCAAAATATCGAAAACAGTTTTCAAGTTCACCAGTATCGCGAAGTTTCCAAATCATGCTTCGTCCATCAGAAGACGATTTAGCTGATATAACGGCTGTGGTGCAAGGATTAACGTTACCCACTATTACAAACATAAAAACAAATAAAACTACATTATAATTTTTCATAATATAGTAAATTTTATCTCATGGTTATAAAAACTTAGAATAACCATCGTTATAAATAATCAGGCTCGTTTAATTCAACAGACAGTCAACCATCAACATCACAATGATCTTGAGGATTTATTATCAAGTACAAGTTTAATAAATTTCTTTTTATAAAAGAAACAATTCAAAAAAAAAGGGATTATATAACGATTATAGGTTAAAAAATATATAGGTGGGGATATTTATATTTTAAATATAAATATTCCCCTCCTATATAAATTCAATTTAACATTATTTAGAAGACAAGCTCAGTTAAAGAGCATCCCGTCTTACAGGGACCTGTATTTACACTCTACAGGAAGAGTATTATAATAAACTGTGAAAAGAAAAACATTAATCATTCAAGATATTACAAATCTCCTGATTCACTTTTTTCACACGTGCTTCATCAACCTTTACCAATTTCCTGTCGTAAGTCATTAATCCATTTACTTCCATTTCCACATCAGTGGTTTGGGTATAAACAGCAGCAGAGAAACCTTGACGAATCAGATATTTTAATTCTTCAGCATATTTAACATATTCATCCGTAACCTCTCTTGAACTGTTAAATTGAACGTATCCCCAGTTTCTGTCTGGTTCCCATAGGTGTTCTTTATTAGCCCAACCAATTCCGCCGTATTCACCCAATACAGTTGCTCGTTGAGCATCATACAGATACATGCTTGGATGTGGATAATTATGTAAGTCAACCATATCTCCAACTGTGTAATGGTTACCACCACTTGCTGGATTCACTAAACGTGTAGGATCATACTGTTTTGTCCATTCAGCTATCTCAATAGTTTTAAATTGACCCCAAGCTTCGTTAAACGGAACCCAAGCTCCTACAGAAGGATATGAATAAAGATAATCTATAATCTCTTTCCATTCTCTACGGTAATTATCTTCAGATTCAACTGAACGTACACGGTCTGTGCCTGTAAAATATTGATGCATCTGCCATTCCGGACCTCTGTCACCACTTGGCATATCCTGCCAAACAATTATACCATGACGATCACAATGAGTATACCAGCGTGCAGGTTCTACCTTCACATGTTTGCGAATCATGTTGAAACCGAAATCTTTTGTTTTAATAATATCATACTCCAATGCTTCATCAGTAGGTGCAGTATAAAGTCCATCAGGCCACCAACCTTGGTCGAGTGGTCCAAATTGGAATAAGGCTTTGTTATTTAGCTGAAGACGAACGATGCCTTTGTTATCACGATTTATAGAGTACTTGCGCATAGCTGCATAACTCTGTACTTTATCTACTTGTTTACCACCATTCCAAAGAACTACTTCAACATCATAAAGGTTTGGAGAATTAGGCGACCATAATTTCACATTCTCCGGCATAGTAATTTCAACAGGTTGATTATTGATTGATTTAGCAGTTGCAATCACTTTACCACCTTCCTTTACAATTACTTCAATCTTATCTGTCGAAGAAACAGCATTTGTTATTGCTTCTACTTTCAAAGTTTTGTTATCGATATTCGGTGTAATTTTGAGGTTTTCGATATATGTTTCAGGAACGGGTTCCAACCAAACAGTTTGCCAAATTCCTGTAACCGGAGTATACCAGATACCTTCAGGTTTGTTCACCTGTTTACCACGGGGTTGGAAACCTTGATCGGTAGGATCCCATACTTTTACTACAAGGCTATTATTGCCGCTTTGAAGTGCTGCAGTAATATCAAATGAAAAAGGAGTATAGCCACCCTTATGTTGACCCACTTTTACATCGTTCACCCATACATCAGCTTTCCAATCTACAGCACCAAAATGAAGCAATACCTTGTTGTTTTTCCATTTAGAAGGAACTGTAAATTCAAGTTGATACCATAATTCATTGTCGGTTCCCACTCTTTTCTGAACACCAGAAAGACTGGATTCAACAGCAAAAGGTACCAAAATCTCACCATCAAAACTTGCAGGTTTTTGTTTTCCTACAGGTTGGATTGCATAATTCCACAAACCATTAAGGTTCTGCCATTCGGACCGTTCCATAATAGGTCTTGGGTATTCAGGAAGTACGTTTTTCACATCAATTTGTGAAGCCCACGACGTTTTGATTTTGTCTCCCGCCGGTTGCCACTGAGCCGAGAGATTGAAAGTTAAAAAAACTGTAAATAAAATAGTCAAAATTTTTCTCATAAATAATTATTTTAGGATATTTAAAATTTTTCGGATACGAAAATAGTATCAATTCTGCTTCATTTTGATTAAAATTTAGTCAAAAAATAACAATAACTTCTCAAAATCATTTCTGTTCCTGAAAATCCTTTGGTAAAATACCAAACTGTTGATAAAAACATTTCGCGAAATACGAGGGAGAATTAAATCCCACCATATAACAGATCTCGTTAATTTTATGCTCATCATCTTTCAATAACTGAGCCGCTTTTTTCAACCGTTCCACCCGGATATATTCATTAGGCGTCAAATCCAACACTCCTTTTACTTTTCGATAAAAACTAGCCCTACTCATGTTAAAACGTTCCGCCATATCTTCCACATTAAAATCAGAATCAGACAGATTATCATGAATCACCTCATTCAACTTTGTAATAAAAGCCTCATCCGATTTGGTCAAAGCTACAGTGTTTATACCAATAAAAGGATGTTTTAAGAATGTTTCTCTAAGCTTTTCTCTGTTTTGTAGCAAGTTATTTATACGTGCAAGCAACACTTCCACAGAAAAAGGTTTCTCCAGATAAGCATCGGCACCAAGTTCATAACCCTGCACTTTAGCTTGTGCCATCACTTTTGCAGTAAGCAAAATTACAGGGATATGGCTATATTCAATATCTAATTTCACTTTTTCAGTAAAAGCAAAACCATCCATTTCGGGCATCATCACATCCGTAACAATCAGATTCACATTCGATTTCTTCAGTTGTTCCAACGCCTGAACACCATTTTCTGCAACAATTACATTATACCTTTCCGAAAGGAATTTCGCCTCAAATTGAAGTAACTCAACATCATCATCAACTAATAAAATAGTAGCCTCTTTTCTTTGAGTATCCTCATTTATTTGGATTTGAATCTTTTTATTATCCAATGCAAGCGCTTCATCCTCCATATACTGTATGTTACCAACTGGTAATTTCAGATGGAATCGATTATAATCAGTATCATTTTCAAGCATCAACGACCCGCCATGCAGATCAGCCAAAGAACTTGCAAGCGCTAGTCCGATTCCTGTTCCTGAAACGTTTTTATCCTTTCCAGTTTCAATTTGTATAAAAGGTTTAAAAATCTCCACTTCATAAGAAGGAGGTATTAACTCTCCATCATTTTCTGTTATCAAATTAAACTCCTGTATTTCGTTATCTTTAATGTTCGCTTCCAAACGAACGTAATGATCACAATACTTAATTGCATTACTCAACAGATTGCTAATGATCTTCAAAAAAGCCTCTTTATCCAGTTGGACAAACATATCAGATGGAGGAAGGTCTATTTCCAAAAATACATTTTTTTGCTTCGCCAGCGGGGTAAAACGAAGTACCGATTCCCTAATCAATTCAGTCACGTTTTGTGTTTTAAGACTTAGCAGATACGCTTCCGACTCCGTCTTTCGGAAATCCAACAGTTGTTTGGTAAGATTGAGAAGTCTGCTCGTATTTTTACTCATAATCTGCAAATTCTCCTTCACATTATCTGGAATATTCTCCGTCATCAACACATAATCCAGAGGTGCCTTTATCAGGGTAAGAGGAGTACGGATCTCATGCGTCAAATTTGTAAAAAAATTGATTTTGGACTGATACAATTCTCTTTCTTTCTGTTGTTCAAAATCCCTCATCCTCACCTTTTCTTTAAGTCTATTACGTCTTGAAATATATCGTATCAACAGAAATGTTGTCTGTATAACAAGTAAAAAATAAAACAAGAAAGCCCATCCATTCAGCCAGAAAGGAGGCTTTATTTTGATAGAGAGCGACTTCACACTTTTTACAGGATCATTGAGATCTTCGCCCGCAATTCCAAGCACAAGTTTATAATTACCCGGTTTTAAGTTTGAGTACACAATAGGTTGATTATCTACAGCAGGAATCCATGTATCATCAAAACCTTCCAGCATATAAAAAATCTGGTCTATATCTGCGCCTGAGTAATTGAATCGTGCAAAACGTACACTGAGAGAGTTCTGTTTATGTGATAGACTCACTTTATCGGTATACATAATGCTCTGTTTCAAGGGCGATTTGTTATCAGTCGGGTTTATCCTTAAATTGTTCACAAAGAGATCAGTAAAAATAAGTGGAGCTGTC
>JBAYZS010000090.1:0-6044 GCA_041672395.1 Dysgonamonadaceae bacterium | reverse complement strand
GCATTTGGTGAATATCTTGATCTCGTTTAAAAAACGTCATCCTAATATTGAGATAATTATGGAACCGGGAAGTGCTTTTGTCTGGCAAACGGGGGTTTTGGTTTCTAATGTGACAGATATTGTTGAAAACGAGGGAGTTGTGACTGCGATGCTGAATGTGTCGTTTGCTTGCCACATGCCTGATACTTTGGAAATGCCTTACAAACCTAAAATAAGAGGGGCTAATCAAGATTCTGTTGAGGGAAAACCGACTTACAGGTTGGGTGGAAACAGTTGTTTAAGTGGAGATTTCATGGGTGATTGGTCGTTCGACAAACCTTTGCAGGTAGGTGATCAGATTGTTTTTGAGGATATGATTCATTATACAACAGTCAAAACAACTATGTTTAATGGAGTTTCGCATCCGTCAATTGGTTTATGGTCGAAAAATAATGAATTTGTGTTATATCGAAAATTTGGTTATGAAGACTATAAAAGCAGAATGTGTTAAGAGTACATTTTTATTTAATAATAATTGCTCTTTTGATTTAAAATAACTATACTTGCGAGTTATTATTACAATAACTAAAATATCTTTTAAACTATTAAACTAATAAATTTAAGCACTATGGGATGGTTATGGTTTATACTTATCGGACTGGTAGCCGGATGGCTTGCCGGTAAAATAATGAGAGGTGGCGGTTTTGGTTTGCTTATGAATATTATTGTAGGTATTATTGGCGCTTTATTGGGTGGATGGGTATTTGATAAGCTGAATATTGAAATTGGAAGCGGATTAATTGGAAGTGTGGTTACTGCATTGGTTGGAGCCATTTTGTTGTTATGGTTAATTTCTTTGTTTAAGAAAAAATCGTGAACGACTAAAGTGATTGACATAGAGACCGATGCATGTCTGATGTATCGGTTTTATATTATTTTTGTTGTATCGTAAATTATCAAATGGACAAAAAACAAATTGGAATATTTTCCGGATCTTTCAATCCTATTCATGTGGGGCATTTGATTTTGGCAAATTATATGGCTGAATTTACAACGCTAGATGAGGTCTGGCTGTTGGTGTCTCCTTACAATCCTCTGAAAGAGAAAGATGATTTGCTGGATGAAAAAACACGTCTTAAAATGACTGAAATTGCACTAGAGGATTATGATTATCTGAATGCTTCTGATTTTGAATTTAATTTGCCGCGTCCTTCTTATACAATTAATACTCTCGACAAACTGTCGACCGATTTTCCGGATTGTATTTTTACTTTGATTATTGGCGGTGATAGCTGGTTAGATTTTCACAGATGGAAAGATTTTGATCGTTTGCGACGTGAATATAATATTATTATCTATCCTCGTTTGGGTGAGGATGTTGTCATACCCTCAGAATTTAGCCAAAATGTGAAACTTGTGAATGCCCCAGTTATGGATATCTCTTCTACTTTTATTCGCGAATGTATTAAAGAGGGAAAAAATATGCGTGCTTTTGTTCCTTCTCGGGTTTATGATTTCATTGAAGAAAATAAACTGTATTGTTAATTATTAAATGTTTTATTTGTCATATTTGATCTTGTCTAATAATAATGGAAATAATCGGGTATCGATGCCTGCCATTTTCAATTCTTCTTCATCTTCTCTCAATAACTTTTCGAAAGAATCAAAATCGCCTTCTTTTTCATTGGCTTTTTCATAAAATTCAATAGCTTTCTTGATGTTATTTATGCAGAGTTCAACATGACCAGCATTCAAATAGTCGTGTGTGGTTGGACTTTTCTCCATTATTTGTCCATAATATCGTTGTGCTACTTCAAATTTTCGGGATAGAAAAGCACACCAGGAAATGGAACGCCAGGCACGTGTGTTTTCGCTATCTGACAGCTCTACTTTGAAATAATAATTCAAAGCTTCATCGTACTTTTTTAATTCCAGGTAGCAATGACCAATATTGAGTTGAATATTAATGTCTTCAGGCTTAAGCTGTTCCAATCGCCGATAATATATTAATGCCGTTTCGGGTTGCTTTAGTATTCGATAACATTGCGCAATTTTCCTTAATAGCCAAGTGTTATTTCCATCTATTAACTCGGCTCGCAGATATGCATCCAGCGCTCTTTTCACATCTCCAAGCATTTGGTAACAATAGCCAATCTTTTGCCAAATCTCACTCTTGCCAGGATTAATTTCGGATATCTGTAAATAGGATTCCAGTGCTTCTTGAAAATTATTCTTTTCAAAATAGTACAAGGCAATGCGATCAAGATTATTTATTTCATGTACAATAGGATAAAATGCTTCAATCAAATGAAAATTAAGTGGTAAAGCAAATATATCGGTAAATTCTTCTCTCCTTTTGAAAAGCTTAAAGAATCGGTAAAGATCTTGAATGTATTGTTTTATACTATTTTCCTCTTTTTGATGAGGTAATAATACTTTATCTTCTTCTTGCATTTCTTTTATCCCTTCACTTTCGGCACTGAGTTGCGAGGTTATCATTTTTTGATATTGCTCGGGCATGCTCACCAAACTAAAGGCGAATGAGTATTTATCGGAATTACACATCATTGATGTCGTAGAAATAGTATTTAGTAGTTGAATACTTTCCTGTTTATTTCTTGAATATTTTGAAATTTGCGTGTGAAATGGGGTAAATGGCAAAAACCAGTTGTTCATTTCATGAAAGAATGGATATAATTTCAGGTTGGAAAAAGTGGAATGGAATATATCGGCGCCTTCCATCTGCAAATCCGTAAATTCTTTGAGTTTATCGCCTAAACCGGATTCTTCAAGTATCTTTTGCCATTCGGGATTTTTGTCTTCCACTTCTGATTTCTCACCAAGCCATTCGTCTAAATCAATCTTTTTCCCAATAATAGGACTGAGTTTCATCATTTCGGGTATGATCTCATCTCTGAGTCTTTGGGTAATCTTTTCTGTTTCACGAGCTTGGATGAATTGAATCATCGCTGTCATAAATCGTCTGCTGAAAACGCTATCGTCCGCTAATAGTTTCAATCTGTTTGTGCATTCTGGAAACAAATACCACCATGATTTATATTTCTGAAAAATGGCAATTAATCCTACAATTGCGCGAATGGCTATTTCTTGTTCGGGGTGTTTTGATACGTCAAAAAGGAAAGATGTCTTTTTGTCGTCTAATCGATGTATAATGTTCATCGTTAATGCTGAAATTAACATGGATTTATCGGAAACGGGTATTATTTCATTTTCAATGAATCGACGGTATGATTCTATCATTGCACTGTTGGCTCTCCCAGAAGCATACGTTGAATTAAAAAGATCTTCAACTGTGTGTTCGTGAGCTAATGTGTTTTGAAATAGGCGATTACTTTTCTCTTCTCCTTCAGGAAACAGTTCAATAAATGAAAAGGTATCCATCTGTTTGATGATATTTTCCCGAAATTCGTCTAACAAAATTGGGTTACGAATAGCTTGTAAACGAGACTTTTCATAAAAATAGAAGGAGCTGTGCTGCATGAATACAATTTCTGCCGCATCTTGAGCAAGCAAATAAGTATCACGTATCAAGCGGTTGTAGATTTGCTCTTGTTGAGGATCGTTATTGCCTTCAACAAAATAATAAAGCATAAGCTTATAGTTAGTTTCTAACTCTTCAAGTCGTTGAGTTATCTGATAATTTTGCTGCTCTGAATTTAATTGGCTTATGCCTTCAAAAGCCGATTTGAGTTGTTTAAGCTCGACAGCTTTTTTGATTGACTTTAATGTTGTAGAGGCTTTATGCAAATCCATTGTTCTTTAATTTAATTCATCTTTTATGATGAGTGTTGTTGGAAGTGATTTATTCCATGAAATTGATGTATGCATCAACTTATCCCATCCTTCAATTCCTGTAATAATCAGGTCTTGTTGCTGAATAACTTCTTCTGTTATTTTCTTGTCTATGTCCCACATTTCAACTCTGCTATCGGTCTTTTTGTTCATGGAACTGAATAATTTCTGCAATTCAGGTATATTAGATATCAATCCAATGGCATCCCAAATCATTAGTGTTGTATTTTCATTTAGTGGAAAATGATGAGCAAATCGTAAAATGCTTATGTCTCTTATGTCTAAAATAAATACAAATACTTTCTTTATCGATTTAATGCCTTTGTCAATAAACAGAGCAGTTGCATAATCGTTTCGCAAAAGTAGTTCGCTAACATTTTTTATCCATGGGTTTGCAACATTTGATAATGGATATTTTTGAGTCTCATTTTTTGGGGATAAATACAGATTTTCATTAATAGTAAAATCCAGATCGTCTGAAGAAATTTCTATAATAATTAGTTCTGATTGATGTTCTTCAGATAATTTTAATATATCGGAAGCATAATCGTCTGAAATTTTCACAAATGAACGGGCAATTGTGTTTTCTTTCTCACAAATGGATGTTAAATCTTTGAAAAGCATGTTTTTATATTCATCAATGCTGTCAATGAATTCAGCTTCTTGCGGGCTTACCATTTGTAGTAATGTGAAAGTGATTTTTTCTGTTTTTGATGTGCGGAGCAATGCATTGGTAATCATTGTTAATGATTTGCCGTTGCTTTGAGTGGTAAAAAAAGATAATACTTTTTTTCTATTCTTGACTTCAGAATCACTTTCATATTTTTTTATGAACCTATCAACATATTCCATACTAAATTATTTTATGAGTGATTACCAAACAGCCTGCTGTCAAGCATTGAATCTTTGTAACCAAGAAAATATAGTATTCCGTCTATTCCAACACTGGATAAAGATTGACGAGCATTTTGCTTAACCTTGGGCTTTGCATTAAAGGCAATTCCTAATCCTGCAAGACCTAACATCATTAAATCATTTGCTCCATCTCCAACAGCAACTGTTTGACGTATGTCTATTTTTTCAACTTGAGCGATTAATTTTAATAGTTCGGCTTTTCGTTTTCCATCTACAATGTCGCCTATATAATTTCCGGTGAGTTTGCCATCTTTTATTTCTAATTCGTTGGCATACATATAGTCGAAATTGTATTTATCTTTCAGATAATTACCAAAATAGGTGAATCCTCCGGACAAAATCGCTGTTTTAAAACCTACTTTCTTCAAAACAGCCATCAGTCTTTCAATTCCTTCTGTCATAGGTAAATTATCTGCAACATCTTTCAAAATGGATTCGTCTAATCCTTCGAGTAGCTTGATTCGCTTTTTTAAGCTTTCTTCAAAATCTATTTCACCGCGCATAGCTGCTTCTGTAATGGCTTTAACTTTACTACCAACACCTGCGCGTTCTGCAAGTTCATCAATTACTTCTGTTTGAATAAGTGTGGAATCCATGTCAAAACAAATCAAACGACGCATTCTCCTATACATGCTCTCTTCCTGAAAAGAGATATCGAAATTCAAATCAGCAGATAATTGTAGAAATGATTCGTGCAATATCTTTTCGTTATTTGGTGTTCCACGAACTGATAGTTCAACACACGACATACGTGTGTTTTCCGCATTTTCCAATGGAATTCGACCGGTAAGACGCACAATATTATCTATATTTAATCCCTGATTGGAAATAATTCGTGAAACGGATGCTATTTGCATTGCAGTCAATACTTTTCCTAAAACTGTAATGATGTATCTGTTTTTCCCTTGTTGACTCACCCAATTGGAATATTGATCATCTGAAATTGGTGTGAAACGGAGTCTAATATCAAGCTCGTTGGCTTTAAATAATAGATCTTTAAGTAGTTCACCCGAACTACCGCAGATGGTTCTGAACATGATTCCCAAAGATAAATTTCGATGAATATCTGCTTGGCCAATGTCTAAAATAAAAGCTTCATGTTTTGCTAAAATTTCAGTCAATGAGGCAGTTAAACCTGGTTTATCATCCCCATTTATAGTCATAAGAATTATTTCTGAGTTCTCCATATGTCTATTTGTCAAATGATTGGCATTGATACTTGAGAAAGGATATCTTCAATATCGTCCTTTTGTACTTTGTTAAAATCTTCTTCTCGGGGAGTAATGATTAAACCTGCCATATCTAATGCTCCCGGACTAATTAAAAGTTGTTTGTTT
>JBAYZS010000089.1:0-6145 GCA_041672395.1 Dysgonamonadaceae bacterium | reverse complement strand
GAGCCCCCATATCTATCAGTTTGTCGACAAAGAACAAGCGGCTCTCGAACATCTTTTGATGAATCAGTACGCACCCATTCGCTTTCGTCGCCACCACAAGCATAACGCTCAGTAAGTCAGGTGTTAATCCCGGCCAAGGAGCATCAGCAATTGTGAGAATAGACCCATCCATGAACGAATCGATAGTATAACCCTCCTGTTGAGGAATAAACAGATCATCGTTATTTTGTTCTATAGTAATTCCCAGTCGCCTAAAGCTTTCCGGAATGATACCCAGGTTTTGCACCGACACATTTTTGATAGTCAGTTCCGATGCCGTCATGGCAGCCATGCCTATGAAGCTACCCACCTCGATCATGTCCGGCAACAATCTATGTCGGCATCCCGACAATTTAGTCACCCCATGCACAATCAGTCGGTTAGAAGCGATGCCCTCTATTTTTGCCCCCATGCGTACGAGCATTTTGCTCAGTTGTTCCACATACGGTTCGCAAGCCGCGTTATATATTATAGTCTCCCCATCAGCAAAAACCGCAGCCATCAGTAAGTTAGCCGTTCCCGTTACCGACGCCTCATCCAGTAATATAAACTGACCTTTTAGATGTTCCGCAGAGAGGCAATACAATCCGTTTGCCCCATCGTAAGTCATTTCGGCCCCCAGTTTCATGATACCATTAAAGTGCGTATCCAGTCGTCGGCGCCCAATTTTGTCGCCCCCCGGTTTAGAAACCGCAGCCGAACCAAAACGAGCTAAAAGCGGTCCTATCAGCATTATAGACCCCCTTAGAGCCGCGCTTTTTTGTATGAACCCCTCCGTTTTTGTATATGTTAAATTGATATGTTCCGCTTTGAACGACCATGTTCCCGGTTGTAGATTCTTCACCTCAACCCCCATATCTTTAAGCAGTAAAATCAGATTGTTAACGTCCAGGATATCCGGAACGTTCTCTATTACAACCTCTTCAGAAGTAAGTAAAGTCGCGCAAATAACCTGTAGAGCCTCATTTTTTGCGCCCTGAGGAGTTATTTCCCCCTTTAAGCGATGTCCGCCTTCGATAATGAATGATGACATTATATTTCCAATTAATTAACCATTAATAAATCCACACTTCCGGTTCAAGACGAACACCAAACAAGTCATATACAGACTTTTGCACCCCATTCATGAAACGTACGATATCCAGACCATTCTCCGTACCGTAATTAACAATAACCAAAGAATGCCCTTGATAAATCCCCACCATACCGTCTCTTTTACCCTTAAGTCCCGCTTTATCAATCAAGAAAGCAGCCGACGTCTTATATTTTTGATCACCAACCACAAACATTGGCGCCTCCGGCAGAATTCTCAGCAAAGCCATTTTCTCATCCTCCGAGAGAACCGGATTTTTAAAGAAGCTACCCGCGTTAGGTAATGTTGCCGGGTCCGGCAGTTTTCGTTGTCGGATACGAATTACCGCCTCGCGCACCTGATCAAGATCAGGCGTCGGATTATTTTGCAGTTCATGATTCAGATCCGCATATTTTTCTATATACTTAAACGATTTCTCCAGTCTAAACACAACCGAAGTAATCACATATTTACAAGTCTGTTTGAAAACGCTGTTTCGATAACCAAACCCACATTCAGCGTTATTAAATATTTTTGGAGCCCCTGTTTCTTTATCCAGTGTATGCACAACAGAAATCACGTTACCCACTTCCGCCCCGTAAGCCCCAATGTTCTGTACAGGTGAAGCCCCCACCGTTCCCGGAATCAGCGATAAGTTTTCGATTCCCGAATACCCCTTTTCCACGCAGAACTGCACGAACCCATCCCAATCCTCCGCTGCCCCCGCCTCGATATCAACATGATCAGTCGTTTCGTTCAGTACTTGAATTCCCTTTATTTCCGGTTTAATCACCAGTCCCTCAAAATCCTTAGTAAAGAAAAGATCATTTCCTTTTCCTATAATCAGAATCTCATTATCATTATAAGAATTAAGAATATCCGAAAGCTCCGCAGTCGTTTCCGGAGCAGCGAACAATTTAGCGACAGCCTTAGTACGAAACGAGTTATATGGCAGCAGTTGTATATTTTGTAGAATCTTCATTACATATTAACCTTTATAAATCAAGAAAATGCACGGTTTTTTGTGCAAATCCGGCAAGTTGTTCTTCCACGCTTTCACGCTTTTAGAAACAATAAATTCATCATCACACGAAATATTCATTGCTATGCACAAGCGTGTTGACGGTCGGCAATGCTGTAAAATATCCTCAGCCATTTTATTATTTCGGTAAGGTGTTTCGATAAACAATTGCGTTTGATCCTCATTGTAAGCCCTTGACTCCAGTTGTTTCAGTTTTTTCACCCTCTCAGTCCCATCGATAGGCAGATATCCATTGAAAGCAAAGCTCTGTCCATTGAATCCCGATGCCATCACCGCCATCAAAATAGAAGACGGTCCCACCAGCGGAATCACTTTATATCCCAAACGTTGAGCTATTGCAACCACATCCGCTCCCGGGTCCGCCACCGCCGGACATCCCGCGTCAGATATAATCCCCATGCTGTTTCCCTCCTTCATTGGAGCAAGCATTCGTTCAAGATTTTTGCGATCAGAGTTCTCGTTCAGTTCAAAAAACGTAAGCCCATCAATATTTATCGCCGGGTTACATTTCTTCATAAATCGGCGTGCAGAGCGAACATTTTCAACAATAAAAAAACGCAGATCAGTAATTATCTCAGTGTTGTAAGTCGGCAGAACCCTATTTATTGCCGTTTCTCCCAAAGTCACAGGGATTAAATATAGCGAAGGACTATTCATAATCATTAAATTAAAAACCAAATCTAATCAAATCACGAATTGAATTAACATGAATTTGATCAATAAAATCAGCCAATAGATTCACATGTTCCAGTGTGCCAAACGCGACAATCATAAACACAATACCGTAAATACCACCCGCAATGTGCGCAGAGTGATTTATTCCCCCCGAATGGTTTTTGCTCAGATAAACCGATATCATCACAAAAATTATTGCAAAAAGGAAAGCAGGCAGCCATACCGGTATGAACATTACCCCCATAAAATTCATAGGGTTGATAAGCACATAAGCAAAAATTATTGCCGATACCGCCCCCGAAGCCCCCAGTCCATGATAATAGTCGTTATCCCGTTCTTTCAGATAAGTAGGGAAGATAGAGACAAACAACGCACTGAAATACAGTACAATATAAGCCACAGAGCCTGTTAGTTCACCCAATGTCGCGATACAATACTTTTCAATATCCACACCAAAAAAGTACAGAGTGAACATATTGAATATCAAGTGAGTAAAATCCGCATGCAGAAAGCCGTAAGTAAAAAGCCGTGGCCATTCCCCATGTTTTACAGCCGGGGGATAGAAAATCCATTTCTCCATCAAACCATCATCTTTGAACGCTTTGATAGAAATAATACAAGTGAAAATGATTAAAACAATTGTTATCATAGACCGTAAATTAAGGTGCAAAGGTAAATAAAATAATCACAATGCCCCTGCTGTTAATATAAGTAAAAATAGTGAGGCGTTTAGATGCAGTATTTTCAAAAAGATTGTCGAAGGATAGTGAGAGCATGGTGAGAGGAGCGTGAGACCATGAAAAAGAAAAAATCAGATCTCCCCGACAAAGAGTTACAAAGATAAAAGCGTTTTCTCAATTACTGTTTTTTTGTCATTGTCTACACCAGCCTTATCGGCATAATAATGCCAGTTGTGTACCGTATTGGTAATCTGGTCAATTATTTCAACAGCCTTTTTATTGCGGATGGAACGCCCAACCTCGATGAGGTCTTCCCGTGTAAAGTTTTCTCTTTTCCCATTAATGCTTAGAGCATGACGGCTTACCCATTCGCTTCCGGGGCGATAAGCGTGACAGAGGTCGTATGCCGGAGCTAATTTCCACCGATCACCTTGTTTAAGGATAAAAGAAAAGTTTTTTGTATGATCATCACAGTTACGGGCTATTACATTAAACACCATGCGTCGGAACATCTGTTCAGCTTCGACATACGTCAGCTTCAGTTCCCTCATCGTCTGGAATAATTGTTCATAACTGTAACTGTTTACCCTATTATAATCAAAATGTTTCAAGGCACAAAAAGTCTGTATGTGGTGTTTTGTATAGCTTCCTTCCCTGTCGAAGCGTCGAGTCATAAAATGTGCGCGACCGTTCTCTTCCAATAACCGACAAGGCATCATTTCAATTCCGCAATCCAACGCCATCAGGTAGTAAGCGTATTCAACACGACCATATCCATGAGTTGCACCCAATTGCACTTCACTTACCCCGTCAAGTTTAAGCAGCCAGTGTTCAAACCCTTCTGGTGCTCGCGTCTGTCCCGAACGGACTTCACCTGTTTTTTCATTGTAGGCAATCACAGCTTTGGGGCGTGCGCCACCGGCTGATGTTCCGATTTTCAGTATTTCACGCATAGCCTTTTCTTCATCGGATTTTAAATTGGTTATGAAAGCCTCTTTTTTTGAAAGTAACTTGCCTGCAATTTCTACCAAGCTATCTATCTCTACCGAAAAAGTATTCACATTTTGTTTTAAAATGGCCGGTTCAATTTCCAATGCTCCCATTCCCCGTTTACCTATAAAGCAAAGCATTTCTACCGGGTTCATGCTATTTTCCGGTCGCCCTTGCTGTGCCAACCATAAATTGAACAATTCATTCCCATAGCGGTCGGGCAACAAGTCTGCGAGTAATCCGGGCAATCCTTTAAAAGTATCAAAAGAAGAACCGTTTTCTTTACGTAATTCGGGAAAAGAATAAATTTGTTGTACCGTGGACAGCGGTATCTTTAATGGAGATAGTTCCCATCCCAGACTTTTAAACGTAGGATCATATTCAAAAGAAGTCACACCTGATTTTTCATCCCAGGCAACTGCTCCTGCCATCTTACCCCATATATGTATGATTGCAGTATTCATCATTTACCAAATTTACCAATCAATATTCTCAATATTCTCATTATCAGCTTTCTTTTTTTTGGGGAGTGCAACCCGTTGTCTTTTCTTCTTCTCGGCTTTAGCCAAAGCTAACGGACTTTGATGTTGAGTAATTACAAAAACATCCATGATTTGTAATTGGTCCAACACCCGCAATACCCGGATGAGTGTTGCAACTGTTACAGTTTCGCCTCTTTCCAGCAAACTAAGTGTGGAGCGACTTATACCGGCATCTTCAGCAAGCACAGCCTGAGTTTTATTTTGTTGCATACGGTGATGTTTAACAAACACCCCGATTTGCTTGAGGATGCGATCATCGGTCATTGCCTCCCAATTATTGCGTGATATATCGTTCATAATAGAAGTATTTTATAAATAGTGAATGAAAAACCATGCAAATATATGATTTTTAATCAACAAAATCAAAATTGATTAGAAATAATGGATAATTTTGTACTGAAAAGATTTACAGTAAATTAGGTGAAGAAATAAAAACACATTTTGCAGTCATGGCAAAATTAGAGCATGTTGCAATAATTTCAGATTGATATGGTTTGTTTGTCGTTGGAAGACATGTAGTTTTTATTTGTGAAAAAGTCGGGAAATTATGACGAAAAAATTGAATGTAGTGTTAATTAGTTAGTGAGGGGAGATTCAATTTTATAGTCTTAAAAAAACCACCCAATGGGACAGGTAAGGACGAAGTCGTCTACTGCAATATTGAAAGTAAATATCCTCTACCATAGATAGTTTTTAATTTTATGTCAGGAAAATCCTTTAATATTTTTTTTATTCGCGAAATAGAATTATCTAAGGCATTATTTAATCGGGGGCGATTATCATTCCATATTTTGAATAGTATGTCAGATCGTTTTACAGAGCAATTTACATTATCAAGCAAAACAGAAAAGATTTTGATGTCATTTTCGCGTAAATTAAAAATATTATCATTAATGGTTAGCTGTTGATTATCAATGTTAATATAAATATTGTTTCCATTGTATGTTTTGACGCTTGGAGGGTAGAGCAGACTCATAACTTGAGCCAAAATTGCATATAGTTTTATTGGTTTCTCCAAATAATTTTCTGCATATAGTTTTTGAAAGCCATTATTATAATCATTTTCCGAGAGTGCGGTACCGGTCATGAAAATCAACGGTACTGC
>JBAYZS010000088.1:0-6151 GCA_041672395.1 Dysgonamonadaceae bacterium | reverse complement strand
CATTTTACCACCCGAGCCGGCCAGTGCACCAGCTTTTTGAGAAGATTGATTGATGTTCTTACCGTAATTTCCCATTCCGCCACCTGCTTCCACAATCCATCCGCTAACGGTAGGAACCGTGAAAAACCCAATAATACCAATCAGCAAAAAAATGATATAGACAGCATTGTTCATATCGGGAATAAAGGTGGGATCTTGCAAAGCCTCAATATCTTTCTGCATCATCAATAGTTGAATGCGCATCATCATCGAGCTGAACAGATCTGAAACTGGAAGCCATAGATACGTTGAGATGTAGCGGCTTAACCACGTTACGAGTGATTGTTGTAATCCATCCCAAACAGCCAGAGCAAACACAATGGGTCCTAAAATGGATAAAACAATCAGAAAAAATGTGCGAATGGTGTCTATAATTAATCCTGCTGCTTGGAATATCAACTCCAACAGAGAACGAAACACATCCGATATCGATTTTTTCATTTTGTACATACCCCTTTCGTAATACATAGAGGTCATCGTCACAAGGTGTTTGGGATTTAATCCGGAGAGTTCATCCAGTTTCTTATCAAACTCCTCATTGCTGACCAAATAGGCCGTTTCGGGATCACGCAGTAAGGCAGCTCTTTCCAACTCATCACGTTGTTCTCTGAATTGTTTCATGTCAAGGGTTTGCGTTTCCAGTAATTTTCCAGTGCCTTGGACAATAGGAGATAAAATGCCATTGATACTACCCAACACAATTGTCGGGAAAAACATGATGCACAATCCCAAGGCAAAAGGGCGAAGCAGAGGGAACACATCTATCTGTTGAGCCTGGGCAAGACTTGACCAAACCCGATAGGCGATGTAAAACAACGCACCCAATCCGGCTATCCCTTTTGCAACCCCTGCCATATCTTCAACCAGTGGCATCATATCCACATAGAGTTCACGCAATAGTTGATGTAAATTTTCAAAATTCATAGCTTACCAATATCTTTCGTTTGTACCATATAAATCCAATATGCGCTGAGAGTCATTTGCTTTTTTTGCGCGCAGGTAGCTGATAGAGATGTTTTTGTTGGTGTAATAGCCAACCAAATTCCTATACTCACTCACTTCACTATGGATTCGTTCAATAATGTCCATCCGCTCCTTATCACTCATAGAAAGCGATGTTGCTGTTGTAACCACTTTGAGCTCTTTCAGCAATTCCGTACTTTCATCCAATAGTTGGGCATAACCAAAGGCGATGGCCATAAGCTCATCGTGCGAAAAGTTTTTGTCGTTCAGCATCCGACGGTAACTGTTTACATAGATATCCGAAATGTTGCCCACCATTAAAATGGTTTGTTGCACTTTGCGGGCATCTTTTACCAAGTTGTTTACTTTTTGCAGCGCATCATAATACTCTTTGCCTTGGGCATACAATTTTTCCACTTCCCGGAAATTATCCATCGTGTTTTTTACCGTTTTGGAGGTTTGTATAATTTCCTTTACCGTATTCCCGATACTTGTTGCCACGTTTATCGGATCGTTCACAATAAATTGAGCATGGGCATGTTTGGTATAAAACAGTGCCAATCCAACCATCAGAATTATAATTTTAGTTTTCATTGTTGCTTTGGATTTTAAGTGGTTAAATTCTAATCAATTTTTTATATTCTCTTTTTCGTTAAATGTTATTCTCACCTAATTTATAAGGATCATTCTCTTTTACGTTCAGCCAACTGTTTAATGGCCAATTCAATGTTCCCGTCTAGCTTTTCTGCCAGTTCCATCACCTCCATTTTTTCGGTCTCTTCCGTGGTATAAGTCAGGTATTCTTCTGCGGAAACTTCTGTAGCATACACCGCAGATTGTGTTCCTCCCAGACCAATCCAAACCTCTTTGTAAAGGCGATTCGCAGCGTTATTCATATTGATGGAAAGAATTTGCGATTTCTCTTTTTCGGTGAGTCCGAGCATTGTTTGAATATCATCGAATTTGTTCAGGTACTTACGTTGATCCAACAGGATTTTACAATCACTGTTATTGATAATACTCTCTTTCACAATGGGCGATTGAATAATGTCATCCACCTCCTGGGTGACCACAATGGCTTCCCCAAAATACTTACGAACGGTTTTGTACAAATACTTGATGTAACCCGCCATATTCGCTGATGCAATCGCTTTCCAAGCCTCTTCAATCAGGATTAATTTACGGATACCTTTTAATCGGCGCATTTTGCTGATAAAAACCTCCATGATGATAATGGTTGTTATCGGGAAGAGAATTTTGTGATCTTTAATCGCATCAATTTCAAAAACAATAAACCGTTTGGAAAGCAGGTCAAGTGCTTTGTCCGAATTGAGCAAGAAATCATATTCACCGCCCTTATAATAGGGTTCCAGTACGTTAATAAAGCCGTCCAGATCAAAATCTTTCTCCCTGACATTTTTTAGTTCCAATACCTTGCGATAATCCCCTTGTATATATTCATAGAAAGTATTGAAACAGGGCGTTATGGTTCGATCATTTTTAATGCGCTGTATATAGCGTGAAACAGCATTGGAAAGTGCCACCTCTTCCGAACGTGTGGGTGGTTCATCATCTCTTTTCCAAAGGGTTAATATGAGTGTTTTGATACTCTCTTTTTTCTCTACATCGAACAGGTAATCATCCGTATAAAACGGGTTAAACGAAATGGGATTCTCTTCCGTATAGGTAATATAAATTCCATCATCACCATTGGTTTTACGGTTGATTAATGTACAAAGTCCTTGATAAGAGTTACCTGTATCTACCATAAGCACATGCGCTCCTTGCTCGTAATATTGGCGTACCATGTGATTGGTAAAAAAGGACTTTCCACTTCCCGAGGGACCTAAAATAAACTTGTTGCGGTTGGTGGTTATGCCACGCTTCATCGGCAAATCCGAAATGTCTAAATGAAGAGGCTTTCCTGTAAGACGGTCGACCATTTTAATTCCAAAAGGGGAGGGCGAACTTTTGTAGTTGGTCTCTTCACAGAAGAAACACAACGCAGGTTCGATAAAGGTGTAAAAACCCTCTTCGGAAGGAAAGTCCGCACTGTTTCCCGGCATAGCTGCCCAATAAAGCGTAGCAGCATCCACCGTGTTGTGGCGAGGTTTACACTCCATTAGTGCCAATTGACTGCCCACATCGTTTTTAATGTGTTTGAGTTCTTCTCGGTCGTTGCTCCATGCCATCACGTTGAAATGCGCACGAATGGATGTCAATCCTTGTGAATGTGCTTCGTTAAGGTATTCTTGTATCCACGCTTCATTGATTTGGTTGGAGCGACTGTATCTTCCGAGCGAGTGCATATTGCGACCACTCTTTTCAAACTTTTGAAGCAGCTCATCGCTGTTATCAATAAACAGGTATTGGTTGTAAATATGGTTACACGTCAAAAGCAATCCCACCGGAGCAGCAAAGGAGAGACGGCAATCAGAGCGGTCGGTCGAAAGTTTTTCGTAGCGACTATCGGTACTCACCCGAGCCGGTAAATCATCCGTATCCGAAAGGGTGTGCACAGAGAGGATATTATCCCCAATGCGTACTTCATTTGTTCCAAAGGCAATATCTTCGAGCGCAGCATGCTCTTCTGAGCACAGTGAAAAGTAGCGTTCCAACAATCCTTTTTGCTCTCCTGCACCAATTATTTCATCGGTAGAAAGTCTTTTCATGGATAGATAGCCGCTGTCGTTGATAATTCGTTCAAATTGATCCACTGTTTCCAGAAAACGCACAATCGATTCTTTGTCTTTCACTTCTTTGGGTACAATTGTTCCACGACAAAGCGTCGAGAAATTGCTTTGCACTAGCATGCGCTTTTTTGTTGTTTTGGTCAAATAGAGATAGCAGGAGTGATTTAAAAACGGACGTTCGTTGAAATGTCGTTCAAAGGAACGGGATAAAAAGCTCAGTGCATCCTTTTGAATATCGGGTTGATAGTTTTCTTTGATAAACCAATCCTGTTTGTGCACGATGGTATAATCGGGTAATACCCTGATGGCTTTGTGCCAGGCAGCATGAATGGCATCGTATTCATCACTGGTCACAGTAAAGAGTTCAGGCAGTTCCACCTGAAACGCAATGGTGATATCTGCATCTTTACTGACGATGCAATTGTTTTCAATGGCCAAGAGCGGAAACCTATTTTCCAGCGTGGTGACTTTACTTTTGTTTCTCATCTGCGAATTGTTTTAAAAATATTCTTCACGCTTTTACGGTTCAAAAGGAAACGAGGGTGATTCTTGCGAGCACCTGCTTTCATCAATCCATGCTCACCGTATTTGCGGTTGAGCGAAAATGTTTGCCACACTATCAGTGTTGCACCCAAGATGCCCAACCCAATACAGATGTACTGATTTAACCCTATCATATAAAGCACAACCACAAGGATAAACATCCCCAGTAATCCCCCTGCAAAGATGAAAAGGTATTGCGCTTTAAGTCCCTTGAATTCGACACTGCGCCCGATTCCTTTATTAATTTCAAATTGTTTCATCGCTTGTTTTTCTTCTTTTCGTTATTTCTTACAAGAAGAAAGAGCGTAAAATTGTAGCTGCCACAATTAAAAAGATACATGCACCAAACCACGAAGCAGCAGTTTTGGAAGTATCGGGATCACCCGAGCTGAATTTGCCATATACTTTTACTCCACCGATTAATCCCACTACTGCACCAATGGCATAGATAAGCTTGGTGGCAGGATCAAAATAACCTGTTATCATTTCCGTTGCTCGGGTAATACCGGTTGTACCATCTCCTTGTGCGAGGACTTCATAGACGGCAAGCATAAATAGCATTGCTGCGAGATAGATTCTTTTATAAGTCATAATGTTGATTGTTTAGAGCCGAAAATGAATTGTTGATTCATTAACGGTGGTTTATAATTGGATTCATTAATATTTACAGGTAATCGTATATGTCAAACGCTTTATTCTGTTCAGCTGATGACGGATGTATCTTTTCTTCTTTCACCTCTTTTTCTTGCGCATAAATTCTTTCTTGCCATTTCACCAGTAACGCTTTACTTTTTGGTGCATACGCCGCTAACATCTTTTTGGCAAAATCACTGCCCTCTATTTTGGTGAACGTAGCAAAAGCTGTATCCTCTTCTTTTTGGTCTGAATCACTATTTATCAGAAACTGATTCAGAGAATGTACCTCTTTGTGTAAGACACTTTTCGGATTGATGATAACTGCATCGTTGAACATAGCGTTCACTTCGTCCATCTCTTCAGCGGAGATAGGATCTTCTAATTCCAACGGGTCCAACTCTTCAAATTCATCTGAGTCAAGGTCCATATTGTCGTTCTCATCAGGAGGCGCCTGTTCTTTTTTTTCGCTTTGCAAAGCAAAAGTAACAGAAGAATCAATTGGTTTTAATTCTTGTCGTTCACTGTCGGTTCTTGTCTTTTCTTGTCGTTTAGAGATGCCCATAATATTTGGAACAGACGATTTCCTGCTCTTTTCCACCTTTTTTTTGGGATCATCTTTCAACATTTCCTTAAGCTGTATGATTATCTTATGCTGATAATGAATTGTCAGCGTTAAACAGATAATAATAAGCAGCAGTATGGCAACAAAAGTGTTCATAGGTTGGTAAGTGTTTGCTTACGGATATTTTTAGCCGTTGATTTATTGATCAGCTCTTTATATTCATGGAGATGATGATTGAGAATGTTCTCAATTAATCCGGTCAACGTTGTGGTTCTGCCTGTATCCTCTAAAACAGCTCGCAAATGGTTCAATGTCTTACGGTGTATACTAAAATTGGATCTGTCAGTAAATTTTATCGGTTGCAAGAACAAAGAGCTGTATCGTTCCATATCCATACCCACTTCCTGTTCAATATTATTTGGTTCATATCTCTCCTTATTGTTCTCCGATTTTATTTCTTTGTTTGGCACTTCGTTTGAGGTAAGTGGCAAACTATCCAGTGGATCTTCCGAAGATGTAGCTTTATGTGTGGGTGTGAGGGGACGACGATTAAATCCTTTCGATACCATCTCTTTCATCAAATTTTCGTCAATTTTTCTTTTAGCCATACTATTCTATTCGTTAATGATTTGTGTAATTTCAAAAGCCAATTCTTCAATGTTACTCCCTTTAAGCAGTCGTTTATCAGGAGAATAATAGGTAGAGCGAAAAACAG
>JBAYZS010000087.1:0-6396 GCA_041672395.1 Dysgonamonadaceae bacterium | reverse complement strand
ATAATATGATACCGGGAATTTCATTAACGCCTTCTGCTTCTGCATCAAACTCGCCGCTTAGTCTGGCAATAATGGCATCTGCTGAGGCATTGACGCCGCCAAAATAGTCGTTTTCAATGAAATAGGGAATCATGTAGTTGTCCAAAATCCTACCAATATAGGCGTCATTTAGTTTTGCCTCAAGACCATAGCCGACTGCGATAAAAACATCTCCTCTACTGTCCTCTGTTTTTGGTTTTATCAAAATGACTACACCGTTATCTTTTTCTTTTTGACCAATGCCCCATTTTTCTCCTAAACGAAAAGAGTATTCAGATGCCGGGTAACCACCCATATCATTAACTGTTACTACATAAATTTGTGTGGATGTGGAATCATTATATGCGAGCAGTTTTTGTTCTAATGCTTGTGTCTCGGAGGCTGTGAAAATACCTGCAAAGTCGTTTACTAAACGAGCTGGCGACATAGGTTCAGGTATTTCCTGAGCATTTATGTTGACTGTATAAATAAATAATAACAGAAGAAAGAAACTGAAAAAATTAATCTTCTTGAATAACCTCATTGCTTAGTTCGTTTTCATCGTTTTCCATAATCGGGTAGCGCGCATTGATTAATGCTCCAACTTTTCCTACTCCTTCACAAATACCTTGAACAATTTCGTTGTTGCGAAAATGAAGGAACATATCTTCCAAAACATCATCCCAAAAACCTTCTGATGCGGCTTCGTTAATACCAATGTCGCCCAATATCGCGGCTTTATGATCTACCGGGGCTACATATATAAGAACAGAATTCCGCAATTTCGTCTTATACATTTTTAGCTTGCGGAACTTTTTTGCTGCTGCATTAAGCGGGTCTTCCTCGCATTTGCGGGCAACACACACGCGAATCTCTGCCGACGTTCGGTTTTCGGCATTCTTGATTGCGTCAGAAACCTTGTCCAGATCTACTTTATTGAGCATTCTATGAATGATGTTAAAACGCTACTTTTGGAGCTGTTTCAGAACCGGGAGCCGCCTGGAAATATCCTTTCGTCTCAAATTTGAACCACCCTGCGTATATAACTTGTGGAAATTTGCGAATATAAGCGTTGTAATCTTGTACTTTCTCATTAAACTTATTTCGTTCAACCGATATTCTATTTTCAGTACCTGCAAGTTCGTCTTGTAAAGCCATAAAGTTCTGATTTGCTTTTAGCTCAGGGTAATTTTCCTGAATAAGCAGTAATCGCCCTAAAGCCTGACTCAATTCACCTTGAGCATCTTGGTATTTTTGAATTGCTTCAGGGGTCAAATTAGTAGGATCTACCGTCATTTGCGTAGCCTTTGAGCGAGCTTCGGTAACCTGTGTAAAAGTTTCTTGTTCATGCTCGGCATAACCTTTCACAGTGGCAACAAGATTTGGAATGAGATCCGACCTCCGTTGGTATGCATTTTCAACATTACTCCATTGCTGAGAAACTGTTTCCTGTTTTTCAACCATTCGATTGTAGCCCTGACAGCTTGAAAGCATGATGGCACCCACGATAATCAATAATAGATAAGATAACTTTTTCATTGTTTTATATGCAATTTGTTCGTATTGAGTTTGTGTACAAATATAAATAAATTGTTTGGATTATTATGCGAATCATCAAAATAAGGAAAAAGGTTTGGATAAAATTTATCAAATTTATTGCCCTGAATGCTTTATGGGTTAACATTTTATAATCAAAGTATTGGTTTATCGAGGATAATTTGTAACTTTGTAACTTAAGATTATATTAAATAGATGAAAGAGACGCAGTTATGAAAATATATAGTAGGTTATTCAATTTCTCCGTTATTTTTCTGTTGTTTACAACCATTGGCGTTGTTTCTGTAAGCGGTCAACAATCGCCCTCGTCAGATAGTTTGGAGATATTTAACAATATAACAGATATCGATAAGCAGGTTCAGATAATAAATGAATATACGAATGAACGTTCCACGCCCATAGTAATTCCACCTCCCACAGATACTGTAAAAAAGAAAGATTCAACAATTGGAACGGCACTCCCTATACACCCTGATTCTATTATAGCTCAGCCTGTTAGGTTTGTGTATCCCAAAGTTTTACTCGATTCGATTTATAAACGTTCGGACGAAGGAACACTGCAATTGCCGCAATTTGCTTATAATCCGGAATCGTTGGAGGGATTGACTTTCAGGGATACAATATTCTATAATCCGCTTTTTCTTCCAATGATTTTTACGGGGATCAAAGATCTGGATGATAAAATTCTTTATTCTGATATCCAAGTGAGTCACCAGGAGCATTTATTGATAAACGCGGACCAAACTTTCGCACCATCATTGCAACATACTGAATTTATTGAGAATGTACGTCATGGATACTTCAAAAAATATCCTGAAAGTGTCAAACTTTCTGCAGCTGAATTTGCTGGATTGCCAAAAGCAAGTGAGGTGGAAAAGGATGTGCTTGGAACTTTTAAACCTTTTGGAAAGCCGCTTGATGCACAGTCGGGAGTAGTACTTGTAACTCCGGATGTTGAGACAGTGAAAATTGGTCGCCGTTATTGGACTATTGTAGGTGAACACAGCTTGCAGTTTTCACAAAACCTTTTTTCTGACAACTGGTACAGAGGAAAGAACAATAACTTGAATATCAACAGTAATCATGTTATTCGGGCTAACTATAGAAAGGAAAAAATTAGATTTGATAATTCATTGGAATGGCGATTATCGTTGTTTAATTCACCTGAAGATTCACTACGTGCCTATAAGATTGGTAATGACATGCTTAGGTATTATGGATCGTTGGGTGTGGATGCTTTCCTGAAAAAGTGGCAGTATTCATCAAATGTTGAGATTAAAACTCAGATGTTCAATAATTACCCAGTTAATTCAAATGAATTACGTTCTTCAATTTTAGCACCACTTTATGTGAATGCGGGTGTGGGTATGACTTATCAACTGAATAAGTCTTATACAAAAATCAGACATAGAAATTTATACCTTAAACTGGACCTCTCACCGGTTTCTATGAACTACCGTTATGTTGGCAATCCTAATGTTCCTGTAAAAAGATATGGTATCGAAGAGGGAAAGAAGGGGAAGATGGAACTTGGTTCTACTGTGACTGCCGACTGGCGCTTCAATTTTAATAAATACACCCGTTGGGAATCACGATTTAAATATTTTACGAGTTATAAGAATGTTTTGGCAGAATTTGAGAATACGTTAAACATGGATTTGACAAACTATTTCTCAACTCGATTGCATTTGAATCTTCGTTATGACGATTCAGTTCCTAAGGATCCAAAACTCAATTATTTACAAGTGTATGAGTCGGTCACTTTCGGGCTGAACTTCAGATGGTAATTATTTAAGAATAGCCTTTTCGGGCATTGCAAAGCCATTCAAAAAATCCTTTGCACTCATACGTTTTTTTCCGGATTGCTGAATATCCAATAAGCGGATAATGCCATCTGCCACAGCTACATCCATATGGGACTTGTCATGAAGCAAACTTCCCAAATCAAGTGTGTGTGTTTCTTTAATTATCTCGCAGTCGAATATTTTTATCGTTATCGGTTCCAAATCCTGTATGTGGAGCTCTGTCCATGCGGCAGGGTAGGGCGATAATCCCCTGATGAAGTTGCGGACATCTATAGCATTCCGACTCCAATCAATCCGACAGGTTTCTTTATATATTTTTGGTGCAGACTTCAGTATATCAGCGCTTTGCTGAGAAGTTGCAATAATATTGTCATTGATAATTGCATCCGTAGTCTTTAAAACCAGTTGAGACCCAATTTGCATGAGTCTATCGTGCAAAGTGCCAGCATTATCGCTATCAGAAATGGGCGTTTTCTCCTGAAATATGATGTTGCCTGTGTCAATATCATGCTTGAGGAAAAATGTTGTTACTCCCGTTTCTTTTTCTCCGTTAATGATCGACCAGTTAATGGGGGCTGCTCCTCTGTATTGTGGCAGCAGTGAGGCGTGTAGATTGAAAGTTCCCTTCGGGGGCATGTTCCAAACAATTTCGGGCAACATCCTAAATGCTACAACAATTTGCAAGTCGGCCCTAAGTTCTTTTAAATCGTTGATAAACTGTTCATCCTTAAGGCTTTCGGGCTGAAAAATAGGCAGATTTTTCGAAAGTGCATATTGCTTTACAGGGGATTGTTGAATTTTGTGACCTCTACCGGCAATTTTGTCGGGCATTGTAACAACTCCAACAATGTTATAGATGTTTTCAACTAAGGCTTTCAGCGATTCAACCGCAAAATCGGGGGTTCCCAGAAACACAATTCGTAAATCTTCTTTTCTCATACTTCTCTTTATTTTAATTCAACTATTCTTCTGAATCAGAATAATTCTTAACTAATACATCTCTGTATGCATTGAAAACGGTTGATTGTGAGATGATTCCCTTGTAAATTTCATTTTCGTCAACCACCGGTAAATTCCAAGCTTTTGTGTCTTCAAAGATATTCATCACCTTCTCCATGGGCATGTTAATGTTAATCTTAACGGTTGCTCCTACCATAAATTTTTCTACTTTAAATCTTTCGTAGAGCTCGGGTCGAAACATGATATTCCTGATGTCATTCAAATATACAAGTCCAACCAGTACACCTTTTTCGGTAACTACCGGAAAAATATTTCGGTTTGAGGTGGATATGATTTTAACGGTCTCCCCTAAATTCATCGACATGGAAAGGGTCGGTATGTTAGTTTCAAGTAATTGCTCGATATTAAGAAATGTCAATACTGCTTTGTCTTTATTGTGAGTGATAAGTTCTCCTTTTTTTGCTAATCGGATAGCGTAAATGTTATGCTTCTCAAAAATGATGATCGTTCCATAAGATATACTCGCGACAATCATTAATGGCAAAAATAAGTCGTAACCTCCTGTGAGCTCGGCAATTAAGAATGTGCCGGTTAGTGGCGCATGCATCACTCCCGCCATTACACCTGCCATGCCGTATAATGCAAAATTTTCTTGAGGTAAATAGGGTGTAATATTCAGTAGGTTAAGAATATATGCAAATAGAAACCCCATAATACAGCCTATGAAAAGGGTGGGGGCAAATACTCCACCGGTTCCACCGCCTCCATTTGTGGCGCTCATTGCAAATACTTTAAATAGCATTGTCAAAGTAAGAAAAACTACTAGTCCCCATTCGTTCTTAAGTGAGTAAAAGAAGCTTTTATCCATCATCTCCTTATAACGATCGCCGCCTTCCAGTAACATTTCAATTGAATTGTAACCTTCACCGAAAAGGGGAGGGAAAAAGAATATCAAAACACTTAGCATTATTGCTCCAAAAAAGTATCTTTTGACGCTTGATAGTTCGTGAAAAATGTCTTCTATCCAGGCGGTTACACGCGTTAAATAAAGTGATACAAATCCACAAAAGATACCAAGCGCAATAACCCCTGGAATTCTGTTCAAACTAAATGCTTCTACTTGTGAAAAAGCAAACATTGCATCGTAGCCAGTAAGAATGTAAGAGACAACAGTAGCTGTTATGGATGTGATCAATAATGGAAGTATTGATGACAATGTGAGGTCGAGCAAAAGAACTTCAATTACAAATAGGATACCTGCAATGGGGGCTTTGAAAATACCTGCTATCGCGCCGGCAGCTCCACATCCTACCAATAGCATCAGCTTTCGCTGATCGAGTTTGAAGTATCTCCCTAAATTAGAACCGATCGCTGAACCGGTTAAAACTATTGGTGCCTCTGCTCCAACAGATCCTCCTAAACCGATAGTAATGGAGCTTGCTATCAATGATGAATACATGTTATGGGGTTTGATCCGACTTTTTCGTTGCGAAATGGAAAAGAGAATCTTCGTGACGCCGTGACTGATGTCGTCTTTTACAATGTATTTGACATAAAGACCCGCAAGTAATATTCCGATTGTTGGATACAAAAGATATAGATAGTTGGCTTCTGTGGGGTTGAAACTGTTTGTGAGAAATAGCTGTATATAATAAATTATGAGTTTAAGTACATAAGCTGCCAATGCCGTTGCAATCCCAACCAAGAAACAGACGAAGAGCAAAAAAGTCCTATCGTTGGTACGTGAACTTTTCCACATCATGAATTTATCATATAACCTTTTTTTTGCTATCACAAAGTGTAATGTTTTATTTTCTAATGATCTCAATCGTACCTGATTTATCTAATTTGATAATGCTCGAAGGTGAGGTTTTAGAAACATCGCTCTGTCGGTATTCCACGACATAATCTACTTTCTCTTTGACAATATCTGAAATATATTTGAATGATGCGGGAGAAGGTTCGCCACTTATATTAGCCGATGTTGATACGATTGGTTTGCGATATTGCCTGCATAGCTCGCTGGAGAATTTTTCTGTAGTAATGCGAATTCCAA
>JBAYZS010000086.1:0-6547 GCA_041672395.1 Dysgonamonadaceae bacterium | reverse complement strand
AATCCATACGAACTAATTGCATTGCCAATGGCAGATGCTGTTTATGAAGATGACTGTCGCCTACCGGCTACCTACGCCAATTTCCTGATTATTAACGGTGCCGTTTTACTGCCCTTTTATGGTTCTGAAAAAGACCGGACAGCAAAATCAATTCTGCAAAATGTTTTCCCAGATAGAGAGATTCTAGGCATCGACTGCCGCTCGCTCATAAAACAACACGGATCTTTGCACTGTATAACGATGCAATTTCCCGAGGGATTTTTGTAGATTTGTCAAATGATTGAATATAGTAACACCTCAACAAGATGAAAATAGGAATCATTCAGCAAGCAAATACAGAAAACAGAGAAGAAAATGTTTCCCGAATAATGACAAAAATTCGTCAGCTTGCCGCTGATGGAGCGGAGCTGATTGTGTTACAGGAACTTCATAATGGTCTCTATTTTTGCCAGACGGAAGATGTAGATGTTTTTGATCAGGCTGAATCTATTCCCGGACCGTCTACTGATTCTTTTGGGCGACTGGCTAAAGAACTTGGTGTTGTAATTGTACTTTCTCTTTTTGAAAAACGTGCGGCAGGTCTCTATCATAACACTGCGGTAGTTATAGAAAAAAATGGTGAATTAGCGGGTAAATATCGCAAAATGCACATCCCTGATGATCCTGCGTATTATGAAAAATTCTATTTCACACCTGGTGATTTGGGGTTTCAACCTATCGAAACTTCGGTAGGAAAACTTGGAATTCTGGTATGCTGGGATCAATGGTATCCGGAGGCAGCACGACTGATGGCTCTGGCTGGTGCTGAAGTGCTCATCTACCCTACCGCTATTGGTTGGGATAACAGGGACAGCGATGAAGAGAAACAACGTCAACTTGACGCATGGATTACTGTTCAACGGGGTCATGCAGTGGCAAACGGAATTCCTGTAGTTGCAGTGAACCGTGTGGGTTTAGAGGCTGATCCTTCAAATCAAACCGGGGGAATAACGTTTTGGGGCAACAGTTTTGTATGCGGACCGCAGGGAGAAATGCTTTATCAGGCTTCAAACAATAAAGAAGTAATGGAGATTCTTGACATTGATGGTGAACGTACCGAAAATGTGCGACGCTGGTGGCCTTTTCTTCGCGACAGACGTATCGATAATTATGATGATTTAAACAAAAGATTCAGGGATTGAATCAATGTGTCGTCCTCTCACCCTCCTCTCACCCTCCTCTCACTATGGTCTCACTATGGTCTCACTAAATTTTCATAATGTTTCCACTTTTTTTCCACCTTCTTTTCACTATGGTCTCACTTAATTTCGACCAACAACGCACAATAATAATAAAACGGGAAGACGATAAATACACCGTTTCCCCGTTCAATATTTTATGATAAAGCAGGATACTACTCTATCAAATAGTTTTCCTTATTGATAAAATCAGTTAATAACTTTCTCCAAATTACGTTTTAACGCTCCCAAAAATTCCAGCGTATCCAAATATTTACCTTCGATATTATTATTGCCGTAAACAAGCAATGCGAGGTCTTTGGTCATCTCTCCTCCCTCTACTGTCTGAATACAAACCTGTTCCAGTTTGTTACAGAATTCTATCAACGGTTGGTTATTATCCAGTTTTCCCCGATGCTCCAGTCCCCGTGTCCACGCAAATATTGAGGCTATAGGATTGGTAGAGGTTTCTTTTCCTTGCTGGTGATTACGGTAATGACGGGTTACTGTTCCGTGGGCTGCTTCGGCTTCTACCGTTTTTCCATCTGGCGTTACTAGTACCGAAGACATCATTCCCAGTGAGCCAAAGCCCTGAGCCACAGTATCCGACTGTACATCGCCATCATAATTTTTACATGCCCACACAAATCCGCCGTTCCACTTCATCGCGGATGCTACCATGTCGTCAATCAAACGATGTTCGTATGTGATTCCGGACTTTTCAAACTCTGCTTTAAACTCATTATCAAATACTTCCTGAAAGATATCTTTGAAACGTCCGTCGTAGGCTTTCAATATGGTGTTTTTGGTTGATAGATACAAAGGGTATCTTTTTGTCAGAGCCATTTGGAACGACGACCGTGCAAAACCATAAATAGATTCATCAGTATTGTACATTGCCATTGCAACTCCATCTCCTTTGAAATTGTAAACTGCCCAACTTTGCTCTTCTCCATTTTCATTCGTAAAAGTCATCCGTAGGGTTCCTTTTCCTTTAATGACTTTGTCTGTCGCCTTATATTGGTCGCCAAATGCATGCCTGCCAATAATGATAGGTTTTGTCCATCCTTGCACATAACGGGGTACATTTGAACAGATAATTGGTTCACGAAAAACCGTTCCACCAACAATATTTCTAATGGTGCCGTTTGGAGATTTCCACATCTCCTTCAAATTAAACTCCTTTACACGGGCTTCATCGGGTGTGATAGTGGCACACTTTATGCCGACATGATATTTATTGATTGCTTCGGCTGCATCAATAGTAACTTGATCGTTGGTAGCATCGCGGTTTTGAATACTCAAATCATAATATTTGATGTCCAAATCAAGATACGGAAGAATAAGCTGATCCTTGATGAATTTCCAGATGATACGAGTCATCTCATCCCCATCCAATTCTACAATGGGGTTATGTATTTTTATCTTTTGCATAATGTTTTATCTTTCACTAATAGGGATAAACGATTGTATTTCACGCACATTCCTGTAAGCAGGACGAATGATACGCTTACTGCTGAAGTTCAATTCTTCAATGCGGTGAGCCGACCACCCAACAATACGCGCCATGGCAAACAAAGGTGAGAACACATCTTTTGGCAAACCGATTGAATCATATACAAATCCGGAATAGAAATCTACGTTGATACAAGTTTGTTTGGCATCTTTTCCTTTGAAATCCATAAGCACTTTTACTGCTCGTTCTTCAATCAGTTGAAGGAATGCAAACTCTTTTTCACGCCCTTTTTCATTTGCTAGCTCTTTGGCCATTTCTTTCAATAATATCGCACGGGGATCGCTGATTGTATAAACCGCATGCCCAATACCATAAATCAAACCGCTTTTGTCAAATGCTTCTTTCTTCAAAATCTTCAACAAATAGGAATCTACTTCTTTCTGATTTGTCCAATCTTTTATGTTCTCCTTCATCTCTTCCAACATAGCCACAACCATGATGTTTGCACCTCCATGAAGTGGACCTTTCAACGAACCAATACCGGCTGCAATAGCTGAATAGGTGTCTGTCTCTGTTGAACTTGTGACTCTTACCGAAAATGTGGAGTTGTTACCTCCACCGTGATCGGCATGAAGAATCAGCGCTAAGTCAAGGATTCTCACATCTAGTTCGGTATATCTTCCGGGTCCTCTCATCATATACAGGAAATTCTCGGCAACTGACAATTCTTCTTTTGGATGACGAATGTGCAATGATCGCCCAAATTCTGAATGACGCAACACTTGATAGGCGTATGCAATGATTGTAGGAAACTTGGATATTAGGTTGATGGATTGACTGATAAGATTATCTCTTGTAATGGAATCCGGATTTTCGTCGTAGTTGTAGAGGTCTAAGACGCTGCGAGACAGAATATTCATAATGTTCTTACCCTGCAAAGCCAAAATACTCATCATGGCTTTATGTTCCAATGGCATTGTGGTTGTAAGAAGAGCATGAAACGCGGCGAGTTCTTCACTATCCGGAAGAGAACCTGAAAGTATCAAGTAAGCTGTCTCTTCAAAACCCAGACGCTTTTCACTTTGAATGCCGTGCACAAGATCTTCAACATCCAATCCTCTGTACATAAGTTTTCCTGGAATTGCCTTTAGAGACCCATCGTCAAGCCTCTCATAACCAACCACATCTGCCACACGGGTTAAACCTACTAGAACACCTGTATGATCTTCATTACGTAATCCGCGCTTAACGCCCATTTTAGTAAATAGTTCTTTATCTATTTTACTGGTTCTTTTTATAGACTCTGATAGTTTATAAAGTAAGTGTTCGTTATTCATTTGCTTAAATTGAGTTTAATTGATTGGTTTATAATTTATTATCTTTATTTCTTCTTCATATAATTTAATGCACTACCGGCTTTGAACCACTCAATTTGCTGTTCATTATAGGTATGAGCTGCTTCAAATTCATCGGTTGTACCATCGATGTGCAGTAACCTCACTTTCAGGTTTTTACCTGGACTGAATTTGGTTAATCCGACAATACTGATTGTGTCGCGTTCCTGAATTTTATTGTAATCTTCTTTGTTTACAAAAGTGAGGGCAAGCATGCCTTGCTTTTTCAGATTTGTTTCGTGAATGCGGGCAAACGACTTTACCAATATCACTTTCACATTTAAATGCCGGGGCTCCATGGCTGCATGCTCGCGACTGGAGCCTTCACCATAGTTTTCTTCGGCTACTACGACTGAACCTATTCCGACTGACTTGAATTTCCGTGCCAATTCGGGTACGGTATTGTATTCAAGTGTTTCGGGATTCAATACCTTATTTGTTTCGTCGTTAAACGAATTGACTGCGCCGATTAACATGTTATCGGATATATTGTCCAAATGACCGCGATAACGTAACCATGCACCGGCCATAGATATATGA
The DNA here is from genome assembly GCA_041672395.1 of Dysgonamonadaceae bacterium. Taxonomy (GTDB): domain Bacteria; phylum Bacteroidota; class Bacteroidia; order Bacteroidales; family Dysgonomonadaceae; genus UBA5287. The sequence continues at coordinate 1,940 of JBAYZS010000086.1, read as the reverse complement.
TCTGTGGTACATTTGCCTTTTACTTTTATGAGTAAAGGTAAATCGATATAATCTTTGCCATCCCAGACTGGAAACGGTGATAATTTTTGTAGTCGATTGGAGTTGGGGTCAATAGTGATTTCAACTTTTTGACCATCTTCTGATGGGGCTAAATAACCGGGATCCTTTACCTCAAAACCTCTTGGGGGCATTTCATATCCTTTTGGTTCTGATAATTTAACCTTCTCTCCTTTATCATTTTCAAGTGTGTCGGTGAGCGGATTGAAACATAAATCACCGGCAATTGTTAGAGCGGCTACCAATTCGGGCGAGGCTACAAAGGCATGGGTGTTGGGATTCCCGTCGTTTCTTTTGGCAAAGTTTCTATTAAATGAGGTGACAATTGAATTGACACGGTCTTTATTATCGTCTTCTCGCTTCCACTGACCAATACAGGGTCCGCAGGCATTTGCAATGATCACTGCGCCTACTTCTTCAAATTCTTTCAAAATGCCATCTCGCTCGGCGGTGTATCTTACTTGCTCTGACCCGGGATTAATAAGAAACTGTGCCTTGACGGTCAATCCGTCTTTTTTGGCGTTACTCACTACTGATGCTGCACGAGTGAGGTCTTCGTATGAGGAATTGGTGCATGAACCTATCAGACCTACTTCCATCTTGCGTGGATAACCGTTTTTGATAACGGCTTCTCTAAACTCTGAAATGGTATAAGCTGCGTCGGGTGTAAAGGGTCCGTTGATATGGGGCTCGAGCTCTGAAAGATTGATTTCTATTAACTGATCGTAATATTTCTCGGGATTTTCAATCACTTCTCTATCAGCCTGAAGATGTTCCATGATTTTTCTTGCTTCATTGGCGACTTCCTTCCTACCGGTTCCTTCTAAATATATCGCCGACTTTTCGTCAAATGGAAATATGGAAGTGGTTGCTCCTACTTCTGCTCCCATATTACAAATAGTCCCTTTCCCGGTGGCAGAGAGTGTCTGAGCGCCTTCTCCAAAATATTCAATTATGGCATTTGTTCCACCTTTAACTGTAAGAATTCCTGCTAACTTCAAAATGATATCTTTTGGAGCAGCCCAACCGGAGAGCTTACCGGTTAATTTTACTCCAATTATTTTTGGCATCTTCAATTCCCATGGCAATCCGGCCATCACATCAACGGCATCGGCACCGCCTACTCCAATTGCTATCATACCAAGACCTCCTGCATTGGGAGTGTGAGAATCTGTTCCAACCATCATTCCCCCTGGAAATGCATAGTTCTCCAGCACCACCTGATGGATAATTCCGGCACCTGGTTTCCAAAAACCGATACCATATTCATTGGATACGTCTTTTAGAAAATCGTAAACCTCCTTATTAGTAACTTTTGCAGTGCTTAAATCGGTTTCAGCATCTTTATATGCCTGAATTAAATGGTCGCAATGCACGGTTGAAGGTACGGCAACACTTGTTCGGCCTGAGTTCATCAGTTGGAGTAATGCCATTTGAGCTGTCGCATCTTGCATGGCTACCCTATCTGGTGCAAAGTCTACATAATCTGTTGCTCGTTTATAATCTGCCAAAATCACACCGGGTGAGAGATGTGAAAACAGTATCTTTTCTGTGAGAGTAAGGGGTCGTTTCAATATATTTCGTACTTCCTTAATTCGTTGAGGAAGTGTGGAATATACTTTGCGAATCATTTCTAAATCGAATACCATCATTTAATATTTTCTATATGTTTGTATTGTAATTTCTCTTTCGTAATACTCACTTTTTTAACAATATCTATATATAAATGTTCAGATTCTTACAATATTAACTTTGTAATTCACCCAAACAAAAGAATTATTACAGATCCTCCAATCATTATAATGGATCCAAGTAATTTCTTTGCAATTTTTTGTTCGTGAAAGGCAAAATATCCCAGAATTACAGTTACGATCGTCGACAAC
>JBAYZS010000085.1:0-6657 GCA_041672395.1 Dysgonamonadaceae bacterium | reverse complement strand
AATATGGCTGAATTAAAGATGTATAAATCAATTTTAATTCCATAAATTTTGAATATGAGTGATTTAATTGTTTAATTAAAAAAAATGGGAGGACGGGTTTACCTGTTCTCCCTATTGTTATAATGAAAAATAAAACAATTTATATATTCTTTCTTTCTTTTTTATGTTTGGTTTCATGCAATAATAAAAAAGATGTGGACATTACACCATATATCGTTGAACCAAAAGCTGATTCGATCTATCAACTTGCAATCTCGTTGGTAAATTCATCATTTGATGTTGATTCTACTTTAAAAGCCATGGTCCTTCTTGATCAGGCGTTAACTATAGATAGTCTGAATCCTGATTATTATGGAGTTAAAGCTAAACTATTAGCTGAAATGGGATATCTTGATTCAGCATTAAATATTCAAACTCTAGCTGACCAACGTGGTGCAATTACAGGTGAGTATCTTTTTCAATTGGGGCTTTTTCAAGCGACAAAAGACAAGAATAGTGAAGCTCATAAAAGCTTTGAGCGCAGTAATAATTACTTGAAAGCTGTTTTAGAAAAATATCCTGATAGTTTAGGAGCATTTTTAATTCAACAAGCGGCAAATGCACTTTATGAAGGAGAAGACTCTTTGTTTATGAATGATGTTCGTGGAATACGTGAGCGTTATCCTGATCGTTTGATGGAGATAGAGATGACCCGGCGTTTAGATCCCAGTTCATTGATCAAACAATTAAAGAATATTGAAAAGAATGCAATTATTGAAGACATGACGCTTGATCTTGATAGTTTGGAAAAGACAAATTAAGATGAAGAGTACTTAACATTTAAATATTAAAACCTATATTTTGAATTCTAAATTATCAATTAAATAGTTTCTTCCCATGAAGAATAACTGTAAAAATCTTTTTATAATAATTAGTACAATTCTAATTGTACAACAAAACTTATTATTTGCTTTTAATTTAAAGTTGCAGGAGAAAGTACCGAATGAATATACAAATACTATTAAACTAAAAGATATTCATATTAGAGATCCTTATATACTCCCTGATAAGCAAAACGGTCTGTATTACTTGTACCGATCTGCATCTACAAAAGATAAAAATGGACAAGAATTAGGAGGAGTTGAAATATTCTGGGGTAGCGATTTAAAAGAATGGTCTGGTCCTAAAAGGGTTTTTACTGTTCAGCAAGATAATTGGATTACGGGTACTATATGGGCTCCGGAAATACATTTTTATAAAGGAAAGTACTATTTGTTTGGTACAGTTAATACCCAAGAAACCTGGAGAGAATCAAAACCGGACTGGCCGGCTTTTACATATCGTGGGACTCAAGTTTTTCATGCAAATAGTCCCGAAGGTCCATTCCTTCCTTTTGGATTATGCCCACATACTCCAATTGACTTTATGGCACTGGATGGTACTTTATGGGAAGAAGATGGTAAACCTTACATGATTTATTGCCATGAATGGGTTCAAGTAGTAGATGGTACAATTGAGATGATTGAGTTAAAGCCCGATCTATCGGAGGCTATTGGAATGCCTGAATTCTTATTTCGTGCTTCTGATGCACCATGGACACCTGACAAAGCTAATAGTTATGTTACAGATGGATGCTACCTTTATAGAACTAAAACAGGGAAGTTGTTGATGATTTGGTCAAGTTTTTTACAAAATGGTAACTATGCAATAGGAATTGCAGAATCCACTACTGGAAAGTTGCTTGGGCCATGGATACATCATTCTGAACCATTAGTAAATGAAAATGGAGGTCATGGATCAATATTTTCAACTTTTGAAGGAAAACTATGTCTAATTCTTCATCAACCGAATTCACCAAATGGTCAGGAAAGAGCACAAATCTTTGAATTGGAGGATAAGGGAGATAATTTAGTAATTAAAGGTAATTTGATAATGGACTAAAACGTTTTAACTTTATATTTATAAATGTATTATGAAAAATATAAATAGGAAAGCGCAATTATCAATAATGATGTTTTTGCAATATTTTATTCAAGGATCATGGTTTGTTACAATGGGGACATATTTAGGACAAACATTACATTTTAGTGGTGTTCAAATCGGATTGGCTTATGGAACTGCTGCAATTGCTGCTATTATATCCCCAGTGATTGTTGGAATTATTGCTGATCGCTTTTTCTCACCAAATAGGGTATTGGCTTTTTTAAATATTTTAGGATCATTGTTACTTTTTGGGTTAACCAGGATTGATCAATTTTCGTTATTCTTACCTACCTTGCTAGCCTACACAATTTGTTTTATGCCAACTATGTCGTTATGTAATTCTATCTCATTTGAGAATTTAAAAGATACTTCAAAAGAGTTTTCACGCATAAGATTATTTGGCTCTTTTGGATGGATAGTTGCAGGATTATTATTAAGTGCTTTTGATTTGGAAGCACTCTCTACTCCTTTTCTTATTGCTTCTGTGGTTTCATTTTTAGCTGGACTTTACGCCTTGGTTTTACCTTATAAAAAACCTGAAAAAGTGGTTGAAAAAGCAACGGTAGGACAAATTCTTGGGTTTGATGCATTCAAATTGACAAAAGATAAATCATTTTCAGTATTACTGATATTTATGGCATTAATTTGTATCCCTCTTGCATTTTACGATTCATTTACAAATCTGTTTATTGTAGATGAAGGTATAAATAATGCTGCGGCTGCAATGAGCTTGGGTCAGATCGCAGAGGTGATCTTTCTGTTTGCATTTCCATTCCTTTTTAAGAAACTCAAATACAAAGGTAGTATTTTAGCTGCAATTGTTGCATGGGTGTTGATGTATGGGGCATTTGCATTAGGAGCATTTACTGGTTCAAATGGTTTTCTTTATGCTGTTTTACCATTTCATGGTTTTTGTTTTACTTTTTTCTTTGTTACTGGACAACTTTATGTGGATGAAGCTGCACCATCTTCTTTACGAAATTCTGCTCAGGGATTAATCGCTTTTGCTACTTACGGTGTGGGAAAATTGTTAGGAACAATGGTTGCCGGAAATGTGGTTGATTATTATTCAGAAGGAGAAGTTTATAATTGGGTGTCAATATGGATGATTCCTTTTGTTTTAACTGTTTTCTTCTTGATAGGTTTTGTGCTACTTTTTCGCGAGAAAAGAGGGTAACGATAACTATAACTATATAAGTGTTATAGAATAAATATTAATTATGAAATCAAATTCGTTTAATAGAAGAAACTTTATTAAGACTGCAAGCCTGTTAACTACCAGTAGTTTAATTAGCAGTAGTAAATTATTGAGTTCTGAAAAGATTATTCATTCAAACATTTTAAATGAAGATTTGACAAAAGGAAAACAAATTAAAAATAATATTGCTACGATTCTTGAAACAAAATTAGTGTGCAAAGAACCAGGGAAATATTTAATTACCGAAAGAAAAATTGACCAAAACGGACATGTTATAGGTTCGCAGGAAGTTTTGGAGCCAAATAGATACTTGGGGTGGCCATCTAAAAACTAAAGATGGAGAATTACTAATAGTCTATTCAGGTGACAGGGATTCACATGTTTGTCCCTGGGGCAAAACACATATGATTAGAAGTAATGATGATGGAAAAACTTGGAGTGAGCCTGAAGAAATTAATAACACTCCACTCGACGATAGGGGATGCTGGAATAATTCAAACTTCAAAAGGTACAATTCTTTTAAGTTGGTTTACCTCATTAGCTTATACATCTCCTACATGGAAATGGGCATATCAAAAGTATAATCGAGTAGCTAAAAAAAATCCTGATGCCATAAAAAAAGAATGGTTAGGTAATTGGGTAAGACGATCTTCGGATGATGGAAGAACTTGGGAAGAACCAGTACGTACTCATGTGACATCTCCTCATGGACCAATTCAATTGAATGATGGTCGATTATTTTATCTTGGCATTGGTTCTTGGAATGGTGCGCATTCAGTAGTGGCCGAAGAGTCGTATGACGATGGTGTGACATGGAAGGTAATCTCTGTTGTACCACCTTTTGAATATATGACTGTAGGTTTCAGTGAACCTCACGTTGTCGAACTGAAAAGTGGTAAATTAATAGCATTGATTAGGTATGAACCAAAAGATAGTAGTGGATCGTATTTAATGCAAACTGAAAGTTATGATGGAGGAAAAAATTGGAATGCGCCTCATAAAACTCCTATGTGGGGTTATCCTCCTCACCTGATTGAGTTAAATAATGGCTGGGTATTAGTGGCGTATGGGCATAGAAGGGATAAATATAGTAAACGTGCTTGTATTAGTAAAAATGAAAGTGAAACATGGGATATTGAGAATGAAATTATTTTGGAAGAAGCATATAATGGAGATATTGGTTATCCTTCAAGTGTTCAATTGGAAGATGATTCAATAATAACAGTTTATTATCAACAAGAAAATAAAGGAGAACCAACATCAATATTTACAACTCACTGGAAATTGAAAAAATTGTAAAACAAGTAATCTTTGAATATGTTTAAAACTAAAGTTGTAATAGAATGAAGAGCTTAAGAGTTAAGCACTAACAGGCTAATATTTGATAGAATAAGAACTTTTGTAGCACGGCTGGGAATCGAACCCAAATCTAAAGTTTAGGAAACTTCTATTCTATCCATTGAACTACCGCGCCAAAATATGCCGTAAAATTAATGTTTTTTTCTCATACTATCAAAAAATGTCATTTGCATTAAATTTAGTTCAAACAAAAAGTCAATTGAAGTGTTTACAAAATGAACTCAATTATTAATAAAAAATATTCTAAAATGAACAATATTGCCATTCTCTACGGCTCTTCAGGAGGAAACACAGAATCAGTCGCAAAAAGATTAAATGAAATTCTTGACGGAAATGCAGATTTATATGATGTTGCTAATGTTAAACTGGACGAAATAAAATCTTATCCATATTATATATTAGGTACATCAACAACAGGAATTGGTGATTTACAAGATGATTGGGAAGGGTTTCTTCCAACATTCAAAAAACTGGATCTCACAGATAAGAAAATTGCTATTTTTGCTTTAGGAGACAGCGGCTCTTTCTCAAGTAGCTTTGCTCAATCTATGCGAATTTTGTACGATGCAGTAAAAGATCAGGTAACTGTAATTGGCGAGGTTGAAGACGAAGGATATACATATGACGAATCGGATGCTGTCATTGACGGAAAATGGGTTGGATTAGCTATTGATGAAGATAATGAATACGATTTAACTGAAGATCGATTGCAAGGATGGTCTAAAAAGCTTAAAGAAGTATTTAAATAAGCAACTTATTTTGTTGATAAATGAAAAAGGCGGAGACTGTAAAGTAAACTGTGTCAAAGAATAAAAATAATTTTTTATTACTTTTACATAACAGTTTACATTATGGAAGATTTTGATTACAAGTCCTTTCAAGCTAAGGCGCTGGAGCAGCTAAAATCCGGCAAGCCCCTATTAGGTAAAGACGGTGCATTTGCCCCTTTATTGGAGAACCTTCTAAATGCTGCCCTGGAAGGTGAGATGGATGCTCACATGGATGAGGAAGAGCGTTTAAGCGGTAATCGTCGCAACGGCTATAACCGTAAGCAAGTTCAAACCTCTCTTGGTGAGGTAACGATACAAACCCCTCGTGACAGGGAATCTCGCTTTGAACCTGAGTTTATCAAAAAGCGCGAACGCATTTTAGCCGAAGGTGTAGCTGATCGCATCATTGGTTTATACGCTCTGGGAAACAGTACACGAGAGATCAGCGACTGGATGGAGGAGAACCTTGGCAATCGTGTTTCAGCCGATACTATCAGTGCCATTACCGACAGGGTGCTGCCTGAGCTTCAATCTTGGCGTACTCGTCCACTTGATCCGGTTTACCCCATGGTATGGATGGATGCTATTCACTACAAAGTGATGGATGACAAAAACCGTCCGACTTACCCGTGCTATTTACAATGTACTTGGTGTTGATCGCAACGGACATAAAGATCTGTTGGGAATGTATATATCCAAGAGTGAAGGTGCTAATTTTTGGCTCTCGGTTCTAACAGATTTACAAACTCGTGGGGTACAAGATATTTTAATCGCCAGCACCGATAATCTGACAGGTTTCTCGGATGCCATTAACAGCGCTTTCCCTGAAACTATCGTTCAAAGTTGCATTGTTCATCAGATACGCAACTCAATTAAATATGTTGCCGGTAAGTATCAAAAGGCCTTTCTGAAGGATCTGAAGCTTGTATATCAAGCTGTAAATCGGGAATCAGCAGAAGATGAGTTAGATAATCTTGAAAAGAAATGGGGAGAACAATATCCATTGGTGATAAAATCATGGCGTGATAACTGGCATAAATTATCGTCCTATTTTCAGTATACCGACACTATCCGACGACTTATTTATACTACTAATATAGTGGAGGGATATCATCGCCAGATACGCAAGGTGACCAAGAATAAAGGAGTGTTCACGAACGATACGGCATTGGAAAAGCTTGTTTATCTGGCTTACCGTAATATCCGTAAGAAATGGACAATGCCTCTTAGAGACTGGGGACAGACGGCACAGCAACTGGCAATTCTTTTCCCGGAAAGATTTAAATTATTCATTTAATAGTTAGACAAAAGCAAAGTTTATATATTTTTAATTAGTTTTGCTGGTGACCAACTAAAACTCAGGTCTCA
>JBAYZS010000084.1:0-6805 GCA_041672395.1 Dysgonamonadaceae bacterium | reverse complement strand
TTAAGTATTGGAATAAATTAAAGAATAGTTGTTTCTACCCTTCAAAATAAGGGCATCCACAACAGGTTAATTGGAATTATATATCAAATTATCGTTGTTCCTACCTCTCAATCGATTCGTATGACCTCCATGACACATCAATGATCAATTACCGATGGGATAATATTATTAATGATTGATTTATAATCTTCAAATATCAACTTACTGAGTGATAAATTCAAATTTTCAATTTCTCCTTTTCTCCCCTCTACTCCGTATATTTCTTCGAATTGATTAATATTCAACTGAGTTATTTTGGGTATACCTGACACATTATCGGGAAACTGGGAGTGTGAAAACCCGTTCCTGATTTTTTTCAATTGACATATCTTGTCTTCATTCAACAGACCTTTATCCTCAATCCACTCCGTATATTTATTAAACTGAACATTGTTGAAATTGTTGTCATTTGTGCGATGCTTCATCTCTATTCGAATTATATCTTCTAAAGCTATATCACAGATATGTTGTTCTAATTGAAAAGTCGATTCGAAAATAAACTCACGATACTTATCATACTCCTTCAACTGATAATCAAGAAATTTAAATGTTACTTCTTTATTTTCAAAATATGAAGAAAGAGAACTTATTCTCCGGTCGAAAGTCATTTTCTTGAATCGTCCAAAGTCTTTTACTGTCCATTCATATCCTTTCTGTCCTTTAAATGAATTCTTCTCATCCTCGGTTGTTAGCTGGCTGTATGCGGATATCTCATCTAACTGACGCTGATTATCTTTTGCGATAACGGTAAAATATGTTTCATTTCCTTTTCTGATGATTCGTTGTTTAAATTGAAATGGATTGTTCAGTGGACTTTCCTCAGAAAATGGAACTATCGACGCCAACTTTAAACTCTTGTGATGTGAATCACTGTTATATTCAGAGAGTATATGCTCGCAAAGTAGTTTAATGATACGGTCTTGCGTTTGGATGAAACGGATTTGCTTTTCGTTTTTCTCAACTTGCTTACCGTACCGACTTTTAAGGGTCTTGCCGTCTAAATCATTTATATCTATTTCTTTCGGTTCGCCATTTACAAAGTATATTCTTTTGAAGCGGTAAAAAGGTTGTGTATCTTGTTGCAGAAATTTCGAAAGAAGTATGGAAAACTTGTCTCCCTGATTAAAAGGCATTCTATTTTTGTGCAGTTCTTTTGATAGATAGGTGCTGACGTCCTTGTCAAAGAGGGTGTTAGGGAGACTGACGGGCATAGTGGATTTGTTAGACAGCCAATGGTTGAAGTCGTTTCTACCGACCTTCTCTTTGATTTTGAGGAGTGACAATGGAATAGCTTCTTCTTTAGATAAGTGGGTGGTAATCCACTTGCATTTGGTTTCTAAATAGTTTTTATAGAAGTCAATAATGTTGTTTGACTTGTTGATTAGTTGACGCGAAAGAAAAACGTGTCCTTTGTTATTGTCGAATAGTTGTAGCTCGTTGCATAATGCAATGATTTCCGACTGTGAGATGCTGAAATAGGCAATCTTGTTCTGTAGATTGTTGTAATAGGGTGAGGTGATTTTTTGTTTTACATCCTTGTCAACAACCATTTTAATGATGTCTCTTGCAAGGAATGTGGCTAATTCTCCTAATTTTATATTTTGTTCGTACTGAGGTTTTTCGGTTTCTTTCTTGATTCGTTTCAAACGTATATTGCAATCATCGTATACCGCTTTTATTTTTTGATCGATTGTTTTCTCAGTATCTGGTTCGTTTATATTCAATAAGTAACGGGTGATTTGCTCTGGCAATTGATTTACCAGGAGTCCATTTGGTAAATATTTCTGTAATTCCTGTTTTCTTTTATCTAAAAAATGGAGATACCTGATTTGATTGATATATTCCAATTCTTTGCGATCTCTTGTTAGTTTTCTTAGTTCATCGCTTGTCAAAAGGCACAGTTCTTCTTTGGATTTATTTAGTCGTGTGAGTAGGTTTATTTCTTTATGTAGGTTTAAATAGTCAGGTTTACCGTTTCTCCCTTTGATGGACTTCTCTTGTATAATTCTCCTGGTAAATTCTTCGGGGATTAACGATAGTTGTTGTTTAATTTTTTGGAGCTCATCATAGTTTAAATAACAGGTTTTATCTATTTCAATAAAATCCTTAATGATGTCCTCGACTTTACATTTTTTCGATTTTGAATCTACAGGAAATAATTTGGCGAGTATTACTATCTTGGGTAGATCGTTTAGACTGATGAAACCCGTGGGAGTAGAGGGGTATTTCATTGTTTTTTTATCATCAAACAGATAAAATGGGAGTTGGTTATTCTCCATATTGTAGTGGGGTGCATATTGTTCAAAATAGCAACCTTTTTCTATGACTCCCACTTCTTGCAGATCACGGAGTATTTCATCTTCACTATGCTCAAAATCGGAAAGTTTCCCAAAAGCTTGAATGGTCTCAACTATACGACGATTTTTTTTATTGCCGGTGATTATTTTTTCGTATGATTTTACATGAAGCTTGCCTAACGTGATTTGGAAACGGATATGGGGCAGCAAATCAAATTCATCTATAAAACGAAGCGCAAAGTAGGGAAAACGATTGCTCTCTCTGCGTAAGGATGTGATCTCTGATATTAAACTGTCTATATCTTCATCTTTGATGTTTTCGTAATCTGTACTGTTTAGAAGAATGTTGCTTTTATCTTTTTCATCCAAAGATGGTTGAAATATTTTTCTGTCTTCATCGGATAAATGACTGTGCAGCTCTTTGGGACAGCGTTGCAACTCGTTTAGCATTTCAAGGAGCAACGAGAGTTTCTTGTCTTCTACATCCAATTTTACATCAGGAATTCTCAGAGAATAAGCGGTAAAAGCCTGTATGGTAGCACGAAAAGATGGCGTGCTGTCGTTTTTGAACCCACGGATTTTCTTTAGGAATTTTATGGCATAACTTCTTTCCAAAAATAGGTTGATGAAAAAATAAAAACCATGTTCTGTTAATTGTGATGAATCTGGATGAAATAGCTCATACAAATTTAAATGATCGAAATCATTTTCTTCATGACTTGCCTCAAAACGTTTTAAAGAAAATGTTGGTGCTAGCTTGAAAAGCTGCTCAAGAGTGCTCTTCATATTTTTGTCGAGAATGGGTTTTCGCTCGTCTATTTTTTTCCCGGTATTATCGACAGAGAGATAATGAGTGAAAGAGTTTCTACAACTGTTCAAAGAGTTGAAGACAGATAAAAGAAAATTATGCAGTCCTTTGTAATCGACAATAGGATTTGAATCTAATTGATACCCGTTTTTCTCGTGAAAGATTTTAATAAATGGAAGATAGTGCCGTTTAACCAAATACTTGTACACTTTAAAGCGTTCATCTTCGTATATAGTTTGCACCGGATCGAATATCGTGACAAGCAAATGCTTTGTGGTGCATATTTCTTCATCATTAGTCAGTTTTTCACCATTCAGATAAGAAAATTTTTCCGTCAAATGATTAATAAGTAAGAACATATTGTGTCTTGCCATGTTAAGGTATGCGCCAAAATACCATGGTGTCTCGATCAGGTTATAAGCCTGTACTTCTTTTGTGCTGTCTGTCTCCATTTCTTAGATATTTATTTGATTACTTTCCAATAACCACCTTTGTTGCTACTTCTTCCTACAATCTTACCATTGCGTGCGACTAACGCCCAGAACGGACCACCACCATTCTCGATATTCTCATTTGCCGCCTCAATGACCATTCGCAAATCGGCATAACCAAAGGTTTTTCCTTCGGGCAACTTCTCAATTCGGGTTCGTATTTGCGTTGCCAGGTTCATAATGTCAAGTTATTCGCTCAAAAAACTTGACAAATCCACAGGTACTACGCTACCTAATGCACCACCTGGGGCAAGATGTTGTATTGCCTTATAAAAAAAAGTACTTGCTTGATTTGGCATTTCTACTTTCAGAAAGGTTGATGATAATAGGATTATTACTATTTATCAGATTATCAGTATCGTTCATTGTTTAAAATTTAGATTGTTAGCACAAACGTAACATATTTTTTCAAAAATATGTTATTATTATGAATATATTAATGTTGATTATTCGAATTTCTTCTTTATTATTCATCAGGTTTGAAATATATTTCACAAGGATTTTCCATAAGTTCAAACGTATTAATTGCCCTCATTAAGCTAATTCGCGAGAATAATGGAAAAAGTAGAGACTGTGAATGGTTCAAGTCGTTTTAAAGTTCCTTATGGATACAATTTCTGGTTAGATTACTGGAAACGGTGTATAGGAGAACAGCAGCCTTTAAGTAGTGTTTCTGTTATCGCTCTAAATTTGTTATACGTTTAAGAACTGCTCTCAAGCGTGTATAAGGCACATTTGGTTTAAAAATCTGCTATTTTGCAGAGTATGGATTTATCAGGCATAGTTTTTATTTAGTGATAATATTTCAGTATCACTATCTATAAAATCGGCATCATCTGTGAGTAATATATAACTATTTTCTTTACAAAGATTTGCAATCAACTGGTCGTTGAAGTCTCCATCTCTGGTCAATAAATCTTCAAGTTCAAATTTTCCCCATTTTTTTTCAATAATATTAAATTGCGGAAGAATAACATCACACATCATAGTACGTGTCCTATTAATTGCATCTTTACCCTCTTTTTTATTGCGAAAATATTTAAATGGTTCTTTATTTCTATCAATATTATATTTAGATAAATAATTATGATATTCCATTCGTAAAGCTCTGTTTACAACTTCAGAAACAACAATTACATCAATAGCGAGTTTGTTTCCCTGATTTAATAATTTATTGAAAATTCGTGAATAGCCTTTATAGGTATGATCGTTTGGATTTGTGAGAAAAAATAATGAGATCAATATGTTGGCATCAAAAAAAATTGTTCTTGGTTTTATTGAGGGAATATCCTCTTCATTAATAAGCTTAATCATAATTTAATCCTCCATAATTTCACTGATATCACTTTCAAACTTTTTAGGATTTGAGTAATAAATGGGAGCACCATTAACAACCTTTTCCCAAGTTGGTATAAAAATAGGATCGAAATCTATTTTGCTTAAATAGGTCTCAATCTCATCAGAAGAAAAATCTTTGTAGAGTTGCCCAATGGCTGTATTCAAAAAAGCAGTAATTAACAATTTGATATCTTTGAAAGAGAGTATTACATATTTCTTTTCATCCAACGCTTTGTGAACCATTTCATAAATCTTTTGACCATCTTCAGCGTCGATACAGAATTGACTGTTAATTATATTTTGAACGTTTATAATAATTGGTTCTTGTTTCATTTCATTTTATTTATTCATTCGTAAGAGAATAAGAAGCGAAGTCATTTGTTCTAAACTGCAAATTTACAACAGTTCCCGGAAATTTTCCCATAAAATTCTTGTAAGTTTCTCGATTGTTGTTAAATTCATAAAAACCATCGTCACTTACAATTTGCATAAATCCATTGTTATATGTAATTAGGTTTTTAAGAATACCCAATCCATATCCACCCGGAACAGACTTCTTAGTTGTGTTGCCGTCTACTAAAGCCCATTGTATCGCTTTTATAGAATCGATATCTTTACCCATAAAGGCACTTACATTTTCACGTATTCCAATACCCATATCTGCAATTGTAAAATCCAATTGATTTAAATTGGGATAATATTGACCGCATGCATAAATGTAAGATGTTTTAGAATGTAAACTTGCATTAGAAAATAATTCACAAATTACCTCCAATACTTTCCTTTTCAATCCTTCTGATAAATTTGGCATTGAGTTGTGAGATAAAAGCTTGTTATAAACATAATCTGCAAAATTTTTACTTTCATTTCTTGAGAATCTTGTGTAAGGAATAGTAGTATCGTTCTTATCATACTTTATTTCATATCCGTAATTTGAAAGAAAACAATTACGCTGTAAAATGTCTTTAGCTTTTTCGCTTACATGGATATTTATTGAGTTGATATTTGATGTAAGTTTATCTAAAACAACACCTAAAGGAGCACTCATATTTGCCGCAAAAAAATTTCTGATATTAATTTCAATATTTTCAAAATATGTATTTTTATTATTAGTGTACAAATCAATAAGATTATTAAAACCAATATAATTATTTTGTATTATTGGTAAATTATTCATTGTATTTTTGAATTGAGGGTTAATAGTTCAATAATCTCACTCATATGCAAATATACAATAAAATATTCATTTGTGCTATGCAAAGATATGATATTTCTCAAGAAGGTATGATATCTGCTACTTCCATAATGGTACAAATAAGCATTTTAACCATATAGATGACGCCGTCTGATTGCAACTTGATTTTTAAGGAGAAAGTTCTCGCGGTCAATTAAAAATCGAGATTCAAATTGTCATTATTAACAAAATAGTTTTTTTCTTAATATCTTCCATGTCTGTAATAATTATGTTTCGACATTTCAGTTAATATTCGGGGTACCCGCTTGATGAAATAAACGTAATTTGATACATGTTTGAGTGTAGCGAGTTAATGAAATTTAACTATAAGCTTTATCCCACCATGCTCCCACCTTCCTCTCACTATGCTCCCACCATCGTCCAATGAAAAACTGAAAATCGTTTAACATAATTTAATGACGAATGTACTCAATTTCTCAATTGTTTAAGTATTTGATATTGTTTTTCGCAGACATGAGTGACTTCCTTGGGCACCTGACCGACGAAGATTACGTCAAAAAGAGAAGCTGTTTGAGCGCAGCGAGTTCTTCTCTTTTAGTAATCAAGTCGCTGTCAGGTCAAGGAAAGAGCGTAGTCA
>JBAYZS010000083.1:0-7018 GCA_041672395.1 Dysgonamonadaceae bacterium | reverse complement strand
TTTCATACAAATATTAATTTTCAGATGAATTATTGGTCGTCCGATTTGACCAATTTGTCAGAAATGCATACTCCATTATTCGATCTAATAGATGTTTTAATAAAGCCGGGTGAAAAAAGTGCGGAGACGATTTATGGTGCCAGGGGATGGGTGGTTCACCATCTGACAGATGCCTGGGGCTATACTGCTCCAGCGGATGGACCGCAGGGGATATGGCCAATGGGATCAGCATGGTTGGCACAGCATCCCTGGGAACACTATTGTTTTACCGGTGATAAGGACTTTTTGGCTCAACGAGCTTGGCCAATTATGAAAGGAGCTGCCCGTTTCATCATGGATTTTTTGGTAGAAGCACCTGCAGGAACAGCTTACGCCGGAAAATTGGTGACCAATCCCTCATATTCACCTGAGAATGCATTTATCTTGCCCAACGGTGAACATTCGGTATTTACCTATGGCGCTACCATGGACATGGAGATCATTCATAACTTATTGACAAATTGTATTGATGCGAGTAAGATTTTGAATACAGATGTTGTCTTCAGAAAAGAATGTGAAGCCACCTTGAAAAGGATCCCTGATATCCGTGTAAGTGAAAAGAACGGACGGATTTTAGAATGGGCAGAAGATTACGACGAAGTGGAACCCCATCATCGGCATACTTCCCATTTATTCGGGTTACATCCCGGAAATCAGATTACGGTAGTAGGGACGCCAGAGTTAGCGGAAGCAGCACGTAAAACCCTTATAGCCCGCGGTGATGGAGGTACAGGTTGGGGATTAGCATGGAAAATAAATATGTGGAATCGTTTACATGATGGGGATCATGCCTTCAAATTATTATCCGTTTTACTTGCGGAAAAGACTTTACCCAATCTTTTCGATGATCATCCTCCTTTCCAGATTGACGGTAATTTTGGCGCTACGGCCGCTATTGCCGAAATGCTCGTTCAAAGTCATTTGAAAAGAAAAGACGGAAGTTTCGAAGTTCATCTCCTTCCTTCACTCCCCAATGCAATGTCAAAAACAGGTTCGGTAAAGGGTATCAAAACAAGAGGTGGCTTTGTAGTTGATCTAACCTGGGAGCATGGCACATTGAAAGAAGCTACGATCTATTCTCAAACGGGAGGAATACTCCCGCTTCGGACAGGAGCCATTTCGAAAACCTATAAGTTGAAAAGAGGAGAGTCGATCGTGGTCGATGCACAATTGAAAAGCCTTTAAAAATGTCATTTTGTCGATAAAAAAGCCTTGTTAATCTATTTGATTTGTACTCGGGGATTAGATTGATTATTTTTGCTTACTTATAAATAAAAATGTTATTAATCGAGTATAGATTACAAGTACAACAATGCAAAAAATCATTTATTCATTAATATTACTTTTCGCGCTATCTATAACGATTCATGCGCAAAGTGATATATCAGGAGGATTAATCAACGGTAAACTGGTTGATGCTATCACAGAAAAGCCAGTACCATACGGTAACATTCGAGTATTACAGCAAAAAGACAGTCTTTTTGTCACAGGTCAACCATCAGAAGAAGACGGTAAATTTTCTTTAATAGTGAATAACGGTTCATATATCGTTCATATTTCCTTTATGGGCTATAACGATGTATATAAAAATATCGTGGTAACTTCAAAAGCACCAGTCGTAGATCTGGGTACAATTTCTCTAACTCAAAACACAATTTTATTAGGAGAAACCGTAGTAACGGCCAAAGCCGCTGAAGTAGTTGTCAAGGGCGATACTTTAGAATATAACGCAGACTCATATAAAGTCACAGAAAGTGCTGTAGTTGAAGATTTGATTAAAAAGATGCCCGGAGCCGAAATAGACGAAAATGGGAAAATCACCATTAACGGTAAAGAGATTAAAAAAATATTGGTAGATGGCGAGGAGTTTTTCAGTAACGACCCCAAAGTAGCATCAAAAAATCTTCCAGCCAGAATGGTAAATAAAGTGCAAGTATTTGATAAATCGACAGATATTTCGAGGATGACCGGATTTGATGATGGCGAAGAAGAATCAGTAATCAATTTGTCGGTACGACCCGGAATGAAAGAAGGCCTATTTGGAAATGCTTTTGCCGGTTATGGCAGTAAGGAACGTTACGAAGCCAATATAATGGCCAATTACATGAAAAATAAAGATCAATTTACCTTTCTTGGCGGATTAAACAATACCAACAATGCCGGATTTTCCGACATTGCCTCAGCCACGTTTGGTGGAATGGGCGGTAGAAGAGGACGTGGCATGTCAGGAGGATCCGGGATCACCCAATCCGGGAATGCCGGTGGAAATTTCAGTAAGCAGTTTTCAAGCAAATTTAAACTCGGAGGCAACATCAGATACGGTCAAACCAATACAGACGTAACCTCTAAAGTGCACACTCAGAACTTGTTAAGCTCAGGTAATACATTTGAAGACGAAAATAATGCATCCAATAATTTCAGTCGTAATTTCAATGTAGATTTACGTATGGAATGGACCCCAGACACCCTTACAAGAATTATTTTCGAGCCACAGATTGGATATTCAGATAACAATCAAACAGAAAAAGGAACTTTTTTGACGACCAATGAATTGACAGGAGATACCATAAATAATGGTAATTCAGACTATTATTCAGAAGGGAACAGTAATTCTATGGGAGCGAGATTAGATTTTAGTCGCCAGCTCGGTAAACCCGGTCGAGTTTTCAGTTTTCAGTTAAGCGGCAATACCAATGATGCAGAAAATAATGGAACCAACATATCCAACACCTATTATACAGGAACAAGGCCCGATGATATTATTGATCAGCATTTCACAAATGCAAACGCGAATAAAAGTTATCGAGGCTACGTATCATATGTAGAGCCAGTAGGTCTGAATAATTTCATTCAGTTAGCATATAATTACAATCAGAACAATTCAAAATCAGACAAAGACACCCGTTCCAAAGACCTAAGCGGAGATTACACCGTTTTGGATTCATTGTACAGCAAACGATTAGAGAACATCTTTGTAAGTCAGGAGATGGAGATTAATTTCCGTGCCGACAGAGGCGTTTATGATTATTCGATTGGATTCAGTGCCCAACCCTCCAGTTCGCGAAGCAAGACATTTATTGGCGAAGACATGATTAATGATCTTACACAAGATGTTTGGAATTTCTCGCCAATGGCACAGTTTAACTATCGTTGGAGTCGTCAGACGAATTTGCGAATCCGTTATTTTGGAGATACCGACCAACCCTCCGTACAACAGCTCTCACCCGTTGTTGATGTATCCGATCCATTGAATGTAAGATATGGAAATCCCAATTTGAAACCATCTTTTCAGCATCGTTTCAATGTACGTTACATGAATTTCGATCAAGAAAAAGGCAGTGCATACAATTTCTTTGCCAATGCCGGCTACTTGACCAATGATATTGTTTCTACCACCTTTACCGACATTAAAACCGGTAGGAAAGAGACCACATACGAGAATGTTAAAGGAAACTGGAATGCCAACGGTCGTTTAATGATGAATATCCCATTAAAATCGAATATAAAATTCTCATTCTCCTCTATGACATTTGCCGGATATAATCATATCAACGGATTTTCAAATAATGAGCCAAACTTAAGTAAAACATTAAATTTAGGTGAAGGATTAGGTATAAATTACAGATCAGATATATTTGATTTTGGAGTTCGTGGTAATGTAAATTATAATGGAGTAAAGAATTCACTTGAAGGTCAGCGAGATCAGGAATACTATAACTATAATACAACAGCAAATACTGCAATTTATTTCCCATACGATTTTACCCTTGAAAGTGATATATCTTATTCAACCAATTCCGGTTATTCCGATGGATATAAGCAAAACGAGTGGTTATGGAATGCATCCCTTCAAAAAGCGTTATTTAAAGATAAAAGTGGTACCTTGCGATTTAAAATCTATGATATATTGCAACAGCGCAGTAATATCAGCAGAAATGTGACATCAAACTTTATTCGTGACACAACGTCAAATACGCTGACAAGTTATTTTATGTTCCATTTCATATATAGATTCAATTTCTTTAAAGGCGGAGCGACAGCATCAGACATGATGCAAGGCAGACCCGGCAGGCCAGAAGGACCCGGAGGACGCGGTGGCGGAGATCATTTTCATTAATTAATAAATATATGGCATCGATAGGTTTATTAAGGAAAGATAGTCACAAAAGCAAAACTACAACCATTCTTATTCATGTAATTATTTGGTTGATTGTGTTTTTTGTGCCTATTTTTCTTACAGACAGAACAGAAGGATTCAGTTGGACAAGGATTTGGAGATCAGTTCCAGATCTTTTGTCGTTTATTCTTGTTTTCTATATCAATTTTTTATGGTTGATAAAGAGATATTTATTTAAAGGAAAAATTTGGGAATTTATCCTTATCAACCTTGGATTGATAATCATTGTCGTTTCCGTTTTGTTTACAACCCATGATTTATGGCGTAATTTCATAGAGCCCGAGCGAATGCAAGAATTTCAGCGTCGTCCAGGAAGAAGACGTGGTCCTTCGGCAATGTCGATCATAACCCGCGATATTGTTTCACTGGGATTGATTGCCGGATTAAGTGTAGCGTTCAAGATGAGTACCCATTGGTTTGAAGTAGAGGCCCAACGCAAAGAACTTGAAAAAGCTAAATCCGAAGCCGAACTACAAAATATAAAGAATCAGATCAATCCCCATTTTCTGCTTAACACACTAAATAATATCTATGCCCTTATAGAGTTTGACCCACCCAAAGCGCAGAAAGCCGTGTTGGATTTGAGCAAACTCCTTCGTCATCTTCTGTATGACAATAATAAGACCTTTGTTTCGTTGCGAAGTGAAGTAGATTTTATTCAAAATTATATTGAACTGATGCGTATTCGTTTATCTCCGAATGTCAAGTTAACAACCCTTTTTAATATTAAAGAGAATAAAGAAACGCAGATTTCCCCTCTAATTTTTATATCTTTGATAGAGAATGCCTTTAAGCATGGTATAAGTGCAGGTAAAGAATCGTTTATCAATATCTCCCTGACTGAGAACAATGACGGTAAATTGGAATTTATATCTATGAACAGTTATTTTCCAAAGGCTACATCAGACAAGAGTGGGAGTGGGATAGGACTTGATTTGGTAAAAAAACAGCTTGAACTTTTATACCCGAATAAATATACAATGGATGTAAACATTAATAAAGGGGTATATTCTGTGATACTGATAATTGATACAAAAGCAGATAATAATATTGAATAATGACATTAAATTGTTGGATATTAGATGATGAGCCATTTGCATTAAACCTGTTGGAAATGTATGTCAACAAAACACCGTTTCTTAATCTGACAGGTAAATTCAATAATGCTGTCTCCGCTATGGAGCAGTATGAAAAGAATAAAATAGATATTATTTTTCTGGATATCCAGATGCCCGATGTTAATGGATTGGAATTTGCTCATATGATTGAAAATTCTTATACACGCATTGTTTTTACGACCGCTTTCAGCAAGTATGCACTTGATGGGTATAAAGTGAATGCCATTGATTATTTGCTCAAGCCATTTTCTTATGCCGATTTTCTTGTCGCCGCTAAAAAAGCCCTTACCTGGTTTGAGCTCATTACGCAGAAAAAAGAACCTCAGGAGAAAGAAGAAAATTCAAGTAATGGCATTTTTGTAAAATCCGATTATAAACTCATTCAAATTCAGTATAACGATATCCTTTATATTGAGGGATTAAAAGATTATGTGAAAATCTATACACTGAACAATCCCAATCCAATATTAACTTTGATGAATCTGAAAACACTTGAAGAAGATCTTCCTAAAGATCGCTTTATCCGTGTTCACCGATCCTATATAGTTCAGAAGAACAAAATAGACAGCATTAAACGAAACCGCATAAGTATTGGTAAAAATGAAATACCAATTGGTGAAACATACCGTCAGAATCTGATTCAAGGAATTGAAAAGAGTTGATGTTGGAATATGTTAAAGCGGCGGTTATTGAAGTTAAACTTCGGAAGATGAAGAATGCAATATTAAACTAAACTGAGGAAGAAAATTGCTAAAAAAGTTAGAGAGAGGAGCAAAAATACGGTGAGATCATAGTGAGACCATAGTGAGAGTTGCGTCGAAGGTGAGTGAGACCATAGTGAGAGGAGAGTGAGACCATAGTGAGAGATGAGTGAGAGGTAGTCACAAAAAACCCTTAGATATGAAAAAATATTTTAAACTATTAGTAATTACTGCAATTGGATTAATAACTTGTTCACAGACAGGTAATAGTGCGAATGTTCAAAATGATAAAGAAATTCAGCGTCAATCTGATATTATTTCTGATATCACATTCAAAAAAACAAAAGGACAAGCCATTCTAATGGGTAAGTCGATAAAAATATTGGACAATAATCTTAATGTAAGTGAAGAATTTTCAAATATTCCACCTAGGATTGTCGAAATAATTGGAATTTCGGACAGTATTTTTAATGATACAAAAGATATTTGTAATGCATTTTGGTATGTAAAGGTTAGAGGAGAGAAAATTAACGGGATAGTTAACGGTAGACAAGTCTTTAAAATTCAAAACTCAAATCAAGATACATGTTTTACGGTTGACGATAATCAAATTGAAATCCTTACAACAAATTTTTTAGGTATGGGGGTTGATTATGATGGAGATCTGATGGGATGTCCAGTTGACCAGCCAATTCTAATCAAAGACAAAAAGAATAATTATTTTGGATTGGTAGACCTAATTCAAAATGAATATTCAAAAAAAGCAAGTTGGGACAACGAATATCCGTTTTTTGAGATCCGAAAAGATGATGGTTGCCAAGACAGAATTAAATCAATCAATATTGAAGGAGCAAAAATTATACTTAAAATACACAGAGAATTTCAAGAAGGTGAAAATGATTATGAAGTATTATTGAAATTTGAGAATGATAAGTATATAGCAGAATATCTTAATTTTGGAGAGATAAAATATTAGAAAACAA
>JBAYZS010000082.1:0-7486 GCA_041672395.1 Dysgonamonadaceae bacterium | reverse complement strand
AATCGAAAGAGAATTCTGGAACAAGTACGGCACTATCTTCATTACCCTTACCTGTATTGGGTTGTTCCGAGCCATCGGTTAGTGCGTACGCAGGATAAATACCAATTCCCCACTGTACATTACAAGGAAGTTTATCAATTTCGTCAATAGGCAAATAAGACTGATGCAAAGACGAAGTAACCCCCATCAAAGTTAAATGCCCACCTGCAGAACTACCCATAATACCTATTCGTTCTGGATCAAGCCCGCGTTTAGACGCTTCGCTTCGTACGATTTTGATGGTACGCTGCAAGTCTTGCCAAGCTGTGGTATGTTTAGATAACCCTGTAGTAGGTCTAGGTGTACGATACTTTAAGGTTACTACTGTCATTCCCATTTCATTTAAATAGCGACGGGCAGGTGCTACTTCAAAACCATCTGGATCGTTGCCTTCATAACTTCCGCCCGAATAGATAATTTGTATTGCCTTTGTCTTTAGATTTTTTGGTGTATGCCATTCTATATAAGGTGTGTTTTGATTAGGTTGAATATCTGGTGTTTTATCCTTTGGCCAAATATTCATCTTTGAATAATCAGTACGACTATCATCGGAAGCATATCGCTTCATCAATTCTACTTCCTCTGCCAGCTTACCCATATATCCCATTTGGCGCATAAATTCAACTCCTCTTTCCAGTCCGAAAGCGCCATGTCCCTTATCTGCATATAGATGTAATTCGGCAGGGATATTCATTCGTCTGAGTTGGCGGTAAACCAATGTCGAAGTCCGTGAAGCATAAATATCAGTTCCTCCATGATGAAGACTCATTGGACAGGTACGTTCATCAAATTTAAAAACATTACTCAACTTCACATCCGTTCCATATCCTTGTCGGCTAGCAGGTATACCTGTTTCTGCATCGGAAGTACCATAGGCTGGAGCATTAACAATCGCCCAATTAATGTGACAAGGAAGTTCATCTATTTGGTCCACTTTTTCATAAGCCGATGTTTGCGAACTAGTAGCTAGCAATAAAGCTAAATGCGAACCTGCCGACATTGATATAACTCCTATCTTTTCTGGATCAAATCCACGTTTTTTAGCTTCACTTCGCACTTTACGTACGGCACGTTGTCCATCTTCCCATGCAGTTTGATAAAAAGGAAGCCCCACAGGTCTAGGCGTCCTATATACAAAGTTTATACATTGAAATCCTAATTGAGTTAATGTTTTATTCCATAGTTTAATAAGTTCCACATCACAACAGGACTCGTAAGCACCGCCTGAAATGAGAATCATACATCCTCCATTACGTACTTCTTTAGCTGGTGCATCATACCATTCCAAGTAAGCTACCCGATTCTTGTCTGCATTAAAATCTTTTTTTCCAGCCTCGTCTGTCATGGCCGCAATCTGATGCTCTTGCCTATGTGGTATTTTATCTTTTGGCCAAATAGCAACTCTTTCGTTAGCAAATAAACTAATACTAATAAGCAAAGTTAATAAGCAAGTCATTTTTCTCATAGCTGAATATTTATTAAAATAAAGTAACGTATACAAAAGTAAGTAAATTGATAAAAGGTTTATTAATTTACTTAATATATTTTTTAAAAAAATTCCATACTTCAGTTTCTGTATCCATGTCTATAGTCGCCCAACTATGGTCGCCTTGTATTACTTCATATAGCCAAACCTCTACCTCAGGTCCTCCTTCCCAAGCAGGAAGTCCTCCCATAAATTTATGAAGAATCACTTCGTTACGAAGTCTTGGTAAATGCTCAGTCACTTCATGTGTACATTTATTGGTAGCAACTAAGTAACTGATAGCTACAGGAACCGAGAGGTAAGATCCCCATCCTCCAGCATTGGTTGGGTCTCCTTTCCATAAAGAAATTTTATCGTTTGTACCATGTACTTCCATAAATGGTATCGGGTGAGAATATACTCTTTTCATTTCTGTCAAGGTTAGTCCAGCTATTGAAGCAATGGCTTGAAATGTTTGTGGACTTTCCATAGCAAACAGATAACACATCTCTCCTCCATTGGACATACCCGTTAGAAAGATATTCTTTTCGCTTAAGTGATATTCTTTTTGCAAATATGTAACCAAATCACGAATAAATTGCAAATCGTTAATCATATAATCTGATTGAAAAGGATAGCCTACATTCCAACAGTTCTGATTATTTCTATCTTTAGCTCCCTGTGGATAACAAACGGCAAAACCTTCTTTGTCAGCTAAATCAATAAATTTACTAGTCTGGCTTTGTGCATTTCCACCATACCCGTGTAATATTATCACTAAAGGAGATTGTGTAGGTAAATCCTTTGGTTTATAAAAATAACACTCACGCTCTATGCCTTGATTTTTTAATTTTATATGTAAACTTTTTTCTTCAATTGATTGAGCATATAATTGGATTGATAATAAACTATATACGATGCTCATTGATAAAATAAATAATCTCATAAGTATTAATCTTTCTATAAGGTTATACTATTGTAAAATTAGTATAAGGTGAATTTAACTTGCAACTGCAACTGAATTCTTGTTAGTTAATAATAAATTAAATTTCTCGTTTAGTGTGAGGTATCCTAGTCTTTTCCCGGGTCTGTTGTTGAGTTTGTTTTCGAACCACCTGACAAATTCGTCGGTTATCTCACTGAAGTCCGTTCCTTTTGGGATGTACTGTTAGATAAGACCGTTTGTGTTCTCATTTGCACAACGTTCCCAAGAGTGATACGGTTTACAAAAATAGAAAGAAATTTCCAAATCCTTTGCTATTTCCTGATGTTTAGCAAATTCTTTTCCATTGTCTGCCGTTATCGTATGTATCAAGTCCTTAACGAGCCGTAACGCTTCGATAGTCCTCAATGTCAGAGGGGGCGGCATCTTTCCTCTATAGTTTTCGACTGATGAGATACTTGGCAATTTCTTTAGTAAGTTTTGTATTGGTAAATAATTTTTTGCTCTCTATTTAATGAAGATCTTAAGATGTTGTTTTTTCTTTTTCTGAATTTTTGGATTTTTCAGATGACACATTATTTAAATCCATTTCTTTACTTAACCAGCCCGATAATATGTTTCCATAGAACTTGATTATTGTATAGTTCATACATTTTATTGTCCGTAAGTGAGAAACCGAAGTTATTTTGCGGTTGATACAAACGGGGTGAATTCTTTTCGGATTGTTGTGGTGTGATTAAATCCCAACTTACTACCATTAGGTATATATCACGGGAACCCATTGGAAAAGCTTTGTCGTTAGGTTTTACCAACGCGGTGGCCTTGCCCTGTTCGCCTTCGGGCACAAGTCCCGAAAAATTGCCGTATTTCTCCATAGCATAGATCGCGTAATAGGCCTGTTTTTTCCTTGCTAAGGGCGAAAGTTTCTCCAATTCTTTCCGATATAAAGAGACAAGGTCTTCTGTAGCATTATTTTCAGCCATGTCGTTTTTGAAACCCTTCATCTGTTGCTTGAACTCTTCGGCGGCGACTTTGTCGGTTTTCAGCAGTTCTTGATATGTTTTCTCTATTTCGACAGACATCCGTGCCGATGATATAGGTGCACCATTTTTTTTTTGCTTTTCCTCTTCCGATTTTATGAGCGCCATTAAATATTCTTCGCGTGAAACGGGCAAAAATAGCGGTGTCGTGCTTTTGTATATGATTGTTTTTTCTACACCGCCCTGTTCGTAAATAGGATATCCCATAAATTCTCCTTTTTTTATTGGGGCATAATAAATATTGGGAATGTCCAAACTTATCGGTTGCCAAAGCATCATAATATCATTGAAGAAAATTTTCAGGCTACTTGCCGTCCTTGCCCGCACCGTTTTGTCTCCTTCCAACATATACGGGATAAAGGATATCTCGCCAAATAGGTTCTCGCCACTGCTATATACTTCTACCTCATAACCTTGGGTCTTGCCAACAGCTTCAGCCGATTGCAGCAAACCGAATATTTTTTGATAGTTCGTATCGTTTTTTGGAATTCGGTTAAAAACTTTGCCTTTCAAGTAGGGTAAAAAGATATCTTCGCCTACGGTTACGGTTTTGTCGGAATATTCCTGACCCCGAATAAAAATATTCGGAAATATAAAAAGTAAAACAACCAGAATTTTTCTCATTACCTATTGATATTTAAAATGGCAGAGTCATTATATTTTTCCGCTCAGCATTCAATAACGGCACATCGTCATATACACTTCTCACTTTTCCCTGAGTTCATGGCAGCTGTTATTGTCCCATAATATCTGACAAACCAGGCTTAATTATATTGGCGGAAGATTCAATTGTGGGTCCGCCTTCCAATGAAAACCTACCGTTGATTTCATTTTCAACCAAACCGCCTAATCCCGCTTTCACGCTGCTTGTAAACGCAATATCTTTGATAGCATCTCCTTGTCCGAGAGTCATTTCAGCGCCGATGGAAGCCTCTCCCTCGAGGTTATTCCCTAAACTCTTTTTTACTCCTACGCCTCCCCAAATCGAAGTTTCGTGTTTTATGAAATCACGCTTAACTGACCAAAGTATCCCTTCTCCACCTGATAATTTTACATGTTCACAACTTAATTCGAATGA
The DNA here is from genome assembly GCA_041672395.1 of Dysgonamonadaceae bacterium. GTDB lineage: Bacteria > Bacteroidota > Bacteroidia > Bacteroidales > Dysgonomonadaceae > UBA5287. The sequence continues at coordinate 2,921 of JBAYZS010000082.1, read as the reverse complement.
CACTATTCCCATTTCGGCTTTAATACCATCTTTTCCCAACGGACAGTCTTTTTTACTCTCAGGCAGTTCGGGTTCTTCTACCTCTTCAGGTTCTTCAGGTTGAGGTTCGGCACATTTTAATTCGTTGTATCCTCTGCCAATTTCGGCAACGTTTGCAGCATAGCCTGCCATCAGTTTTAGATGTTCGATGATTTGTAATTCCCTATTAATATTGTACACTCTATTTAGACTGGGTGCATAAATGTTTTCGAGGATAGGGTCGGTAAACGCAATATAATCATTGACTGTTTCTTTAAATGTTCCATTCATCTCAGCGTAACGTTTGAAACTGTCGGAAAATATGGTTTCTATCACACTCTTTTGTTTTTGACAGATTTGATAGCTTAATAGTTCAATTTTTTTTAAGCAAGATTCACTTTTACAGGTTTGTATCAGTTTGTTTAACTCTTCCATTTTTTTTAAAATAAAAGGATCATTGAGCATGTTATAATCTTGTTCGATTAACTTATTCCTATTATTTGAGATTTTTGCAAAGTAACTGTTTTCACCAAAAAGGAGCACTGTAGCATCGTCATACATCATAATTTCTTTGGCAAAATCACGACTGAAGACAACCCCATTATCGGGAGTTTTTAGTGCACGGCTTTGTTGCTGCTTGATAATTTCAACAATTGAATTAAGCTCTGAAATCAACTGTTGTGTGCGAGAGTCTAATTTGGACATGTATTGAGCAATAGATTGTTCTTGTGCAGCTGTTTTACCAATCTGTTGATATACCGGAAGTTCTGGAATTGAAACAGATTCGTTATTTTCTTTTTTATCGGTCAACGGTTCTGGATTTTTATTGTTGTTTGATTCTGCGGCTTCAGCTTGTTTCATGGCACCGAATCCCACGGCAGAATATTTGTTTTTTAAAGCTTTGCGCAAGTGTTTGGCAGCTAGCAAGTTGTTGTTTTCGCATTTTTCTATCAAACCCAGTCCCAAATTTGGAGAATCCATTTCAGGAGAGGCTTTCAGCGCTTTTTCAAACATGATACGGGCATTGGTATAATCCCCCGCTTCCCTGTATGCCCAACCTAAATTACACAATATTAATCCTATGTTTGGTTTTAGTTTGTCGGCATATTTTAGTACCTGAATGGCTTTTGCATATTCGCCCATGTCTTTCAGCACAACCCCCAGATTATTTGCCGTTAAAACGTCATCTGGAATTTCTGCCGCACTCCAGGCAATGGCATAAATTGAAGCCGAACCTGCTCCCATCATGACAAAAGCCGCACCTAAATCCGAACCATCAGTTTTTTTAGATGATTGTTGAAGGGTCTGTTTAAGCTTTAATAAATCGCCTGTTTTTGGAGCATAAGTTGTCATTAACGACTGAGCCAATTGTACATACTTCTCCCAGTTTAATTCTGTCAGACTGCCGAGGGTAGTTTTATGTGGACAAAGCGAAGAATCTGCTTTTGCAGTCGTTTTAGTTGCAGATGCTTTTTTATTCTCTGAATTTCCATATTGGTTCTCCAATGATTCACTCCACTGTTCTAATTTTGCTTCTTCTGCTTCGGTGATTACCCTTCCGGTTGACATTTTGTTTATAATTTGCTGAATTTCAGTCGGTATGTTGACCTGTCCGAAAACGGAAGTCGCAAAAAACAGGAACAGAAAAAATGCTAGTATATTTCTCATAATTTTTATTGCTTCACAAATTCTACCCTTCGGTTTTTAGCTCTGCCTTCTGCCGTGTCATTGTTGTCGATAGGCTTGTTCATCCCGTATCCTTTGGTTGAAAGACGGTTGCTATCGATGCCCATTTGCTGCAATTTGTCGCAAACGGCTTTTGCACGGGTTTCCGAGAGGGTTTGGTTGGATGCGGCGTTTCCCGTGTTATCGGTGTGGCCTTCAACCGAAAATTTGAGTTCGGGATATTTTTGCATTATGGAGAAAATCTCGTTTATTGTTCCCATCGATTGCGGCTTGATATTGGCATTGCCCACATCGAACGTAATTCCGTAGGTAACTATTTTGCCGTCGGTCATCAGCTTATCGTACAGTGGCATTGCGCCTTTAGCAATGCGGATGTTTTTGATGTGAAAAGCGCTATTGTCCTCCGGGCCACGGGCAAAGAATTTTACTTTCGCAGGTTTTTCGTCCATATTCGGAATGTTAGTTACAAGTTTAGCATCCATATACACTTTCATTGCTCTTTTGTTGAATGACAAAGCATAGTGGTGCCAACCTTCACTGTTGTCATAGGTATCTTCACTTGTTTTTTCGCTGGTATTATTGTTCCAATTGAACAAAAAACGGGTATTATCTTTCCAAAAAGTTGAATTTGCAATTACCTCGTCACTGTTGTTTAGAAATTCTACGGCTGTTTCACCTTCCAAACCATCAATCAGTAAATCAAATTCTAATGTAAACTCTTCGGGTAGTTTGAAAGATTTGTCTTTGAAAAAAGGAGTAATATATGTGTAACCAATCAGGGCAAGGGTGTTTTCATTGTTTATCTGAGCGATTTCCGCGTTTCCTTCCAATAAATCCCATTTGCTGGGGAATTCGCCTTTCTGCTCGCCCTTCAGGTCGTCTTCAAAAATTACATCGTTGCCGGGAACAAAGTCGTATTTGGCATAAGAAGCGTTGATTTTTTGTTGAGAAGATGAAGTTTTAGACACTGTGTTATTTTCTGCTTCGTTTGTTTCATCCGTTTCTCCGGATTCGTCATTCTTTGATTGTGGATTTTTCTTTCCTGATTTTTTCACGGCTTCTTCCGTTTTATCCAACGCTTTGTCCGTAGCTTCGTCGGCTTTGTCTTCAATACGTTGTTCAACCTTTTCAACTACTTTTTCTTTTACGCGATTACCCATTTTTCCGAGCCTTGATTGGGCGTTAACTGTTACTGAAAATAGTAAAATTAAACCAAT
>JBAYZS010000081.1:0-7655 GCA_041672395.1 Dysgonamonadaceae bacterium | reverse complement strand
TAACAATTATTCTAACATGGTCAGTCAAAAAGGCTAATCCGCATAAAGCGAATTCCTGGTTTAAGCATTTTCAGCTTGTTTCATCAGCTTTGTTCAGTATCGGACACGGCCTGAACGATTCGCAAAAAGTAATGGGTATTATTGCTGCTGCATTGATTGCTACACACTTACATCACCCGGAAATAGGTTACGGAATTGAATCCGCCAATGATTTGCCAAACTGGGTAGCATTTGCTTGTTTTACGGCTATTTCGCTAGGGACAATGTCCGGTGGATGGAAGATAGTGAAAACTATGGGCACCCGTATCACTAAAGTTACTCCATTTGAAGGTGTTATAGCTGAAACAGCCGGTGCTTTAACTCTTTATCTAACTGAGTACTTAAAAATACCGGTAAGTACCACTCATACTATTACCGGGGCTATTATCGGTGTTGGCTCCGTTAAACGTCTTTCGGCAGTACGTTGGGGTGTAACCCGAAAACTGTTGGTTGCCTGGATTCTGACAATTCCAGTCAGCGCTCTTATCGCTGCAATTGTTTATTGGGGGTTGGGACATCATTTGATTTAATCGTAAAAACCCAGATAAAAAAAAGGATATAAATCAACAAAAAGAACCCCGAAAGTTCAATACATAACTTTCGGGGTTCTTTCTTATCGGTATTACCAAAAGATGTAAAACTACAGTGGCCCATTATGTAAAAGAAAAAGCTCCGAGTAGTTGATAATAACTAACTCAGAGTTTTATTTGGCCGTATGGACGGGAAGTGAACATCTTGAAACAAAGATCAATAATTCAGCGATATAATAAGTCAAACTATGCTAGGGCGGTATAAATTAAAGAGACTCAATTATAGCCTTAATGAATTATTAAGATGATCTTTTGTCTCCACTTTGTCCATACAAAACTCAGGTTCAAAAAAAAAGACAAACTTTATGTAGTGCAAATATCTAACACAGAAATTTTTATATCAAGTGCAAGGTTATTGCGTGTATTTTACTGATTTTAGTTGACAACTGTTTTACAGCCCCTTTAGAAAGTTGACTTTTTCCGATTTATCTTCCCATGTGGTTTCCTTCATACTCTCAGGGAATGTGCTATAGTCCTCTCATATTATTATTTAAAACAATCTGAAATATGAAAACTTGTTTCATTTAAATAAGGTAATTCTTTTCGGAAAATTAGTAACAAAGCCACACACAAAACAGAGCAAAGAACAACTACCCACATAGGGTAATTTACATATTTGCTTTCTGCTAATGAATTAAAAAGTATAGTAATGTAAAAAACGTAAAAAATGATTAAGAAATTGCGTACAAAAAGAAAAAATACCGAAAAGCAACCCCTATAATCCCATCTTGACAACTAATTCCATTAGGAAAAGCTGTTCGACCCAAAAACCGATAAAGAAGAACAATGCAATAGCAATTACCAGAACAATCATAGTAGAAAACTTCTGCGGCCAGTTATTCATCGTGTAGGCAATAATGAAAAACGCAGACATAAGTTTATATAGTGGATTAATAAAGTAGAATATTCTACAAACAAAAAATATTCAATATAATTTATCGGATAAAAATTGGATTACGGAATGCTTATTTGATATAGATAAAAATGAACGCCTGAATGGTTATCTTACCAGCAGTACAGTTCTGCTGAGGTTAAAAACATGTTAAAAGACGTTACAAACAAAATTTAAATTTTCAAAATCCAACAATTTCGCTACAATCTCTATTTTACGCCATATAAACAGATAGCCACACTTGTTTGTTAAAAAAATGCAGCCGAACTTCCGAAACTACCTATAGAGTAAACGACAGATCCATAATAATATAATACAGGATTATAATGACTAATACTCACTTTATTCGCTATCCGTGTAGCTTGAGATTAAATTAAGCAGAATAGGCGTTTATACGCAAGCTTGTCCATCTTCTTCCAGATCGTCCTTTGCCGAGAAGAAATATAAGACAATTATCGCCGAATAATGTGGAAGTTGAAAACGTAGTACATTCAGATTAAAAACGATGAAAATTTGAAGCATTTGGTGAAAGGGGTAAAGAAATAGGAGATCATATAATTTTATTTAATATAATGTCGAAACAATACTACGATTATTTCTCGGAATTAACAATAATAATTTTGCATTTTATTATATAATATATATAAAATTCATTATCTTTGTTAAATATAAACTTAATACATAATTTACACAAGTAATATAATATACTATAACAAATATGAATTTGAAAAAAAAGTAAAGGTGTTTTCGGTCGTTTAAAAGAGTTTAAACCACGCCTAACTTTTCTTGGATTAAATGTCTAAATACCAAACAAGTATGATTTTGAAACGATTGGGATCATCACTTAATGAGGGAGAGATATCGAAATATAGAATCTATAAAATGCCAAACTATGAAATTGAAGAAATTTCAAACATCAAATTAAATTGATTTATATAATTATTTTTAATTTATATCAATATGAGCAAGTCTAAACAGTTAAACATTATCTATTTTGTCGCGGCCATTCTTATTTTTTGGTCATGCGAAAGCAACAAAGCCGATAATTTCGGTCGGGAAAAACATGATCCTTCCAAGCCGGTTGAGATCACCGGCTTTGAACCGGATTCAGGTGGAATGGCTACTAAAGTATTTATAACAGGAAATAACTTTGGTTCGGACATATCCAAAATAAAAGTGTATTTCAACGATGTACCTGCACCGGTTGTCGGATCTGATGGAAAACATATTTACACGATTACTCCACGACAGCCAGGAAGGGAAAACATCATTTCTGTTGTAGTAGATGATGACTCTACTACTTTTACCAAAAAGAAATACTTGTACCGTACAATGTATGTCGTTAAAACCATTTGCGGAAGAAAAGGTACTACACAATTCAAAGGTGGAAGATTGTCGGAGGCTGAGTTTCATCAACCTTCTACCATAACAGTGGATGCACAAAAAAACATCTTTATATCCCATTGGCGCGTTCCATTTTGTTTTATCCGAATTAATGAAGAAGAAGATATTGTTGAAGCAATATTGCCCGGAAGTTCTACGGATGCAACTTATGCTTTGGGTGCACCAACAGTAGATGCAAATGGTGTGGTTTCTGCAATTTCCGATGGAGGTAGAATATTTTTCACTTTCGATCCTGCTGAAGGTTGGTCACCAAGACAACGCTCAATTTTACCACCAGGAGCAGGAGGAACTCCTTTTACGTTCAGTACGGCGCACAGTCTTGCGGCTCATCCAGTAACAGGAGAGCTATATACTCGGTATTTCTCCTCAGGACATCTCATTAAAGTAAATCCTAAAACAAGGGAAGCCACATTAGTCGCAGAAACATTGACTTCTTCTGACTCTTACCTTGTTTTTGACCCTGTCAATCCCAATATTATTTATATTTCCTATTCGTCTTTGCATTGTATTGGCAAATATGACCTCGAAAAGAATGAACATACTATTTTTGCCGGTAGAAACGGTGAAGCCGGATGGCAAGACGGGCCATTGTCAGAAAGCAGGTTTAACACTCCCAACCAGTTGATAGTTGCACCTAATGGTAATCTTTATTTAGCAGATAGAGGAAACCATTGCATCCGCATGATTACTCTGGACGGTAAAGGCGGAGGGGTTGTATCGACCGTTATAGGTAAAGGAGGTATTGCCGGTTATCAGGACGGGAATCCTGAAGATGCTCTTTTCAATCAACCAAGAGGTGTCGCTGTAACACCAGATGGAAACATCTATATTACAGACCTCGGCAATAATGTTGTCCGAAAGTTAACAATAGAGTAATTATCATTAATAATCGAATGTTTATTATGCAGATTAATTGTAAGAATATTTTAATTATTTGTTTACTGTGTTTACTTCCATTATTAGCCTCAGCACAGCAGACATTTAATTTGGGAGGTATCGTTTATGACGAAAAAGGAGAAACCCTTCCAGGAGTTAGCATTTTTCTGAAGGCGCAAGCCATGGTTGGTACTGCAACTGATATCAACGGTAATTTTAAAATCAGGGCTTCTAAGGGCGATGTGCTTGTATTTTCATATATAGGATATCAAAATCAAGAATATTTTGTTGATGCTGAAAATGAAAAAATTAAAGTCACCATGATTCCAACTACCACTGAAATTGAAGAGGTTGTTGTTACCGCTTTGGGAACCCAACGCAAGATAAGTGTTGTAGGTGCTATTACCTCAGTGGATACAAAAGATCTTCAAACGCCTGCTACCTCAATTACAAATATGCTTGGTGGTAGAGTTGCCGGTATTATTACCACGTTAGACAGCGGCGAACCAGGCAAAAATATTTCGGAGTTCTGGGTACGTGGTATTGGAACATTTGGTGCGAGCAGTTCGGCATTGGTATTGATAGACGGGTTGGAGGGCAATATTAACTCCATCGATCCGGCCGATATAGAATCATTCTCTATACTAAAAGACGCTTCTGCTACAGCTGTTTACGGAGTTCGTGGAGCAAATGGAGTAGTGCTAATCACAACTAAGCGCGGACAAAGCGGCAGGTTACAAATTAATGCTAGAGCTAATTACACATTGTCTCACCTGAAGCGGATGCCAGAATATCTGAGAGCATATGATTATGCCGTTTTAGCCAATGAAGCCAGGGAAGTACGTGACGAAGAGATTCTTTATAACAATATGGAGCTGAAACTCATCAAACATCATTTAGATGACGATCTTTATCCCGACATCAATTGGCAGGATGAGATCATGAAACAAAACGGGTTCCAACAAACTTATTATGTGAGTGCTAAGGGTGGCGGCGAAGCAGCACGTTACTTTATTAGCTTAGGAACCTCGGTGGAAGATGCTGCCTACAAAGTGGCTCCTGAAAACACCATTCGCTCTGGCGTTGGTTATAACACTTATAATTACCGTATTAACTTGGATATTGATCTGACCAAAGGTACTACTTTATATTTTGGCTCAGACGGTTACATGTCACAAAGGAATCAACCTGGTTTTGCTAATACCGATGCCATGTGGGAGGCACAGTCGTTGCTTACACCTATTACTGTTCCTATAAGATATTCGACGGGGGAGTTACCGGCATATAGTTCAGGGTATGGAGGTGGCGGCGTATCGCCCTATGTCCTACTAAATTACACCGGAAAACAAACCAATCAGCAATATACAGGCAAGGCAACGCTAGCTTTAACACATGATTTTTCTTATCTTGTCAAAGATCTAAAATTGAGAATGCAAGGAGCTTACGATAATCTTTCGTGGAAAGACGAAAGAAGATACGTAATGCCCGAATTGTATTTGGCGAGTGGTCGTACTACCTGGGGCGAATTACAAAGAGCAAAGAGCTATGACGCAGTCAGTCCCCAATACTCAAATTATCAAAGACAGTCCCGTAAGTATCATTTTGAAAGTACACTAACTTGGGACAAAACCGTTGCTGAAGACCATCGTATAAGTGCACTTCTTTATTATTATATGAGCGACGAACAAGACACAAGAGATGTTGATAATGCCGGTTCAGGTCGTCGCGCATTAGAAGCCCTTCCTAAACGATATCAGGGAATTTCCAGCCGAATTACATACGGATTCAAAAACACATATATGATCGATTTTAATTTCGGTTACACAGGTTCTGAAAATTTTGAGCCCGGGAAACAGTTCGGATTGTTCCCTTCACTGGCACTTGGATGGGTTCCTACCAGTTATAAATGGGTAGAAGATCATATGGGTTGGCTTAGCCATTTTAAAATACGTGGTTCATACGGATCGGTAGGTAGTGACCGCATTGCCGATTTCAGATTCCCATTTATGACTATTATTGGAGAAAATCAGTCTGTAGGTTGGGGAAGCACGTTAAACGGCGTGAGCGAATTACAATTCGGAGCCAATAACTTGATGTGGGAAAAAGCATTAAAGGCTAACTTGGGTGTAGAAGCAAATATGTTTAATAATCGATTATCTTGTGTAGTGGACTTTTTTAACGATAAGCGCGAAAACATTTTTCAACGAAGGGAAACTGTCCCCGGATATGTTGGGTTGATCTATTCTGCACGCCCGTATGGTAATGTGGGAAGCATGAGCAGTTTTGGTACGGATGGTAATATTTCTTACACACATGAAATCGAAAAAGACTGGAATTTTACAATTCGGGGAAATTACACATATTCAGCAAACGAAATAATCAATTGGGAACAACCACCTACGAGATATCCATACCAACCATATAACGGATACCCTTTATCAGCATCACGCGGTTACATTGCCACAGGACTGTTCACCGATGAAGACGATATTGCATTTAGCGCTACTCAGTCCTTCGGAGGCTTCAAAGTTATGCCTGGCGATATTAAATACAAAGATATCAATGGAGATGGTATGATCAATACAGACGACATGGTGTACTTGTCTGATCCTACCTATCCGCGGTTAATGTTTGGATTCGGTGGGGAAATGAAATACAAAGACTTCACGTTAGGCATACTGTTCAAAGGAACAGGTAAAACTGATTTTTATCACGTAGGTTATAATGGAAATGGAGCGGGTTACGTGCCTTTCAACAATGGAAAAATTGGCAACGTACTGACAATGGTCAACGATCCAGCCAACCGTTGGATTCCTAAGGACTATGCTTTGGAAAATGGAATTGATCCGGCTCTGGCGGAAAATCCTAACGCTCGTTTTCCACGTCTTTCGTACGGATATAATGCTAATAATTCCCAGTTGTCCACTTTTTGGAAGGGTGATTCCCGTTACTTACGCTTACAGGAGGTAACACTCAATTACAACCTCAAAGGAAACTTTCTTAAACTTTTTAACTTATCTTCTGTTGACTTACAGTTAGTCGGAAATAATCTTTTAGTTTGGGACAAAGTTAAACAATGGGACCCAGAACAGGGATATAGAAACGGACGCGCTTATCCAATACCATCGAGATATACGCTACAACTTTACCTTAACTTTTAAAATAATAAAAGTATGAATAATTTATTTAAGCATACAATAATTTGTGCCTTCTTGATAATCATAACTATGTCTTCATGCAACTACCTTGACGTTGCCGATAATTTTGAAGAAGCATTTAAATATGATTCAATTTTTGTAAATAAAACGAATCTAGAACGTTATACATGGAATATTGCTTCTATGTTTCCTGATGAGGGTTACAAATTTGACAAACTAGGTTCATTTGCGTGCGATGAAGCATTTTCGATAATGGTTTCCGATTACACATCATTAGATTATGTACAGGGAAACATAACTCCAACCAATCTTAGGTCGTTTAATATTTGGAATAGTATGTATGTCATTGTTCGTAAAGTCAATACGGTTCTTAATAACATTGACAAGGCAACTGACCTGACCGGACAGTCAAAGAAAGAACTCATGGGCTATCTCTATTTTATGCGAGCCTATGCCTATTACAGATTGATCATGTATTATGGTCCCATTGTTATACTAAGCGACGATGTACTGGAAACAAATGAAACGGAATCATACTATGACCGTCCGAGAGCTACATTCGACGAATCGGTGGATTATGTTTGCAATGAATTAGAACGATCCGCATCACTCATGCCGGAAGTTGTCTCATCCACTTTTTTTGGACGTCCTTCTGCTGGATCTGCTCTTGGGCTATGCGCCCGTCTCCGGTTAATT
>JBAYZS010000080.1:0-8065 GCA_041672395.1 Dysgonamonadaceae bacterium | reverse complement strand
AAGGTATGAAGTCGGCAGCTCTTATGAATATCGTCGCCCACCAACGGATCCTGTCGTTGAGTTTTGTGAATCGAAGGGGATAAATATGAATGGACATGCAATAATTTACGGTCAGCCTCAATTTGGCCCCCCTGTATGGATGCCTGATAATCGTAAAGAGATGGAGCCCTATTTTGAAGATCACATTCGTGATTTAGCAGAACGCTATAAGAGGAGAATTCAGCGGTGGGATGTCGTGAACGAGCCAACCGATCAGGCCAACCGTGGGTTAATACCCGATGATTATACCTATAAAAGCTTTTTATGGGCAATGAAATATTTTCCGGATTCAGTAATTTTCAATATTAATGATTCGGATATGCACTGGGACATGACATTATACCGCCGATATCTAGAAATAGTACGAAACTTAATTGACAGAGGAATTAGAATAAATAATGTAGGACTTCAGATGCACATTTTTAACCCTGAAGAATCCAAAAAAATTGCCAATGGAGCCGATATATTAACACCAAAAAAAATATACGAGAGACTGGATCTGATGTCTGAACCAGGCAGGCCGATACATGTTAGTGAAGTTACAATTAGCGCTCCGGACGATACTGATACGGGAAAACAGATTCAGGCAGAAATCACGAAGAATTTATATAGACTTTGGTTCAGCTACCCTAATGTGATGGGAATCACATGGTGGAACGTGGTGGATGGGGGTGCTGCACCCGGTGAGCCATCAATTTCCGGAATATATGACAAAGAATTAAGACCAAAACCTGTTTATTATCTTCTCGATGAGTTGATTAACAAGGAATGGAAAACCGAGGCGACCTTAAAAGCTTCCAGTGATGGAGTTATAAAATTTCGTGGATTCAAGGGACGATATGTTGTCAGTTGGAACGATAAGTCCGGAAATAAGAAACAGAGAGAATTCGACTTATTGAAAGATGGGGATGGTTTTTAATACAAGACCATTTGGTACGAAACAAAAATCAATCGAGCACTTACCGATGATGAAATTTTCAAAATTCAAAGTATTCTCCTTTGTCAACAAACACCCCTTCGGCAATTAGCTATTGTCTATAGATGATGAAACTTGGGGTCATGTAATTTACAATTATCGCTGCTGCTCTTGAGCTCTTAAATACATAAAGCCATCAGAAGTCGGTTCGCCTTGTCCGTCAGCACCACGAGCCGCGCAATCGATGAAGCAATTCTTTACGGTCTTCAGAAACCAATTCTGATAAAATTCTTTTTTTTATGACGGACACTAACGACACGTTCAATTGGGTGTAAATTCAAATTTCGTGGAATAACAAATTTAGTAAATAATAATTTCATTTTTATTTAAGCATCCATTTGCATGTACAATTGCCATATTATTCTGAATTGTAAATGGATGATCTGAAACATAATTTCTCATTCTACATCCATAGAGAGAAACGGTTGTTTTTTTGTCTCCTTTTATTAACATAAAATCCCATGATTGATTTTCCTTAACTGTGGTTAATGCGGGATTGGAACCTGAAAAAGATTCAACATTTGTAAAAGAGGTATGCCCTTCACCTTCTATAATAATTGGATGAATATTTTCTACATCTTCCCCTGTATTAGCTATGATAGAGCCTTGAGCAATCTGCCAGTTTCTATTGAATGTGTTGTTCCCTTTTTTATGAATGCCTACTGCAACACAGTCCAGATTGAAATTAGTTAACTGACCATAGGTATCTCCTCCCAAAAATATACCACCATAAGTTCCAAATGTGAAAATATCAATCATTTGGGCATTATCTGTGTGATTTATTGAATAAGCGAAGGTTTTTTTCGCAATTACAGCATCTACAACAGATGGTGAATATTGACCACCAATAAATCTCTGTATGGCTGGATTCACATGACAATGAAGCAATCTGGGTATATCGTAACAATAATCTATTTTAATAAATTCACCGCTTAACGGATACCCATAACAATGTTCGAATGTCATTAATTCACAGATATATTTTGGATCACAATTAAAATCCATCGCCAAATATTCACCGTAAAATGTGAGGCATGACAAATAGACACCTTGTGTCGAAGAGTTTCTAGAGGATTGGATAGTTGCAGGATAAGGAATTATGTTCAATGGGTCTTTTATCGTCTGTTCCGGATACCAGAACTGAATCCCTTTAATCTGGGTAGCTGATTCAACTGTAATAAAAACATTCTTTTTGTCTGTTATACTGAAAACACTTCCAACAGGTGTTCCTTTCTGATTTGGGTTAATCGTACCACGTGGAGTCGGACCGTGAACACCAATAAGTGATACATTATTTTTTAGTATAATGCCTCCATCAATCGGATAAGGTGTTTCAGATGGGTCAACAAATAATGCTGCCCCCCTTTCAGAAGCCCAATTAATTGCTTCCTGTAAATTTTTTTTATTGGTTTGTGGACTATTCTCAGGTAGAACATTAAAATCACGAATACTTACGTAATTATTATCATTTAAATCATTTATATCTGTTTTTGTAAAACCATATGTAACAACACTAAAAAAAGATATTAATATAATCAGTTTATAACGGTTCATATTTAAGAGATTTAAAAGTGTAATATTATTTTTCAAACTCATTTAGGGCTGTTATTAAAATATTATAATTCAGTATAAGAAATGTATGTCTTCAATCTATAGCTTACCACTGCAAGTTTAGTTAATTTTTTTTTAAAAAACTCTTTTTATGGTATTTTTCTTAACATCATAGATTTTTTTACTTGACTTAATAATATCTTTCATAATTTTTCACTTTTAACTTGACTCGTACCCGAGGTTATAGTTTATATTTGTAGTCAACTTCTAAACAATGCGCAAAGTTTATGAACGAAAAATTCAAAATCAAATTAACAATCGACGAGTTCAGCAAACTCTGATACGTGACGATGCAGGGGACTTGCCACAAAAACAAAAGAAATGAGCACTTTTACAATTAAACCACTACCGGGCGGAACTGTCGCAAGCTTTCGCAAACACATCAAATCTTATGATGAACTGGGTCCGCTCTGCTGCGATGTTATTGGTCCTGAAATGCAACGTCTAGGATGCGAATGCCCAGAAGAGACGGCATACTGTTATACCGTTGACTACAACAAAAACTTTACACCTGACGACATTGACATCGAATACTGCGAAATAGTCAGCAAATATGATTCTGCCGACTCTAAAATCCTTACCTTCAGACAGATTCCTGTCGTTGAAAAAGCTCTCTGCTTTGATCATCGCGGTTCTTATAATTCCTTCGGTGAATCAATGACTATAATATTCAAATATCTTGAAGATAACAATCTTGAGATTGCCAACGATCCTCGCTTCAGCTATATCCATGGGGTCTGGGATTGCGATTCTATAGAAGATTGGCTCACCGAGATACAAGTTCCGCTTAAGTAGTATTTGATCAATTATGAATTTATTTAGGACTCTTGGTGGGGATAAAACGGAACTCTGCATTATTGGGCGCATTTAAATTTGTAAACGTCCATAAAATAATATGGGTTCCATTTACGTTTTTCTCCTCTGAGGCATTGACTACCATTTTGGTGTTAGTCGATGGACGCAAACTAAATATATCTGCGTTGTTTTCGGAGTATGTATTCCATAAATAAGGAGTGTTTACCGCTTTTACACGCGCTCTGTCTTTAATGGTTCCTGAAACACCCAGGTATTTTCCATTAGACATTTTCAAGGTGACTTGGTTTTTTCCCTTGTTTTCTACATAAAACACTTGATTTACTGTTTTTTTACGTAACTCTGCTGATTCTGTTGGGTCCAAATTGAGATAATTATTCATAGCTCTAAGATTGTACCAACCGTTTACCATAGTTTTAGCAATTACGGTTGTAGATTTTTTATTCTCAGTTGTCAACTTTTTGTTTTCGGTTGCAAGTTTCCTATTATCTGCTGCAGGTTTATTGTTTTCTCTTCCTGTTGATAATTTTTGTTCTTCTACATTTATCGTATATTTCCCAATTGTTACATACTTATAACGTATTTCAATCACCTTTTTCCCGGATGTTGAAAATTTATAACCTCCGCCACACTGATAACCGGCACCTACTAATGTATTTGAAATTGAAGTAAAAAAGGTTAGGTCTTTGCCCTCAACTGGTACTTCTTTTCCGTTTGCATCATGGCACACTACTTTTATTCCATCTACGTAAAAACGGTCACCCACTTTATATTCAGTCTGAATCGGGTAAGCCTCAACTCTTGCCACGGGTCTTGCGGGACCTTTGGCAGGGAGAACCTCAACATTGTATGCTGTTTTATAACCGTTAGATTCTATAGTCATAACAAATTTACCGGCTGTAGTAAAGACTTGCCCGGGTTTAATCGGATCTCCATCTATCGTCCATTTTCTATTTTTTTCGTGAATTTGTGCCTGCTTTCCGGGTCGCATCACTTCTACTTGTCCGATACCATCAAATGGGTCGCCTACATAAAAAGTTTCTGTTGTCCCAAAAGCCCAATTTCCATCATACATCTCTAAAGGACACTTACGCCGCTGTCCATAAGCGGATGTCATAATCACTACAAGGAAAGTCGTAAGAATTAACACTTTTCTCAAATTAAATTCACTTTTTGTCATGTTTTATTAAATATATGTTTGTTTCAAAATAATAGTATTAAAATACGTCATTCATTATGCAGCCTTTCTAACGAACATTTTCATCATCGTTTTGCTCAATAATCAGATATCCGTTTTTACCATTTCCCGTAACATCATTGTGCAACGCACAAATCGCCTGACAAAACTTATCCATATTATTCGTTAAAGTCGTTCGCTCAGCATGATGACTTTCTGTGTCAGATAGAATATGGCGCAGTTGAGTTTGTGCAAGCATTTTATTAGTCTACTGTGTTTAAGATACGTTTCAATGAAATAACAAATGATTCTTTCTGAGATATTCATTAAACCAACTTCTCCTCAATAGCTATTCTCACTAAAACCGCTGTATTTCGTGCGCCAAGTTTAAAGAGTAATTTTTTACGGTATGTATTTATTGATTCTACCGATAAGAACATTTTCTCGGCTATTTCAGGATTAGTAAAACCATCTACAATTAACTTTAAGAGTTTTCGTTCGGTAGGCGTGAGCCAAATAGATGGATTACTATCTTTTTTCATCAGCACATCTATTTCATGGCAGAGAAATGTTTCGCCTTCTGCTACTGTTTGTATGCCTTCAAGCATCTCTTCTGCCAGTGCATTTTTCAGCACATAACCTGAAGCGCCGCTTTCCATCATCCGACGTACCATTGTATATTCGCTATAACTGGTCAGAGCAAGGATTTTCAATGCGGGAAACAGTTTTTTTATTTCGCCACAAAGTGTAATACCATCGGTATCGGGTAGGCTTATGTCTAGCAGCAGCACATCGGGCAATTCCATTTTCAATAATCTTATACCCGCACTGCCGGTGTGTGCGATACCTGTTACTTTTACTTTGCAGGTCTCGTTGATAATACGTTCCAATCCTTTGGCAAAAAGTACATGGTCATCTATTATAGCTACGTTTATCATATTTCTTTTCCTGTTTTGAAATCTACGTTAATTTCCGTTCCTTCGCCGGGCAAGGAAATAATATTCATTGTACCATTAAAGGACTCTACACGGCTTTTTATGTTTTGCAGACCGTTTACGTCTTTAATGATTTCCGGATTAAATCCTTTCCCGTCGTCCTGAACGGTAAGCGAAACGCTGTCGGGTTGTTGCACCAATTCTATATTAATGGTTTTAGCCTCAGCATGTTTCAACGCGTTATTAATGAGTTCATAAGCCGTACGATATACCATTACTTCCAATTTTGGATCTAAACGGGTATCATCGCCGAAATAATGAAATTTAGCCTTAGAAATATTTCGTACGAAGTCTTGCAGTGATGTTTTCAACCCATATCTCGATAGGGCTTCGGGCATCATATTGTGCGCTACACGCCTGAGTTCCTTAGTGGAAGTTTCAAGCATTTCCATTGCCTGATTGAAACGAATTATGTCGTTTTCGTCTAAATGTATTCCTTTTTTCACATCATTTAGATTTAGTTTGATGGCAGAAAGCATTCCGCCAAGTCCATCGTGCAGGTCGCGTGCAAGACGCGTACGTTCGGCGGTTTCGCCATCAAGTAGGGCTTGAGTAGCAACCAGTTGTTTCTCCTGCTCGAGTTGTACTACTTTTTGTTCAGCGAGTTGTTTTTTGGCTTTGATATTTTTTTGACGAAGCAATAAAATCACAGTTAGCAACAACAATCCAAGAATGGCAGAAATAAGCATCGTTCCGTAAAACTGCCCTTGCTTTTGCATCGAACTTATTTTTATATCTTTTTCCTCGGTTTCATATTTTGTCTGCATTTCGGAAAGAGATTGTTGGTATTCTTCGCTAGCTCTTTTATCTATCAATAATCTGTAATTGTCTAAATAATTATTGGCTTGTTGTTTATTTCCCAACCAAATATTTCCCCTTGTAAGATTTGTGTATATGTTTGTTAGTATGTTTACATCCGTATTATCTGTTTTTAGAGCTTCGGTGGCATATGCTACACATTGCTGATAATTTTTTTCATAAAACGAAATGTTAGAAAGAGTATTTAATGATCCAGCGATAACGCCGGGGATACCCATTTCTTTTGCGATAGCATAAGATTTCAACGAATATCTTTTTGCCATTAAATAATCCTTCAAATTAGAATAATAAATCATAGCAATCGTATTTAGCGCAATGGACTGATTGTACAGATTGCCCACTTTTTCAAACTGTTTTACTGCTTGCTGACCGTACACCAAAGCACTATCAATCATATTTCTTTCTAAAAAAATTCGACTTAATCCATCATAAGATTGTCCTAAACCAGAAGCATTATCGAGTTCTTTGTTTATTTTCTCCGATTTCCTGTAATTTTTTTCCGCTTCGTCAAGATTTTTTAATCCCATAAAGACCGCGCCCAAATTACCGTATATAGCCTGTATACGCTCTTTTTCGTTTAGTTTTTCAAATATGGGCAGCGCTTTTAAGTATTGTTGAATACATTTCTGATATTCAC
The DNA here is from genome assembly GCA_041672395.1 of Dysgonamonadaceae bacterium. GTDB lineage: Bacteria > Bacteroidota > Bacteroidia > Bacteroidales > Dysgonomonadaceae > UBA5287. The sequence goes on along the minus strand of JBAYZS010000080.1, from coordinate 998 downwards.
CTTGTACATTGTATATATTACCTATTGAAACATGAACGGTAGCTTCTATCTTTTTATCTTTCACTTTTAGAGCTTTTTCCAAGGCTTTGTTGAGATAAATTTGTGCTGTATCCATTTGGCTTTTCATATAGTAGGCTACTCCCAAACGTTGATATAACTTGGCTTCCATTGTTTCATCCTTTTGTTGCACAGCGAGTGAAACCCCTTGTTTCGCAAACTGTTTTGATTTGCCAATATCAGTCGAAAGATATTCCCAGCTCAGCTCCTCGTAAAGTTTGATTTTTTCATTTACCGATATTTTTCCATTTCTCAGCACATTTTCCAGCGAATCTAAATTTTGTGCTTTTACATTAAAGAAAAGCAGCCCTGCAAATAGGATGAACAAGAATTTCTTGTTTTGAATTAACTTATTGCCAACCATAATTTTACTTGTTTTTGATAAAAGACATGAAAACACAAATTAAACATTTATTTTTATTGCAAATATATAATTTTAAAAAAACTAAAATTATCCCCAAAAGGGGATTTTTTTTTATTGATGCCCAAGATAATTTTGCAACAGATTCTTCAAATTTTATAAAAATTACAAATATGAAAAAGCAAACATTATTAATTGGTTTAATTTTACTATTTTCAGTAACAGTTAACGCCCAATCAAGGCTCGGAAAAATGGGTAATCGCGTAAAAGAAAAAGTAGTTGAAAAGGTTGAACAACGTATTGAAGACAAAGCCGACGAAACTACAAATAAAGCATTGGATAAAACGGAAGAAGCCGTGAAAAAATCAGGAAAGAAAAATCCACAATCAAAAAATGACGAATCCGGAGAAACGGATGAAACAAACGAAGCAGAAAATAACACAGCGTCTAAAACTTCATCTTCTCAACAAAAAATCAACGCTTCTTATGCCAAATACGACTTTGTTCCCGGTAACGATGTAATTTTTGAAGACGACCTGAAGGGCGAGCAGAAAGGCGAATTCCCCAGCAAATGGGATTT
>JBAYZS010000079.1:0-8199 GCA_041672395.1 Dysgonamonadaceae bacterium | reverse complement strand
AGGATTTTGTTTTGTAACGATAAATTATTAAAAACAGCAGGGATACAAAAAATATAATATGTACCCCCGCAGATAAATTTATAATTGAATAATGAAATTAACTTTCATGTTGTTCATGTTCAGCTTTCTTCATTATGATCTTTTGATTCTCTTTATCAAAATCAACCAGAATTGTTTCACCGCCTTTAAGTCCACTTAGCAAAATCATCTCTGCCATTTCATCTTCAATGTATTTTTGGATTGCCCGTTTAAGTGGACGTGCACCAAATTGTATATCATATCCTTTTTCAGCGATGAAGTCTTTAGCTTCTTCAGAGAGAATAACTTCGTATCCAAGTTCTCCAATTCGCTTGTATAAGCCTTTCAATTCCAGATCTATAATCTCATTGATAGATTCTCTACTCAGTTGGTTGAACATTACGATATCGTCAACACGATTCAAGAATTCAGGAGCGAATGCTTTGTTCAATGCTTTCTGAATAACACTTCTGGAGTAATCAGAATTATTTACGTTGGCATTTGTGTTAAAGCCAATTCCGCGACTGAAATCTTTTAGCTCTCGTGTACCGATATTAGATGTCATTATAATGATAGTATTCCTGAAATCGATCTTCCTGCCCAAACTGTCAGTAACATGACCTTCATCCAATATCTGCAACAAAATGTTATAAACATCGGCATGAGCTTTCTCAATTTCATCGAGTAACACCACTGAATATGGGCGTCGGCGTACTTTCTCTGTCAGCTGTCCTCCCTCTTCATAACCTACATATCCCGGAGGTGCACCAACCAAACGCGACACATTGAACTTCTCCATATATTCACTCATGTCAATGCGGATAAGGTTTTCAGAAGAGTCAAAAAGATATTCTGCCAGTTTTTTAGCCAACAAGGTTTTACCAACGCCTGTAGGTCCAAGAAACATGAACGTTCCAATTGGTTTGTTGGGGTCTTTCAATCCAACACGATTACGCTGAATAGCTTTCACCACTTTACCAATCGCTTCGTCCTGTCCAATCACTTGTGATTTCAATATCTCTTTCATCTCAACAAGGCGTTGACCTTCTGCTTGAGCAATTCGTTGAACAGGAACTCCAGAAATCATAGCCACAACTTCGGCAACTTTCTCTTCATCAACCATTTCTGGCTTTTCTTTAAGCTCCTTTTGCCAACGTTCTTCTTCTGCATCCAACGCAAGTAACAGTTGTCGCTGTTTATCTCGATAACTTGCAGCCAATTCATATTTCTGAGCTTTAACAGCATCATTTTTCAGCTGTTCAACTTCTTTCAATTCCGCTTCCATTTGTTCTATAGCCTTAGGAATTACGATATTTGAAATATGAACACGCGCTCCGGCCTCGTCCAGGGCATCAATAGCTTTATCCGGAAAATTGCGATCAGTAATATATCGATTAGTCAATTTTACGCATGCATCCAGTGCATCATCTGTATATTTTACATTATGATGCTCTTCGTAACGCTCTTTAATATTCTTCAGAATCTGAAGTGTTTCTTCGGGACTAGTTGGATCAACTATCACCTTTTGAAAACGGCGTTCCAAGGCTCCATCTTTCTCAATTGATTTTCGATATTCATCCAGTGTTGTGGCACCAATACACTGAATATCACCACGTGCTAACGCGGGTTTCAACATATTAGCAGCATCCAAAGATCCTGTTGTACCTCCAGCTCCAATAATAGTATGTATTTCATCAATAAACAAAATGACATTTGGATTTTTAGAGAGTTCATTCAGAATGGCTTTGATGCGTTCCTCAAATTGTCCACGGTACTTTGTACCTGCAACAATAGACGCCATATCCAGAGAAATAACACGTTTATCGAAAAGCGTACGCGACACTTTTTTCTGGATGATACGAATTGCCAAACCTTCAACTATAGCTGATTTTCCAACACCCGGTTCACCAATCAGAACAGGATTGTTCTTTTTTCGGCGACTCAGTATCTGTGCAATTCGTTCAATCTCTTTTTCTCTTCCCACCACCGGGTCAAGTCGGTTCTCAATTGCTGCTCGGGTAATGTCGGTACCAAAGTTGTCAAGAACCGGAGTATCAGAACTCTTCTGTTGACCGGTACCACTTTGTCCACCTTGATTCGAAGGTGGTTTTTCGGGAGAATCCGCATCATCATCGTCGGTAAAATAATTTTCAACGGGTGCTGCAGAATCATTATCCTCTACATTCTTACGTGAATCCATAATGCTTTGAATATAAGTAAATGCGTTTGAATATTCAAGATTGAACTTTTTAAGTATTTTGTTTACCGGAATACTTTTTTCTTTCAACAAAGCCAGCAAAATATGTTCGGCATCTGTCTCCGGGCTCTTTGAGAGTCTTGATTCCAAGATGCTCATCTTGAGTACTTTCTCTGTGCTTTTGTTGATGACTAGTTCATTAACTATAGATAAAGATTCCTGCACATTGCGTACAGAATCATCTATAGATTCTTTGAGGGCTTTGAGATCGACATCAAAATCTTGCATCAATTGTATTGCAAGTCCTTCGCCATCACGAAGTATACCTAACAAAAGATGTTCAGGCCCAATATAATTGTTTTGGAGTCGTTCGGCTTCTTCACGGCTGTAAACCATAATGTCTCTGACTCGCTGAGTAAAGTTAGTATCCATTTTATAATCCTTCTTTTTCTGTATTCGGAGATACAAATATTATTTATCTAATATATAAACAAAAATGGTGCCACAGATATTTTCATTTAATAAACATCGTTATTTGGAGAATGTTTAATATAAACATTTAAAGTTTCTTATGATTCAGTACAAAGATCTCTATTATAGACAGTTGTTAAAGTTGAGAGATCATTTATAGCTTCTTACGTTTCAGTACAATCCATACAATCATGGGCGCGCCAAAAATTGCTGTCACAGCATTAATTGGCAATGTCCTGTTAGAAATTGGAATTTGTGAAACTATATCGCAGACAAGCATTAGTATTGCACCAGTCATTATCGATCCAGGAATAATTATCTTGTGATCAATAGTCCCAAAAAATGCACGAGCAAAATGAGGAATCACTACTCCAATAAATGCAATTGGCCCAGTGAATGCTGTCACAGCTCCGGTGATAATTGCTGTTACAGTGATGATTATCACGCGCATAGATTTGACGTTCATTCCCACGCTCGATGCATATTGTTCGCCCAACAGCAGACTGTTCAACGGTTTTTGAAGCAGAAAAGAGGTGATGATTCCCACTATAACAAGAATGGCCATCAAGGGCATTTTGTCCCACGTCACGGCACCCAGACTGCCAAAGGTCCAAGAAACAAATACTTTTAACGAATCAGGATCGGCAAAACTTTGCAATATTGTGATGATAGCATTTGCAACATAACCAAAAATCATTCCTAACACTAAAATGGTAACAGAATCTTTGATTCGCGCCGATACAATTAGAATAATAATCAAAACCAATGCTGCACCGGAAATGGCTGCAATTACCTGCGCCATACCGCCCAACGAATTTATAAACGGATAAACAACCGTGCCACTAAGCAAGGTAAGCAATGCAACACCCAAACTGGCACCGGCGCTAACCCCAAGAACATCAGGTCCCGCTAATGGATTTCTGAATAATGTTTGCATCAATAAACCGGCAATTGCCAAAGAAGAACCTGCAAAAATGGCAGTCACTGCCTTTGGGAACCGGTAATTCACAATAATCTCGTCAATAATATCATCACCGGAACCACCAAACAAGGCGGCAAAACCTTCTTTCACAGATATATTAGCGTTACCGGTAAAAATATCAAAAATAAATGCCAATAATAAAATGACAAATAAAATAACAAATATTCTTAAGTTTCTCTTCACAAACATGCTTATTCCAGGGGTTTAATATAAGTAAATCCTGTGTCAGTAAGCAGCTCTGGATCAGCTGCTTTAATTAAATCCGTTAGTAACAAATCGGGGTGGGCGATACTGCTTTCAAAAAAATCGTTACCACCCGAGGGAGTCGTTCGCTTTCTATTATTAAAAACCCGTCTGTCTTTCACCGATTTCAGTAGAGAATATTTACTATCCCTAACCGATAGTTCACTGTATGAATCCGATTCACATCCAAACCAATATTCTGCATTACCAAAATCAAACAGTATAGTTTCAATGTCCAAACCAATGCTGCCACTCTCAGAATTATCTTTGTAAAGATAGTCCAATCCCGCATCATTAAAGAGTATCGCATTGAAACTTTTGCCCCCCGGAACATACCATGTACCCTGAAATGCGTCACCCGACAATACAGTGGGTTTGTTTTTCATTCCAAGTGCCAGCTCTTTTTTATGTGAATATTTCGATTCAATATCATTGAAGATACTGTCTGCCTGAGCAGATTTATCAAAAAAAGCAGCAATCAACTTTATCCATTCCGCTCGAGCTAATGGTGAATTCTCCATCCATTCAAGCGTATAAATCACCGGGATATTGACGTTAACCTTTCGCTCATTTTGGATATCCATTTGATTATAAGCAGATTTTACAATGACATCAGGTCTGATTTCCAGCGTTTTTTCAAAGTTGGGATGAAAAGGATCGCCCAAGTCCGATATCGTTTTATTCTTTATTCCTTCAAGTATTTCAGGATTATAAATCCTAAAACCATCCGTGACACCCTTCACCTTATCCAATTCGTCCAGCTGATCTAGAAACTCAAAGTACGAGAAAGTGTTCACCACCAGCGATTTGATGGGTATTTGTATCTTATACCCATTCGTGGGAACACTCGTTGAATCATCCTTATATAAATAGTAAACAACATAAGCTCCACTCTCAGACCATGGGTTGTTTATTGTTACTTTTGTATAGTCTTCAAAATGGTTGATATTGAAACCTTTAGCATGCTTTAGTACGATAGTAGAAGAAGCTTCAGAAAAAGATGAATTACTATCACTATTTTTCCCTTTATTGCTGCATCCCGCTAAAAAAAGGAGAATGAAGAATGCAATAGTGTAAGATTTATTTATCATCATTTTTACCCTTTCTCATTCGTATTTTTCGTGAAAACCTTATTCTTTTTTCTTTATATTCAGTAGTTACGTTTATTTGTGCTGACGAACCGGGAATATAGTCCCGTCTATACATATTAAAAAACAACATAAACAATGAGATAATCAGTGGTCCAAAGATAACACCCCAAAAGCCAAACATAGGAATACCTATCAGCACACCCAAAACAGTAATCAATGGATGAATATTTGCAAGCTTTTTCGAAATCAGTAATCTGATAATATAATCACTCCCGCCCATTATCACTAACCCATAAAACAACAGTCCCAAGCCATTTACATAGTCGCCTTGCAATATAAAAAATGCTCCGGCAGGTACCCATATTAATCCACTTCCAACAATTGGAAGAATGCTCAAAACAATGGTGACAATGGCCCATAAAGCCGGATTTTCCAGTCCAAACAAAACATAACCGCAGTAAGCAATGCCGCCTTGCAGAATGCCAACCAGCGGAATGCCCACCGCATTAGCCTGTACAATCGACTTAGATTCACTAAGGAACTTCTGTTTATTGATTGAGCTGAAAGGTAATATCTCTCTTATTGTTATCTCAAAGTCCTTGTAATTCACTAACATAAAATAAAGTACAAACACAATAATAAAAGAATTGATTACCATTGAATAAGTACTTTCAGCAATAGTACCCACAAGATCTCCGCTCCATTTTGGGATAGAAGAAGCAATGTTTTCCACATTGAATATACTAATGTTGAAACGTGTCTCTATATCTTCAACAAAAATCAGGATAGAATCTCTGATACCCTCAAAGTCGATATTGATATTTTGTGCAACATCAATTCCCAAAAAGACCATACCTGTTATCGGAATTAAAAAGAAAAAGAACGATTCAAGTACGATAAGTGTCGCACTAAGACCCTTTTTTAATTTAAGCTTTTCAGTCAGCCAAACCATCTGAACCCTTAACAGGACATAAAGTGTGCATGCCCCCAGGAATCCGCTCATGTAAATCCTTAGCTCATAACTAATTAGCGCACCAAAAACTAAAATCAGAGCAATGAGTACAAATCTGTATTCTCTATTTTTAGCAGTTTTTTCCAGCATTGTCAATTCATATATTTTATTCAGTGAAATCTGTCTCCGATGCAAATCCCCCTTCAATAAGTGCGTTTTTTGCCCGTTCATAATCCTCAGTTGCCACCTGCATTTCAATATCCCCAATCATGTAAGTAGCCTGATTTGCTATGAGATTTTTCATATAAATCGGAATACCAAGCATCTCCATATACGATTGTAAAACGGGTACTTCAGCAGCAAAATAAAATCTTTTTACAGTCACAAATTCATCTTTCATAATTTCATACGGGAGTCGTTTATGTCCTCGAACTGTAAAAGTACATTTTTTTCATCTAATCATGATGTCTGAATCATATTTTATATAATTTTGGTATTACAAAAAAAATAAAAATAATGAAGAAAATAGCTGTAATTACAGGAGCGACATCCGGAATTGGTCGCGCCACTTCGCTCAAACTCGCGCAGAACGGTTTTGATATCATTATCACCGGTCGCCGTTGTGATCGTTTACAGGAGTTAGAGAAAGAACTTAAAGAAATGAACGTCCGTGTACTTTCTTTGTGTTTTGATGTACGCAACCAAGAAGAGGTGAAAAAGAATTTAGGCAATCTACCCGAAGAATGGCAACAGATAGATGTATTGGTCAATAACGCCGGCTTGGCAGCAGGATTAAGTGCGCTTCAAGATGGCGATACAGACGATTGGGACCGGATGATCGACACCAATATAAAAGGACTATTATATGTCACCAAAACCTTGTCGCCCCATATGACAGTCCGCAAAAGAGGTCATATCATAAACATTGGCTCCATTGCCGGAAAAGAAGTCTATCCAAGCGGAAACGTCTATTGTGCTACCAAACATGCTGTTGATGCGCTCACCAAAGCAATGCGTATTGATATGCTTCGATATAACATTAAAGTCACGCAAATTTGTCCCGGGGCAGTAGAGACTGAGTTCTCGCTGGTACGTTTTCATGGTGATCAAGCACGTGCCGACAGAGTATATGATGGTTTCGAAAATCTTGTAGCTGATGACATTGCCGAATGTATTTGGTTCTGCGTTTCCCGTCCCGAACATGTAAATATCAACGATATGATTGTTATGCCAACAGCTCAAGCCACGGGCACGTTATTTCATAAAATTCCTTGATAGCGGTTTAATTCAATAAAATATAATGATACTCGTAAGTCGGCTATTTGCTTTTTTTGTTGGTTTTTTGTGAAAGTTTAGTGAGACCATAGTGAGAGGAGAGTGAGACCATCAAAAGATGTGACATCGGCCTGAAATTTTGTCAGTCGAAAAATAAAAACGAGAAAAAAAGGAAGAAAATCATTGGAAAATTAATTTTGGCACAGAATTCGCAAAGTCATTTATGTTATTTCAAACTATTAACAATATTATAATAATATAACATTAATTTTAAAATTAAAGAGTATGAATATCAAACCATTAGCAGACAGAGTGCTTGTTAAACCTGTCGAAGCAGAAGAAAAAACAGCAAGTGGAATCATTATTCCTGATTCAGCAAAAGAAAAACCATTAAAAGGTAAAGTTCTCGCCATTGGTAATGGAACAAAAGATGAAGAAATGGTAGTAAAAGAAGGCGATACTGTACTTTACGGAAAATACGCAGGTACAGAAATTGAATTGGATGATGTAAAATATATCATCATGCGCCAATCGGATATTTTGGCAATTTTGAATTAAAAAAAATAAAAACATAAAATTTACATTATATTATGGCAAAAGAAATAAAATTTGAAATGGAAGCCCGCGATCTTCTTAAAAAAGGAGTAGATCAATTGGCCGATGCAGTTAAAGTAACCCTAGGACCAAAAGGAAGAAACGTTATTCTTGATAAGAAATACGGTGCTCCTCAAATCACAAAAGACGGTGTAACAGTTGCAAAAGAAATTGAACTAGAAGATGCATTTGAAAATATGGGTGCTCAGCTGGTTAAAGAAGTAGCTTCTAAAACAAATGACGATGCCGGTGACGGAACAACAACCGCAACCGTGTTGGCTCAATCTATTATTAGTGTTGGTTTAAAGAATGTTACCGCAGGTGCAAACCCAATGGATTTGAAACGTGGTATCGACAAAGCTGTTATTAAAGTTGT
>JBAYZS010000078.1:0-8235 GCA_041672395.1 Dysgonamonadaceae bacterium | reverse complement strand
GACAATATGCAGAAGCAGAAAAATACTTCCGGCAATCTCATCAACATCAATCCGATCAAAAGGAGCAATCCAGGTATTATCTGAATCTTGCTAAATTATATTATCAAATGGGACAACAAGATTCAGCTGTCTTATATACCGAAAAGTTAAAGAATAGCGTCGAACTATCGAAAAATAAAAGCATAAAAATAAGTGCCTACAATTATCTGGCTGAATGGGAGACTTCTAATGGCAACAACACAGAAGCTTTAAATTTTCAAAACAAACTCATAAACAGTCTTAAGCACACTATGGAAGACCAGAAAAACCAAACTGTCTTCGAAATAGAGCAGAAATACAATTTCGAGCAACAGCAAAACCTCTATAACAGACGTTTTATCCGTTTTCAACAAAGACTAATACTGGTAATGGGTATATTGCTGGTCGTCGCAATAGCTTTTCTGTTTGTTTTTAGAAAAATGATAAAGGAAAGAACAGCAAAGATTAAAATGCAAAATAATGTACTCACATTGCATGCAACCAACAAAGATTTATTGAAAGCAGAGAAAGATAATCTGTCAAAAGAAACACTATTGAAAGAATCATTGCAGTGGAAACTGGATATACTAAAAAAAATGGTGCAACTGAAATACACTATGAACGAGAAAGATCAAAAAAGACATCAAATGTTGTTTGATAAATTAACTAAAATACTGTTCAATAATAACTCAAAAACACCATGGAAGGAAATAATACAAGTAGTGGAAGATCTCTATCCCGAAACACTACATTTTATAAATCAACAACAGATTCAACTATCAGAGACTGAATATAACGTTTGTCTTCTATCGAACGCAGGTCTAAGTGTGAGGGAAATAGCTTTTCTACTAAACCTAAGTGAACATACTATTTACAAGGCACGGACCAACCTCAATAAAAAGGTTGGGCCCAGCTACCACTCTGTTTTGCTATAAACACTCAGGATTTGATTCGTTAAAATATTGTATCTTATTGTAACAGCATTTCAACGCGTGCTGTTTATCAGACGCTTACCACTATGAATTTAGTTAAAAGTTTGTACCTTTCAATATTCTATTTCACATATAAAATGGAATATGTATGTTTATGGCATATTATTCTTAACAGAAAATAATGAAAAAATGAAAAAAAAATTATTTAGTGTACTTTTTATTGGATGGTTGTTTTTTCCACTTGTAGTAAATAGTGGCATAATTGGTTATAACAACAGTGAAGAAATATTTGAAACGGATCCGATAGATTTAATAGGAGATTTAGATCCGGGACCGAGGCTTCGTTCCATAAGTGATTTAGTAACGTGCGAGTTGCAGGGCAATATTATTATATCCATGTTTCATATGAATGTCGGAAATCTGTTGGTTGCTATCACTAATAACACTGGTGATGCAGTATATAATACCATGGTAAATACATCGATACAAAATCAATTATTTATTCCACTATTGGGTTTACCCTCAGGGATATATACAATCACGTTTAGTAACGAAAGTGGGCAACTATCTGGTGATTTTGAGATTTAACTTGAATACAGACAATCTTTGTGTAGTGAATTATCTAATATGAAATAATAAGTAATACATATTGCTTATTATGTTTTAATAATATATTTAAAAATAACTTATTTAAAAAGAATCTTTATGAAAACAAACAAAAAAGAATGCTTTATTACATTTTTAACTGTAATGGGATTAATTATAGTTACTATTATGAATTCTTGTACTAATGAAAAAATAGATGATCTAACGCAAAATAAAGAAACTGCTGATCAAACTGTCAATTTTCTAAGTCATCTGATTAATGTCGAAGATGGAATGTTATCTTTTGAGAATGAATCTGAGTTAAAAAGTATAATTTTAGAAATGAAAAATAATGAAAAAAATAAAACCAGAATGGGTTCAATTGAGCTATATCTACAAACTTCAGACCTGGCAACTGACATTAAAGGTTTTAAATCTCTATATGATACATACGAAGAAGCATTAGATGTTGCTGTTTCATATTATGAAAGGGAAGGTGGTTATGAAGAATTTAAGAAAAGATTTTCTAGTTTATATTTTCCAGAACATAAAGATGACTATGCTGTATATTTACCCGTAACTGATGAAACACTTGCTAAGTTGCTTAATGTTGATGGATATGTAATAATCGGCGACAAGAAAATAAATATGAAAGATATTTCTACTTATGAACAATTAGAAAAGCTAGGAAGAACTTTCCCGGACGTTGATCAAACAGAAGAAAACACACTTAATGTAGATAATTTACAAAGTAATGAAAAATGGGTTAGACAAGGTGAAGTCATATACAATAGTGCAGGTAACAGGAGATTTGAACTAAATTGGGATAAAGTTGTTCTTCAAATGGATAACCAGTGGATAGTAAATATGGAAATAAGAATGAGCTTTAGGGCTAAGAACTTCTTAGGAATATGGTATAATTATAGTTCGAGTGGAATATTAGGTTTTGGATCAAGGGATATAAATGCACCTGTACCAGCTGATGGAGATCCCAACTTCGCCTTCAGAAAAGGTTTTTCTCCTTTAACCTTCAATCCAACTGCCAAATTTAACCTATATCCAGTATCATTAATCCAATCTGCACGGTTTGAAAGTGTAGGAATTTGGGTTTCTTTTGACATTTTTAGCAATTAGTCTGATCTTTGTATATTATGAAAAAAACAATTTTAATTTTAATAATTTATGGAATGGCTGTTTGCTATAATAGTTATTCTCAGGAGTCAGTAAATAAAAAAATGGGGGTTAATTTAGAACTGGGATATGGATTAAAAATAAATAGCAACCAGTCGAATGCAACACAATTATTAGTATCCCCATTTTACAACTTTAATCAGTTCTTGGCTTTAGGAATAGGTGCAGGTGTAATGTTACATACCGAAACTGAACCTCGACTTAGTATTCCAATATTTATTCATGGGACATATAAAATGGACAGATACAAAACTTTAAATCCTTTTTTTAATTTAAAAATAGGATACGGGTTAGGTTCAGGAAACTCGGCATATTTGATGACTGATTTTGATGAAGACACTTCTTATTCAGTACACACAGATCATAATGCCGGGCTTTTCATTTCTCCGGCAATAGGTGTTAACTATAAAGTATCTGAAAAACGCTCTATCTCTTTGTCAGTTTCTTATGAACTGCTAAAAATAAAGAACGAATCAACAGTAAGCAGTCGTGGAAATCCTGATATTGTAATACCCCAATTTCCTGATGAAAATTCAACAATTAGTTTCAGAATTGGATACCAGTTTTAAATTGTAATGAGAAACTGTATTATTTTTTTGTTTTTGTCCGTTATTCCCTATTATGTTAATTCACAAAGTTATACAGTGAGTGGTTATATTACTGATGCGGTTAATGGTGAACCCCTGTTGTCTGCTACTGTATTCGATACATTATCTGCCAGGGGCAGCGAGACCAATAACTACGGTTATTACTCGATAACTCTGCCTGCTGGAGAGGTGTCAATCAATTATTCTTATGTAGGTTACCATAATGAAGAACATACATTTTTGTTGAATAGTGATACTATTCTGCACATCGATTTGGATTTAAGCAATATGCTTGAAGAAGTGATGGTGATCGGGAACCATTCGAGCTCTGGAGTGGGGAAAGCTCAAATGAGTGCTGTAGAAATACCTGTAACACAAATTAAGAATATCCCCTCATTATTTGGTGAGAATGATATGATCAAAGTGTTGCAGCTTCTCCCCGGCGTTCAATCCGGTACAGAAGGATCAGCCGGTCTTTACGTTCGTGGTGGTGGTCCTGATCAAAATCTGTTGCTTCTTGATGGCGTCCTCTTATATAATGCGAACCACATGCTTGGTTTTTTCTCGGTTTTCAATAGTGATGCACTGAAAAACGTAACACTTTATAAAGGTAGTTTTCCTGCACGATTCGGCGGAAAACTCTCGTCGGTGGTTGATGTGCATATGAAGGATGGGGATGATAAGAAAATCAGAGGGAGTGTGGGTGTAGGATTAATTTCATTAAAACTGCAACTGGAAGGGCCAATTATAAAGGAAAAAACCACATTTAATGTGTCACTTCGCAGAACATATTTCGATTTACTTCTTAAACCGTTTATATTGGCAAATTCAGGAAGTGGCGGTATAAATAATGCAGGCTACTATTTCTATGACATGAATGCTAAAATTACCCATAAAGTGTCAGACAAGGATAAACTTTACCTAAGTCTATACAGGGGAGTTGACGCCATTTATTACGGTAACAGTAAGCCAAACATGAATGTCAATTGGGATTGGGGCAACGCTATAGCAGCACTCCGGTGGAATCGCAACCTAAATAATAAACTGTTTATGAATACCACGGCATCTTTTACCCGTTACCGTTCTTCACTTGGCAGTAGTCAGGGTGACGAAGAGTCAGGGTTGACTTACAAGTCGGGTATCAGGGACTGGACTCTTAAAAGCGATTTCGATTATAAACCGACAACCGGGCATGATGTAAAGTTTGGAGCTGCTTATACCTACCATACTTTTACACCCGATGTAACATCTATGAAATTTCAAGGTGGTAATATTGTGGAGCAACCTTTGGATACCGTTTTAGGAAGTCCCCGTGTGTTTGCTCATGAAACAGCGGCATATTTTGAAGATAATTTTCCTGTCAACCGGTTATTGAAAATAAATCTTGGACTACACTTTTCGTCATTTCATGTTCAGAACAGAAATTACTATTCGCTGCAGCCACGTATTAGTACCCGCTTTTTGTTGAGTGATGATTTATCGATTAAAGCCGGTTATGCTTATATGAACCAGTATACTCACATGTTATCTACCAGTACGGTGAGTTTTCCTACTGATTTGTGGGTTCCTTCTACAAAAAATATTCCACCGATGCAATCGCACCAATATGCTGTAGGGTTTTTTTATTCTTTGAAAAATATCGCTAACTTTTCAATTGAAAGTTATTACAAGACTATGAATAACCTTTTAGAATATAAAGAAGGCGCATCTTTTATGGGAACTTCTGCCAACTGGGAAGATAAGGTCAGCATAGGGCGTGGAGTTGCTTACGGAGTAGAATTTCTTGCACAGCGTTCGTTCGGAAATACCACTGGCTGGATTGGATATACATGGTCGAAAGCCGATCGAATATTTGAACGTTTGGGTAATGTGCTGAATTACGGTCATTCTTTTCCTGCCAAATATGATCGCCGACACGATATAAATATTACCGCTTTACATAAGTTTTCGGAAAAAATAGATGTGTCTGCTTCATGGGTGTTCACTACAGGCAATACTGCCACTCTGAGTTCTCATGAATACAGGGCAGCTGATTCTCCAACCTATGACCGAAACTTTTGGGACCCCAATACTTATCCATATATAAATAGCCGAAATAATTTCCGTTACCCCAACTATCACCGGCTTGATTTAGGTATCAATTTCCATAAAGATACGAGTAGAGGAAATCATCGCACATGGAATATCAGTATTTATAATGCTTATAATAGGATGAACCCATTCTATGTGTCAGTGTGGGAGGAAAATGGGAAAAAGGTATTAAAACAGGCGACACTTTTCACAATAATTCCATCCATTAGCTATAACATTCAATTTTAAATATGATGAGAAGAAATCTTTTTGCATTGTTATTAATCATGCCGTTATGCTGGACAGCCTGCGAAAAGGAGATTGAATTCTCGGGTAAAATCATCGATCCTGTTTTAGTAATGAACGGTTTCCTTACACCCGACTCGGTAATTTCGGTACAGATTTCAGAGAGCAGATTTATGCTTGGAAAAATGCTTGATGAAGTTCCTCCGGTTGTCAAGGATGCTTCTGTTTCATTATATGTAAACAGTGAATATAAAGAACAGCTATCGCATATAGGTGATGGGGTTTACAGTGGAACATATTATCCCATTTCCAATGATATTATACGCGTAGAGGCAAGAGTGGATGGCTTTGATGCTATCTGGGGCGAAACTATTATTCCTCGGAAGCCGCTTATTATAATTACTGACTCTTCAACAATGATAAGTACCATGGGAGGAAACACTGCAGGAGAAAAAGAAATAAGGCAAGTATTCTGGAATGGTAGTTTAGAGCTAAAAATGACAGAGCATGCATCTGAAGAGAATTATTATTTTGTAAAGGGGCAGAAGTACTTCTACCTGGAAGACGGTAGGATACTTTCGATGTTTGTTGATTTAGGAATAGATGAATTGTTGGAACAAATTGATCCTGATCATGCCAGTTTTCTTGAAGAGGAACTTTTCGGGGGATACTCCCACATGGTAAAAAATCTCTTTAGTGATCGGTTTGTTGATGGAAGGGATCTTTTTTTTGATTTTCGGTTTCATGACCTGATAGATAGGAAAACATATATAAACGGAGTGATGCAGGAAGAATCAATAAATGAAGCAGAAGTTGAACTTAGGGTTGAAATAGCAACTATGACAAAAGGCATGTATCAGTATATTACATCAGCTAGTAGATCAAATGCTACCAATGGAAATTTTTTGGTTGAACCTGTGCCGGTATATTCCAATATCAAAAACGGTACCGGTATAATTGAATCCTTTGTCCCATATGTTATTACGTTTCGATATAAAAAACGATATAATGCTGATGCAGAGGATCCTCGATATCCTTATTATTAACTCTAATTTGACAATACAAACCCATTCTGTAATAAGCGGTTTATTTTTAATCATTACCCCGTTTGATACATTAGTTATAAAACCTTATGAGTCATATTTGCAAAATATCATTTTAGATTGACTTTAAATTTCAAATTGCTTTTCGAGTTCGCATATACTATCTGATTCGTTATCTATTACGAGATTTATCTGCCCAGAATAAGAAAAAAGATTATACCCTATCATTCATTCGATTTTGTGGATTTGAATTTCATTTTATAACCTTTTCATTTATTCAATTCTTTAACTATTAAAAATGTTTTTTTGTCTATTGATACCGGAAAATATTATGTATTTTTGATACTGGAGTTTTCAATGTTTTGGTTCATAAGATACTTAAACTTGACGAATATGAATATAGACATAATACCTACCTATAAACTGGAAGATTATTTTGAGGCTTTTCAGAAACCTTGCATTGCATTTAACATGGAATATATTAACCATGTTCCATTTTATGATTCCAACAAACCGCATAGACACGATTATTATCAAATAATTGTTCTGGAAAAAGGAACAATGAAAACAAAATCAAATAAAATTCCGGCATATTAAAATATTAAAAATGAAGAATATATAAATAAGTGAAGGGTACACTCTTTTTTTTAAAATATTAGGTATTAGTACCTTCAAATTAAGGTGAAATGATAACACATTTTAATCTTCCATCAACGAAAATTGCTATCTTTGACCTAATTAAATAAACAGACCACAGTCACAAATTATGCGTACCTTAATTACTATAATCTCTATTACTATCACAACTTATTTCTTCGTAGCCTGTAATCCCCAGTCAGAATCAACCAAGCTATTAACAGAAGCACAGAGACTTGTAGAAAGCAACCCTGATAGTGCGATGCAACTGATTGATTCTATTTTCTATCCCGAAAAGAGCCTAAATAATGATAATTATATGCGTTACCTGGTAACACGTACACAAGCCAAGTACAAAACTTATCGTCCGATAGAAGAGGACACTCTGATTTTCAAGGCACGTGATTACTTTTCCACGAGAGACAAAAAGCCCCACATAGCAGCACTTGCTTGGTTTTACAGCGGATGTTTGTATCGCGAGAGAGACGACATAGAGGATGCTATACAACACTACAAAGAAGCTGAAGCTTATGCTGCCAAAACAACCGACTTTGCATTGCAAGGACTGATTCAATATAACATTGGAGATTTATTCGTGCAACAGGGATTATATAACAAAGCACTGGAAAACTATAAAGCTGCAGCACAACTCTACAAAGAACATCCAGAAAAGGAGTCCTATAGCTTGGGCGCAGTAGGACGAATGTACCTATTGGACAAGAAACCCGATAGTGCTTTTTATTATTTTCAAAGAGGGCTGAATATAGCTGAAAGTACTAATGATAACATACTACAAGGTCTTTTGAAACAAAATATTGGTGTAGCATATCAGGAAAACGGACAATATGCAGAAGCAGAAAAATACTTCCGGCAATCTCATCAACATCAATCCGATCAAAAGGAGCAATCCAGGTATTATCTGAATCT
>JBAYZS010000077.1:0-8659 GCA_041672395.1 Dysgonamonadaceae bacterium | reverse complement strand
GAACAGAGCCATATTAAAATACGCACCTATAAAAAGAAATCCACAAGTTTGAAGGTTAACCTTCAAACTTGTGGATAAAAACAACTAGTTTTGTAAAAACCTGTAACGGTTATTTAGGACTAGTCAATCACTTGTTTTAATCCCGAACAGGTTCAAGATATTGAGCAAAAGCATATCCTTCTTCACCATCGTTATCACGAACTAACCACCATTGTTCATTTGCTTTTCCTACTAATGTAATAATATCATGATGTGCAGCTTTTCCAACAATTGGCTGATCTGTTCCTGGACCTTTACGGATATTTAGGTTGCCTGATTGAGTAATAACTTTTACTTTTCCTCCTATCTGAGCGCTCACTTTTACATCAAGAATTAGGTCGCCACTTCTGAAATTTGGGTCAATTTTGTCATAAATTTCCCACATTTTGTTCTTAATATCAGCTGATGGTAATACACCATCAATTTTTAAAACATTTCCTATTTCGCTAACAGTTATATCATATTGTTTAGCAATATCGATTAGTTCTTTGTATTTGTTTGTTAATTCCATAATGTTTTTATTTAACTGTCAGACTAGTATTGTCAATTTTAACAGGGTTCAAAGCCGATAATTTCTGCATCAAAATGGGTAGTTCAGTTTTTTTTATATCTCCAGTCAATGTGATTACTCCTTCTTTAACTGTAGCTGAGACAGTCGAATGATCTTTCAACGCGTCGGTTAAGCTACTAGTGATAATTGAGTCTAGTTCTGTGAAATCAGGCGTAGGTGCCACAATTTCAAGGTTGTTTACAACTGATTTTACATTTTTAATACCAGCAACAGAACTTTCTACAATAGCTTTTGTTGCGTCATCGGTTACATTACCTGTTAAAGTAACTTCACCATCAATTACAGTAACAGCAACATTAACAGCTTCTGGCATAGCTGAAAGATTTGTTTGAACAGTTTTTTGAATGTCTAAATCTTTAGGTCCACAGGAAGTCATACATACTGCAAGAGCAAATAATAGAACAGAAAATACACTTAATGTTTTCATATTTTTTTGATTAATTTAATAACAACTTTAGTAACATATATTTAAACAATATTTTTCTATAAACACTAAACATAATTTTTTGTTCGTTTTTTCAACTTTTAAAAAGTCTCTAAATGAATATTTTATTATACTTATGGCAATAAGGTCTTCCTCCTTTGTGTTTATAATATTCTTGATGAAAGTCTTCTGCTACCCAAAATTTTGAAGATGGTTTAAGTATTGTCGCAACTTTGTATCCCCCTTTGTTTAAAATATCAATATATTTTTCTGCTATTTGTTTTTCTTTAGGTGATGAATAGAAAATGCAAGATTTATACTGCGGACCTATATCAGGGCCTTGGCCATTTGTTTGAGTAAAGTCATGAGTTTCGAAAAAAAGTTTCAATAAATCCTCATATGATGTTTTTTTCGGATCATATTCCACTTCAGTACATTCAAAGTGTTCAGTATTTTTCTGGCAGACCTGTTCATAAGTAGGATTTTCAACATCTCCTCCCATAAAACCAACCCGTGTTCTCACCACCCCAGGGGCTTTCATGAAAAAATATTCAGTTCCCCAAAAACATCCAGAAGCGAAATATACTTTGTTAACTGAATTATTTATGTTTGGTATAAATTTCAGAGAAATAGAGTTCACGCAATGTCGTGTTTGCTTAGTCGTATATCCTTCATTTAAGAATACATGTCCTAAGTGAGCTCCACAATTCATGCAGACAATTTCTGTACGAATTCCATCAGCATTATTAACTCGTTTTACTCCTCCTTCAATTTCATCATCAAAAGAAGGCCAACCACAATGAGCATCAAACTTATCCGATGATCGAAAAAGTGGAGTATCACAGCGTTTGCAAATATAAGTACCTGCTTTTTTATTGTTTAAATATTCACCTGAAAAAGGTCTTTCAGTTTCCCTAAACTGAATAACTCTTTCTTCTGCATTTGTCAATTTGTTATATTTCATTTTTTCTGTT
This sequence comes from Dysgonamonadaceae bacterium, assembly GCA_041672395.1. Lineage (GTDB taxonomy): Bacteria > Bacteroidota > Bacteroidia > Bacteroidales > Dysgonomonadaceae > UBA5287. The sequence continues at coordinate 6,651 of JBAYZS010000077.1, read as the reverse complement.
GATTGATTTTTTATGTGCTCTTTTGAATGCAATGAGTTTTTCTTTTCTTGATTAAATGAGCTTAAAGTGAGCATTAAGAATATATATAAAATAAATTTCCACATAAATATCTATGATTTTCAACTTATCTTAAATATTTAAGAAACGTCCAGTGTCTACGATTGTTCAAATAACTTCTATTCTCGTCGTTTTCATATGCTTCTCGTTCAAAACAAATATTTTTATATGCTTTTATACCATCTTTGTAAATTAATAAACGAATCAACCATTCCAACAAATACCAAACATAAAAAAACACGAACAACATTTCTTTTATCTGGCAGGCATGGATTGATTCATGGTATATAATCTTTTTCGAAAGAGGAAAAAAATCATTCCTTGCAAAGATTACTCCGAAAAGATTAATTGCACTGAAACCTTTTAATGGAATATGTTTAGTGTAGTAAATTCTCATTTCCTTGTTTTTAATCCTAAAATATATCAAAGATAAAAAGTTTCTATAAATGTTGTATCTTTGTAAGTTTAATAAAAACATAATAATACTAAATTATGAGTACTTACTTATCAAAAAAATTACCCTATAAAGTTGCAGATATTTCACTTGCTGAATTTGGTCGAAAAGAAATTGAAATAGCTGAGCATGAGATGCCTGGTTTAATGGCATTAAGACAAAAATATGGAGACAATAAACCACTCAAAGGAGCGCGAATCATGGGCTCTCTCCATATGACTATTCAAACAGCGGTATTGATTGAAACATTAGTAAAATTAGGTGCCGATGTAAGATGGGCAAGTTGTAATATTTTTTCTACTCAAGATCATGCTGCAGCTGCAATTGCCACAGCAGGTATTCCTGTATTTGCTTGGAAAGGTGAGTCATTAAAGGAATACTGGTGGTGCACAGATATGGCGCTTCGTTTTCCTGATGGAAAAGGTCCTAATTTGATTGTGGATGATGGAGGAGATGCATCTTTACTTGTTCATATGGGTTATAGAACTGAAAATAATCCCGAAACAATTAATCAAAAAGGCAGCAATAATGAGGAACAGACAATAATTGATACATTAAACCGTATTTTGAAAGAAGATAAAAATCGTTGGCATAGAACGGTTGCTGATTTGAAAGGAATCTCCGAAGAGACAACTACTGGTGTACATCGTTTATATCAGATGATGGAGAAAAATGAATTATTAGTACCAGCTATCAATGTAAATGATTCAGTCACAAAATCAAAATTCGATAATCTTTATGGTTGTCGTGAGTCACTTGCTGATGGTATTAAACGTGCTACAGATGTAATGATTGCTGGAAAAGTTGTTGTTGTTTTAGGTTATGGTGATGTAGGAAAAGGCTGTGCTATTTCTATGCGTTCTTATGGAGCAAGAGTTATAGTTACAGAAATAGATCCTATCTGTGCATTACAAGCAGCTATGGAAGGTTTTGAAGTAACAACAATGGAAGAAGCAGTAAAAGAAGGCAATATTTTTGTAACGACTACGGGAAATTGCGATGTAATCACTATCGAACATTTACAAGAAATGAAAGATCAATCAATTGTCTGCAATATTGGTCACTTTGATAATGAAATTCAAGTAGATAAACTGGTTAAATTTCCTGGCATAAAACATGTGAATATTAAACCTCAAGTCGATAAATATATCTTTCCTGCAGGAAATTCTATTTTTCTACTTGCAGAAGGAAGGTTGGTTAATTTAGGTTGCGCAACTGGTCATCCCTCATTTGTGATGAGCAATTCTTTTACAAATCAAACTTTGGCTCAAATTGATCTTTGGAAAAATAATTACGAAGTCGGTGTTTACCGTTTACCAAAGCATTTGGATGAAGAAGTAGCCCGTTTACATCTAGCGCAAATAGGAGTAAGACTAACGGTTCTTACACCAAAACAAGCCAATTATATAGGTGTTTCTGTCGGGGGACCTTTCAAAGCAGAACATTATCGATATTAATAAGTTATAAAATTAATTTCAAAAAGATACAATTTTATCCGTTTAAATCTTGGAATTTTAAAACTTAAGATGTATCTTTGCACTCGCTTTTGTAAGAAAGTACTTAGGATGATTCGCTAGCTCAGAAGGTAGAGCACATCCCTTTTAAGGATGGGGTCCTGGGTTCGAGCCCCAGGCGGATCACGAAAAGACCAACTAAACAGTTGGTCTTTTTTAATTGGTTATGAAAATAATCCATGGAAATTTTAATTTAATGCAAGTTATTATCTAGTTTGAAACTGCTAAACAAATCAGAAAACTAATCAATGTTGAAATCTAATAAGATAGTCAAGACTTTAAACACAATTATAATTTTATATATTCATTCTCTTTCTGTTTTTTTTAAAGCTTAAAAACTATTTAATATCGTCTTGACCATAAGATTAATAATTATTCTGATGTTGATTTCTGAGTTTCCACTCCTTTATAGTTGTTGATTTTGAAAAATCTTCTAAAAGTTATTTCTTTTTTGCAGGGGTAAGGTAATTAGGTTAAATTAATATTAAACTCCCTCCTTGAAGAAATGTCGATTTTTTTCTTCTTTACTTTCATTTTAATGTAACCATTCGGTGAACCACGTTCCAACGAGACTTTAAGTCTCCATATCTTTGCTTAAAAAAAGAGATATGTGGAACTTACAAGATTTTGAAAGTATGTATGAACGCTATAAATCCAGCGGATTATGCATAAAGTACTTTTGCAGGAATGAGGGCATTGCTGAGAACAAGTTTTATTACTGGCGAAATAAACATAAGACTTTAGAGAGGAAGTCAACACCTCCTTCAGGTTTTGTTCCCATTGTTTTCAATTCAGGTGGAACATCTATGAGCAAAGCTAACTGCTTTGAGAAACCTTCCCGGGCAAATCATCTGCCATCATCTGATATGATGGAGATCGTTTATCCCAACGGTATAATGGTTCGCATACCTGCCACTACTGAGATTAAAAAACTACAATCACTCATCCTTTTATCTCTGTAGTTATGTTTAATTTGAACGATTCGATGCGCTATTACCTCTATCCTTTTCCTGCTGATATGCGAAAAGGTTTTTACACGCTTAGCGGTTTGGTAAATGATCACATGAGACAGGATATAAGAAGTGGAGATGTCTTTATTTTTATCAACCGCCATTTGACAAGTCTGAAGGCTTTGCATATGGAAGGTGGCGGATTGGTTATCTATCATCTCAAACTGGAAGAAGGAACTTTTACGCTTCCCGGTTTTGATGAAAACGAGCAATCTCATCCGTTCTCCTGGCAAAATCTAATGCTTATGGTGCAGGGTCTAGATCCTAAAAAACACAAACAGAAAAAACGTTGGAAACCCGCATAAATAAACGAAATTAGTCTATTATTATCTTGCATATGTTGTAGATAATCCGTATCTTTACTCTCATTATAATGAAAAGATACAGATGCCGAAACCTCCTGAAACAACAAATGAACTTTTGAATATCCTTCTGGACAGATGCGATCGTTTATATAAGGAGAACAGTCTTTTGAAAGGCAAGCTGGAAGATCGCACAGATGTTGATGCATTAAAATCCGGCTATGAACAAACCATTGCCCGCCAAAATGAAAAGATTGTCTCATTGGAAAGTCAGGTTGTATACCTCAAAAGACGTGTGTGGGGTCAATCCAGTGAGCGTTTTATTAAAGAAGATCCCCGCCAGCGTGCCATAGACTTTGAAGGACTTGACCTGTTGCCTGAAGAACAAAAGTTGGTCGAAGAAGCTCAAAAAGAGATCGTATCGTTCAGGCAGAGACGAGAAAAGGAAAAGATAAGAAGAAAGCCTGTGCGCAATCCCTTATCCGAAGATCTTGCGCGTATAGAGGAACATCTTTACCCTGAGGAATCAATCCAAAACCTGCAGGACTGGACGGAACTGGACCCTGAAGTAACGGAAGTTCTGGAGCACGAACCCGGTAAATGCTACGTACGAAGGATTATTCGTCATAAATATGTAAAAAAGAATAAACAATCACAAGAGGCTTCATCCATTGTCATAGCAAAACTCCCGGCCATTTATCAGCCCATAGCACGCAGCTATGCAGGAGCCACGCTTTTAGCCGAGCTGATGGTTGGAAAATATGTGTATCATCTTCCTTTTTATCGTCAGATTCAGATGCTGAAGCAAATGGGGGTTAGTCTTCCCGCAACCACTGTAAATGACTGGTTCAAGGAGACAGCCGACCTGCTCCGTCCCCTTTACTACAGACTAAAAGAGATGGTGCTTGCCTCCGATTACATCCAAGTGGACGAAACTACGCTGCCCGTTGTTAATGAAGAGAAGCATAAAGCAGTCAAAGGATATATCTGGATGGTTCGCAGCGTGATGGAACCTCTGGTCTTTTTTCATTACGATAAGGGTTCACGTGCCCAAAAGGTTGTTCTTCCATTGTTGAAAGACTTCCGTGGAGCGCTTCAGACCGATGGTTACGAAGCCTATAAAGTTTACGAAGACAAGAAAGGAGTGCTTCCTTTAGGCTGCTGGGCTCATGTCCTGCGAAAATTTGAAGAGGCACTCAAAGAAGATAAACCCCGGGCAGAGTACGCCTTGGAGCAGATTGGATTACTTTATGCCGTCGAAAGAGAGGCAGATGATAAAAATCTGTCATACCCGGAGCGAGCCGATCTGCGAGAAAGACTATCTTATCCCATCATGGTCTCCTTCGAAAAATGGTTGGTAAGAGAATATCCTCATGTGATGCCCAAGGGGCGAATGGGAAAAGCGATCAAATATACCCTATGACATCTATCATCGCCTCTCGCGTTATCATCTTGACGGCCGTTATCGCATTGACAACAATATGGCCGAAAACAGTATACGTCCTCTTGCCCTTGGAAGAAAAAATTACCTGTTATCAAAAGCTTTTGATAACAGGTATTATCCAAAGTATCCGATTATCCAAAGCGGTTATAAAACTTTGCCTATTATTCAACAAGTTATATGAGTTACTTTGAAAAATTACTTTTGATAATAATATCCTTGATTAGCAAAGGCTCTTGAGGAATAACTTCAATTTTGGATCTTTTTCCCAATTTTTAATTTCAGGTTCTTTTATGCCTATATCCTCGTATGCCTTTTCTAACGCGATCTGTTTACATTTTGAGTCGGCTCGAGCATAAATTTCCGTTGTTTGTATAGAAACGTGCCCTAGTATGTCACGGATATAAACCAAGTTCACTCCGGCTTGTAAAAGATGCATAGCACGAGAATGCCTTAATATATGTGGGCTAATATTTTGAGGTATTAGCTCTGGCTCTGCTTTCTTGGCTTCAACCACGTATTTTTGCAGTATATATGTTATACCGGGATTAGTCAGCTTGCTCCCCCAGGCATTGAAGAACAATGGATGATGCTCCATCCCTGGCATATTCAATCTATTTTCCTCCATATAGGATATCAGAAGTTTCATCATTGTTTCTTCTATGGGGACAATACGCTTTTTGGCCCCCTTGCCAATGAGTTCAATATAATAAGGCTTGATTTTCCTTACTGATAAAGGAGTGAGGTCTATCAGTTCTTGTACGCGTGCCCCACTATTGTACAGAAGAGACAACATCGTAAGGTCACGACGTCCTTTGCGTGTCTTCAAATTGGCTTGTTCTAATAGACATTCCACACCATTGACACTCAGGTATTTTATAGTACCTTTCTCTTCCCTTGCCAGTTTTAAGGAACATATAATTTTCCATTGGGACAGGTGGACAGGATCAACATAAAGCATGTATTTAAAAAACGAACGTATGGCCGCGTAGCGTTGGTTTCGGGTTCGCGAACCACATTTCCTGTTATTGTGAAGCCATTCAAGAAAATCAAGGATCACGTCTTTATTGATTGTTCCAAATGTTATTTTATCCGGGGAAGTTTTATATTGGATATGCATAAAATCAATAAATTGCACGAAAGTATCCCTGTAAGACCTGATTGTATTATGGCTTGCCCCACATTCTTTTACCAGGTAATCCTGAAAGAAGCATTGAAGAGCAAATGCAAAATCTTTATATGTTTCCATTTGTTTTAATTATTAGTGAACGAGATAGTACTTTGGTTATCCCAGATATTACTGACGCATCCATTTTCATCAAGTCTGGATAATGCTCCCGGGTCAACCTCAAGTATGTTTCCGTGTCATAAATATTTTTATGCCCCATGAACATGGACAGCATTGGTAGATAACAGTAAATATCTGTTCCTGATGCAAGCATTTTAACAAGGGAATGGACACACATGCAGTATGCCGGATATCGTGAATCCTGGGCCCTTCATGGTTCCCCTTGTACGGTATCCCGGCTTTTTCCCTTACGATCTCAAACCAGCGATAAATAGTGTCTCTTTTGCATTGGTTTCCTAAAGTGGACACGAACAAATAAGATTCTGGTGAGGCTAAGTTAGACAGTCCGATCCTGTCCCGATATTCAAGGTATTGCCTTATCACGGTTTCCATGGATCTATTTATAGGTGCCAACCTCTGCGATCCATTTTTCGTTTTGTTCAAGACTATGACATGCCTTTTGAAGTTGATGTCTTTCATCTTTATATTTAATGCTTCGCTAATTCTGATTGCAGTACTGTAAAGCAATCTTATAATCGTAGGAATCGCCATGAGGCTACTCTTGGGATGACGTGCCTGGGCTCT
>JBAYZS010000076.1:0-8744 GCA_041672395.1 Dysgonamonadaceae bacterium | reverse complement strand
CATAAGCTAGTAGTGTTTTTCCATCGCTTACTACAAGAATACGTGCTTTTTGTTTGGCAATATTCTCATCTGACTTCATTGACTCCAGTGTACTGGTAAGATTTAAAGTTGATGTGGCTTGGTATGCTAAACTTTTCTTTAAGAGAATCCCTTTGACTTGAGAATTATTGCAAGTGTCATCTCCATCAATGCATACTGGTTTGAAAAAATTTCCCTTACATGATTTGTAGCGATTTATATAAGTATCAGTTGTGCCAAATGCAGATAGTATAGTATAACCAATTTCATCTGGATCGATACCATTTTTTAGTAGTTGTAGTTTTTTCTCAATTGTTTTGTAATTAACAGATGCCATTATGTGTTTTTATATTTGTTGAAAAAGATAATGTTTGAATTTATGGGTAAATTTATGAAAAGTAATTGATTACTAACTCAAAATATCAATCCGGAAATAGTAGGAAAATAAAAAAACTGATTTAATCCCATTTTTTCGTTTATAGTTGAGTGCTCATCTATTAGAATAAAATAAATCTTAATTGCAAGTTTAGTTAATTTATTTGTAAAACACTATTTTTTAAGATGTTTTTCTTTTCAAATCATTCCTGTCATTTTTAATCAACTAAAAATACATATAGAAACCAACAAATACATTGATTTTGTTTAATGTTCATTTGATATTTAAAATCTTAAAATAAGATCAATATGATTATATACAAAGAAAAAAGTAACAAATATCTTGTAAAAGTTTTGTAATTAAAACAAAGTGATTATATTTGCGCCCGAGTTGTTTTGCAATTCATCTAAAAACTGGTTATCAGAATATCCACAATAAAAAAACGTTTAATATGTCAACATTACGATTTAAAGCTGTAGTAGAAGCGTCAAAAAGAGTACCCGTCGAGATTGACGTTCCCGATCAATTACCTTCGGAGTATTACGGGAAAAATGTGTTCAACAGAACGCAGATGTCGAAATATCTTTCGAAAGAAACAATGAAAACAGTACTCGAAGCGATCGATCAGGGTACCACACTGCATCGTGAAATTGCCGATCACGTGGCAGCCGGCATGAAGATGTGGGCGATAGAGATGGGAGCAACCCATTACACTCACTGGTTTCAACCTCTCACGGAAGGAACAGCGGAAAAACACGATTCATTCATTGATTATGTAAACGGCCCCGACGGAGCCATTATCGAGCGTTTCTCAGGCAAACTGTTAGCTCAACAGGAACCTGATGCTTCAAGCTTTCCCAGCGGTGGCATACGCAACACCTTCGAAGCGAGAGGATATACCGCATGGGATCCCTCTTCTCCGGCATTCATTATTGACGATACGCTCTGTATTCCCACTGTTTTCATTTCTTATACGGGTGAAGCGCTAGATTACAAGACTCCACTTTTGAAAACGCTTTCAGCTTTGGACAAAGCTGCAGTAGAGGTATGTAAACTTCTTTATCCTGATGTGAAGAAAGTATACTCTTATCTGGGATGGGAACAGGAATATTTTCTGGTAGACCAAGCTTTGTATGATGCCCGACCCGATCTGAGCCTGACCGATCGCACACTGATGGGGCATGAAAGCGCCAAAAATCAACAGCTCGAAGACCATTATTTCGGTGCAATTCCTCCGCGTGTGGCTGCATTCATGCGCGAAGTGGAGTTTGAAGCCTACAAGTACGGTATTCCACTGAAGACCCGCCACAACGAGGTGGCTCCCAACCAGTTTGAGATGGCGCCTATTTTTGGGGAAACCAATCTGGCGGTCGACCAGAACCTGCTGGTGATGTCGCTAATGCACAAGATTGCTGCTAAGCACCATTTCAAAGTACTGTTGCATGAAAAACCTTTCGCCGGAATAAATGGCTCGGGAAAGCATAACAACTGGTCGCTCTGTACCGATACTGGAATCGGCCTGTTTACACCGGGAAAAACTGCTAATGAAAACCTGTTGTTCGTCACATTCCTGGTAAATACCCTGATGGCTGTATACAAACATAATGCTCTGATAAAGGCTTCCATTATGTCGGCCAACAATGCGCACAGGCTGGGTGCAAACGAAGCTCCTCCCGCTATTATCTCTGTTTTCCTCGGAAAGCAGCTATCGGCTGTGCTCGATAAAATAGAACATAGTTCGGAAGACGATGATATCACTGTGGATGAATTGAAAAAGATGAAATTGGGTGTTTCACACATTCCGGAGGTACTGATCGATAATACAGACAGAAACCGTACCTCTCCGTTCGCTTTTACCGGTAACCGCTTTGAGTTCAGAGCGGTGGGCTCATCGGCCAACTGTTCATCGGCCATGACGGCACTGAATGCCGTTGTTGCCGCTCAGTTGATGGATTTTAAAAAGGAAATCGACACGAAGATGAAAAAAGGAATGAAAAAGGAACAGGCCATCTTTGATACCCTTCGCCTTTACATCAAAGCATCGAAACCCATCCAGTTTGAAGGAAACGGTTACAGTGACGAATGGAAAGATGAAGCCCTGAGACGCGGACTCGACTGTGAAACAAGCGTACCGGTCATCTACGATGCATATACATCGGATCAAACGGTGGAGATGTTTGAAAGTATTGGCGTGTTGAACAAAAAAGAACTTCATGCACGCAATGAAGTGAAATGGGAAACCTACACCAAGAAAATTCAGATTGAAGCACGCGTATTGGGTGATCTCTGTATGAATCACATTATTCCTGTGGCTACGGAGTACCAGTCTATGTTGCTCGACAACCTCTACAAGATGAGGGTCGTCTTCGATAAAGAGAAGGCGGATAAATTATCAAAAGAAGATGCCTCACTCATCGAAGAAATCGCTGATCATATCTCAGCAATAAAATCAAATGTGGATGATATGATTGATGCCCGAAAAGTGGGCAACAAACTTGAGGAAGCACGCGACAAGGCAGTAGCTTACCACGACACGGTGGTAAGTTATTTCAATGTAATCCGTTATCACGTGGACAAACTGGAACTGATTGTGGATAATCAGATGTGGACGCTGCCGAAATATCGCGAGCTGCTATTTATCAGTTAAAGTGCAATATCAACAGAAAAATTAAACTATGGACAAAAATAATATCTTCAGTCGTATCCGGCAGTACGAGAAAAAGTCGCTCTACTCCTTTCAACAAGAACATGATGCCTGTGGCGTTGGTCTTGCGATGACACTGAACGGTGAGAAATCGCACGCTATCGTCGAAAAAGGACTGCAGGTGCTCGAGAACATGGTCCACCGGGGTGCGGAGAGCGCCGATAATATCACGGGTGACGGTGCGGGTATACTAGTGCAGATTCCGCATGAGTTCATTCTTTTACAGGGAATTGACGTACCAGAGGAAGGAAGATACGGCACTGGGCTTGTTTTTCTTCCTCAAGAAAAGGATGAGCAGGCTTTTTGTGTGCAAATGATTAGGGAAAAAGCGTTGGAAGAAAACCTTTCCTTACTTTTTATCCGCGATGTACCCGTGCACAGCGATTGCCTGGGAGAAATAGCACTTTCCCACGAACCGGTCATCAAACAATTGTTTATCTCCGGTGAAGGGACTCCCGATGAATTAGAAAGAAAGCTTTATGTGTGGCGAAAGAAAGTTGAAAAGGCACTTTCCGGCACGAAGATGGCGGAAGAGCGAAGCTTCTATATAGTGAGCCTCTCTACCCGACAGATGATTTACAAAGGGATGCTGTCGTCTTTACAGCTCAGGATGTATTTCCCCGATCTCTCTGATCCCAATTTCTCTAGCAGGATAGCGTTGGTTCACTCCCGTTTTAGTACCAATACGTTTCCCACATGGGACCTTGCACAGCCTTTCCGCATGCTGGCCCACAACGGCGAGATCAACACCATTCGCGGCAATCGTCAGTGGATGCAGAGCCGCGAAAGTGTGCTGAAGTCGGATCTACTGGGGGACTTGTCGCCTCTATACCCTATTGTGCAGCCACGAATGAGCGACAGCGCCTCAGTGGACAATTTGCTGGAGTTTCTTGTGATGTCAGGTAAGTCGCTGCCGCATGCAATGGCAATGCTGGTACCCGAGAGCTTCAACGATAAAAATCCAATCTCCGACGAGCTGAAAGCATTTTACGAGTACCATAGCATGCTGATGGAACCGTGGGACGGACCGGCCACGCTTATCTTTAGCGACGGACGCTACGCGGGCGGCATGCTCGACAGAAACGGGCTTCGTCCCGCACGCTATACCATCACCCACGACGATATAATGATCATTGCTTCTGAAACCGGCACCATTGAGTTCGATGCTGCCAATATCAAAGCACGGGGAAGACTCAAACCGGGAAAGATGATCATCGTGGATACGATCACCGGGAAGATCTTCTCCGATAATGAACTGAAAGAAGAGCTGGCAAACGCTTTCCCGTATCGTGCATGGCTCAATAAAAACTGCGTGAATCTCGATGACATCTCCTCGGGAAGAAGTGTGAACAATGATGTGGTGAATTATGAAACACTGTTAAAGGCTTTTGGATACTCTGTGGAAGATCTCGAAATATTGATCAAGCCCATGGCGATGGAAGGCAAGGAGCCGATATTCTCCATGGGAAATGATGTGACACTGGCTGCTTTGTCCGATAAACCGCAACGGTTGTTCAATTATTTCCGACAACAATTTGCACAGGTCACCAACCCGCCCATCGATCCTATACGCGAGGAACTGGTGATGTCGCTTACCGGATACCTGGGGGCCATTCATCAAAACCTGCTCGAGGAGATTCCCGCACTATCCGGCATCGTAAAAATAAAAAGCCCTATCCTTACCAATACGCAGTTCGATATTCTGTTGAACCTTCGCTACAAAGGATTCTCTACTGCGGTGATTCCCATGCTCTTTGACCCCGGGAGGGGTGCTGCTGGATTGAAAGAAGCGGTGGACAATCTGTGTCGCTCCGTGGAAAAAGCGGTAGACGACGGCAAAAACTATATCATCCTCAGTGACAGGGGTGTAAATCCACAAAATGCACCTATTCCATCGCTGTTGGCCACTTCAGCAGTACATCTCTATTTGGTGGAAAAAAGAAAACGGATGCAGATAGATATAGTGGTGGAGAGTGCCGAGCCAAGGGAGGTAATGCATTTCGCACTTCTTTTCGGCTTCGGTGCCAACGTAGTGAATCCATATCTGGTTTTTGCGGTGCTGTCGCAGCAGGTTAAGTCGGGAGAGATACAACTCGACTTCGATACGGCAAAAAAAAACTACATCAAATCAATCAATAAGGGATTACTCAAGGTGCTCTCCAAAATGGGTAACTCCACCCTCAGGAGTTATCGCGGTGCACATATCTTCGAAGCACTCGGTATTTCCTCGTCTGTAATGAATAACTATTTTAAGGGGATCTCTTCTAAGATAGAAGGGATAGATATGGAAGATATTGCTCGCGAAGTGCTGCAACCTTTCTCCGAAGCTTTCGGGGAAGAGAACAACGAACCCTTCCGGTTGAAAAACTTGGGAAACTACGCCTACCGGATTGAGGGAGTTGATCATGCGTGGAATCCGGAGTGCATATCCCGCTTGCAAATCGCTACAAAAACAGCGAATTACCTCTTGTTCAAGGAGTATACAGCGCTGGTCAATGAGAAAGAGAGGCCTGCATTTATCCGAAACTTGCTCGATTACAGACGCAATCCTATCGATATTTCGGAAGTGGAACCGGTGGAAATGATTATGAAACGATTCTGTACCGGTGCCATGTCTTATGGTTCTATCAGCAAAGAAGCTCATGAGGCGCTTGCTATTGCTATGAATATTATAGGTGGTCGCAGCAACACCGGCGAAGGAGGGGAAGATCCCGAACGGTTCAAACCGCAGGAGGACGGATTATCGCGAAGAAGTGCTATCAAACAGGTTGCTTCCGGTAGATTCGGCGTCACCACTGAGTACCTTGTGAACGCTGATGAACTCCAGATAAAGATTGCCCAGGGTGCAAAACCGGGAGAGGGGGGGCAACTGCCTGGTTACAAAGTGGATAACATCATTGCCAAAACACGACATTCAATTCCCGGCATCTCACTCATATCCCCACCTCCGCACCACGATATCTATTCTATTGAAGACCTGGCGCAACTTATCTTTGATCTTAAAAATGTGAACCCGACCGCCGTAGTGAGTGTGAAACTGGTGTCGGAGAGTGGCGTGGGTACCATTGCCGCAGGGGTAGCCAAGGCCAAAGCAGATCTGATAGTGATCAGTGGTTCGGAAGGAGGTACAGGTGCTAGCCCGGCCAGTTCTATCAAGCATGCTGGTTTGCCGCTCGAAATCGGACTGGCAGAGACTCAACAGACACTGGTCCTGAATAACTTACGCGGGAAGGTGACACTTCAGACCGACGGTCAGTTAAAAACGGGCCGCGACATCGTGATCGCCGCCATGCTCGGGGCCGAAGAGTTCGGCTTTGCCACAAGTGCCCTCATTGTACTAGGGTGTGTGATGATGCGCAAATGTCACCTCAACACTTGCCCGGTAGGAGTGGCCACACAAGATGAAGCGTTGCGCAAACGTTTTATGGGGCGCTATGAATATGTTATAAATTTCTTCCGCTTTTTGGCGCAGGATACACGGGAACAACTGGCGGAGATGGGATTCAGATCACTGGAGGAGATCGTGGGCAGAGCCGACTTGTTGGATCGGAAGCACTTTCCAGCCCTACCCAAAACTGAAAAAATAGACCTCTCAAGAATTACATGTTACCCCGATGAGGCAAACATTTTTGCTATCCGACGAACGGGAGGGCAGCATCACAAGATCGACGATGTATTGGATAGGAAATTAATGACTGAGGCACGTCCTGCAATCGATTATCTGCAACCTGTCACTATCAAATCGAAAATCAAAAATACTGACAGGACCACCGGCGCAATGCTTTCCGGCGAAATAGCCAGACGTTACGGACAGGCGGGGATGCCTGATAACACCTTGTCGGCCTACTTTGAAGGATCGGCTGGTCAGAGCTTCGGCGCTTTCCTCGTGCACGGAATTACTTTTTATCTTCACGGCGACACCAACGATTACCTCGGAAAAGGGTTATCGGGGGGACGGATCATCGTGACACCACCTAAAGGAAGTACGTTCAAACCGGAAGAGAATATTATCTGCGGCAACACATCGCTCTACGGTGCCACGGCTGGTGAAGTATACATCAACGGCATTGCGGGAGAACGATTTTGTGTGCGCAACTCAGGTGCCATCGCTGTAGTGGAGGGCGCAGGTGATCACTGCTGCGAATATATGACTGGAGGCTGCGTAGTAGTACTGGGTAGCACCGGACGAAATTTTGCAGCGGGCATGAGTGGCGGTGTTGCCTATGTACTCAATGCAAAGAACGACTTCGATTATTATTGTAACATGGAAATGGTTGAGCTGTCACTGGTGGAAGATCTCTCCGATGCAAGGGAACTGAAAAACCTTATCTCCAAACATCTGCAATACACCAATAGTGAACAGGCAAAGCGTATTCTCGATAACTGGAACGAATATGTAGAGAAGTTCATTAAAGTGGTACCCATTGAGTACAAGAAGGTGCTGCAGGAAAAGAAAATGGCAGAACTGAACAGGAAAATAGCCGTGGTAGAAAGAGATTATTAATGGGATCTTTTTAAGGATCCAAACATCAGAAAATATGGGAAATCCAAAAGCATTTATGACGATACCGAGAAAAGAAGCCGGCTATCGTCTCGTAAGCGAAAGAATACATGATTACGCCGAGGTAGAACAAACATTGAACAGGGAAGACCGTAAACAACAGGGCTCTCGTTGCATGGACTGCGGTGTTCCTTTCTGCCACTGGGCTTGCCCTCTGGGCAACAAAATGCCCGAATGGCAGGATTATATTTACAGAGGTGACTGGAAAAGAGGAGTGGAAGTGTTGCACGAAACAAACAATTTTCCGGAGTTTACCGGACGCATCTGTCCCGCACCTTGTGAGAAATCGTGTGTCCTGGCCCTGCACGATGCGCCGGTGACTATTCGTGAAAATGAGGCATCGGTGACAGAGGTGGCTTTTATGGAAGGGATGATCAAAGCTCGTCCGCCCAAGCATCGCACAGGCAAGAAGGTGGCTATCATTGGCTCGGGGCCGGCAGGACTTGCGGTAGCTCAGCAGCTCAACAGTAAAGGACATTATGTGACGGTATTTGAAAAAGATAACAAGCCCGGCGGTTTACTCCGGTATGGAATCCCCAATTTTAAGCTGAGCAAGTATATAATCGACCGACGTCTGAAACTGCTAATGGAAGAAGGTGTTGAATTTGTGACCAATACCGAAATCGGCAGGGATATTCCGGGAAGTCAGATCATGATTGAATATGATGCTGTTTGCCTGGCCGTGGGAGCTGGTAAGCCAAGAGACATCGCACTCGATGGAAGGGAGCTGAAAGGGATCTACTTCGCAATGGATTTTCTGTCGCAGGAGATACGAATACTCCAGGGCGAAGAGGCAGTTTCTACAGAAAGAATATCTGCAAAAGACAAGGATGTTCTGGTGATCGGAGGTGGAGATACCGGATCCGACTGTGTTGGTACCTCTATCAGACAGGGGGCAAAAAGCGTGATGCAGATTGAAATCATGCCTCAACCGCCAATCGGTAAAAACCCGGCTACACCATGGCCTCATCCTTTCCCACAAATCTTAAAAACCTCCTCCTCGCATGAAGAGGGATGTAGCCGACGATGGCTGCTGAATACACTCTCTTTCAAGGGTGAGAATGGCTGCGTGAAGGAAGTCGTTT
>JBAYZS010000075.1:0-9000 GCA_041672395.1 Dysgonamonadaceae bacterium | reverse complement strand
AGAATAAAAAAAACCTGCTCGTTTGAGCAGGTTTTCAATTATTGTAGTATCGTAAATTAACGATCTTCAGGCATACCTGTATAGCGATAACCACTAAGTGTCCAATGTTCATCCCAATCCTCACCTGGTGCAGGAGTATTGCTTCCGCTTTTTACCCTCCAAGCAAATTCAGCAACACCTGGTACTTTCCAGTCTGTAGCAGGTGTTTGATAGCTCTCTATATTAACATAATCACTATGAATTATTGTTTTTACATATACGCTATCAGCTGTATTTCCACCTATGCTTGTTGCAGCTTTTGGAATAATTTTTCCTTCTAAAAGACTGATTCGTGAATAAAGTTGAACTCCATCAATTAAAATTCCGGCAGATTTTGGAGCACCATAATAACCCGTTGCATTAGCTTGGGTAAATGAGGCTAAACTACCTGTTGGAGTGAACATATAGAAGGTATTACTTGAAACGTTTTTGGCAATTTCATCTGCTTTGAATTCAGAAGAATTTCCCGTTACTTCAAAATTGCCTTTTATAGGTAAACCTGCAACTTCAGTATCCAACCAGATATCATTAATTACATTTTTTGCAGAATTATAAAACATCAATTCAAGACCATCTGCAATTGTTGAATTATCACTTGAATATTCATCACAAGTGGTTGATACAACAAATCTACCATCATATGATGCTGTTTCACTATACCAATTCTCAAGTTCTTCTTGACATGAAGAAAAACATATAACAGTAAAGACTAAACCTATTAAATAAAATATTTTTTTCATATTCTAATTATTTATTAAGTACTACATAAAACTTCATCGCTGCATAATCTGCAGCCCAACTTACTGAACCATCAGTAGGATTATATTTAGCAATACCTATTCCATCAATAGTATCTTGCCATGGAAGAATTGAACTTGATAATAACGATAAAGTGTTATCAGCATTCAATTGTACATATCCTGAACAAGCATATGCTATTCCATATTTTGCACGTTGATCATAATAACCTCCT
This sequence comes from Dysgonamonadaceae bacterium, assembly GCA_041672395.1. GTDB lineage: Bacteria > Bacteroidota > Bacteroidia > Bacteroidales > Dysgonomonadaceae > UBA5287. The sequence goes on along the minus strand of JBAYZS010000075.1, from coordinate 7,988 downwards.
AAGAAATCAGATATTTCGAAAAATCCCGGTGCGATTTTAGTGATAGATACTTTAAAACCAGGATAATTCACTATTGCACCAGCAGCAGTTTTTCTGTAAGTACCTGTAACAGTCAAATAATCTCCGGAAATATCTGTGGTGATTGAAGGATCACAAACTATCACCGTTCTGGTTCTGGTTGTCGCAACTCCATCATCATTTATATATGTATAATCTATTGTGTAAATACCTACTGTATTATAATCTACAGTTCCTGTTTTTGTAATTGAATTCGTGATATCAACTCCTTTGTATTTAGCTTCTACACCGGGATCAACAAACGGTTCATCAACTGCAACTAGCATCAATTGACCTCCAAATAATTCAATATCAATAGTACTTGAAATACCTTCCGTTTCCTTTTCACAAGAACAAAAAATAAGAGAGGTCAGTAAAATCGATAAGTATAATAAATTTTTTTTCATATTGTTATATTGTCTAATTATTAAATTTATTTTCCAGATTTTACGTTCCACCATACCTTTTCACCTACATTTGCTTTTTGAGCTGGTGCATTTGTATTTCTAAACATATAAGAACTGGGATATAAAGGAGATGCTGGAAGATTTCCATTTAATAAGGCTCTTCCCTTGACAGATATTGTTAAGTCTCCAGCCGGAAAGTCTGCATTTGCGGTAGTTCTATTTGCTGCAATGTCAATATCATTTACTGAAGGATACTTTGTTCTGTTTCTTTCCAGAAAAGATTCAATATGCTGATAATTTGCATTTGCAACCCATTTTTGCATTGCAATCTGCTTGATATTTTCTTCTACAGTTCCATTTACCCATGCTGCATAACCTTCATCACCAATAATATCTGTAGATGTAATACCGTTTTGAGCTAACGAAGCAGTCACACCTTTTTCATAAAAATCTTTTGCTTTTTCAAGTTGAGAAGCACGTGCATAGACTTCAGAAATGTAAAAATTCACTTCCCAATCAGACATTAACATTAAATCCATATTTCCAGCAAAATTAACTTTTGCATAAGTTTCTTTATCATCTGTGGTTCCATTTCCATCAGAATCTTCTTTGGAATCAAAATCACCAAAAAAAGCACCTTTTGTACCCGTGAATAGTTTTGCACGACGAGGATCATTATTTATACTTAAATAATCAATGAAATTTTTTGATGCAATCACATTTGTTGAAAAATAATTTGCACCACCCTCTTGAAATTCTCTCATTGGATGACGTTTTCCTTCCATTGCATCATTCCAAACTGTGCCCGGAATTTTTGCACTTGAAGTTAACAAATCAGCTGTTTGAACAAAGCTTAAAACTGTTGCATTATTATATTGAGATGTTTGAGAAACTCTCAACATCAGTTTTAACTTTAGAGCATTCGCAAACTTATACCATGCGGTTAAATCACCTTTATAGATGTAATCAAATTTTGCATCTATATATGACTTACTTAAATCTGTTGCAAGTAAAGCATCTACACGCTTCATCAAGTCAGCATATATATCTTCACCTTTATCTTGCACTGGACTTAAAAGACCTTCATCTCCTCTTAGCGCTTCAGTATAAGGCATGTCACCCCAAACATCGGTGATAATTTGCCATGTGAAGATAGATAACGCTTCGGCAATAAAATAATATCCCTTATTTTCATCTTCTGCAGACATTGCTTTGATTCGCTTTAAATCAGTCATCGGTTCTCTCATTAACGACTGATAAGTAGTATTAAATTCTTGCGGAAGATATTCACAAAGTGATTTAAACTGAGATGCAGTATAAGACTGTGTCCAATATTCAACCCAATAAGCACCACCAAATCCAAAATCCCAACCCATCAAATTGTTTGCAATACCCATTTCAGCAGCAGGCAGCAATACTTTTGCATCAGGAATTTCTTCAAGAGCATTTGGGTCGTGATTCACATCAAGCCAATCGCTGCAACTACTTGCTGTGAAAAGCATGATAAATGCAGATAATATAATTAATAGTTTACTTTTCATAATGTCTGATATTTAATAATAATTAAAATGAAATACTTAACCCAAATACATAGGTTTGATATGGAGGATTCACTCCAAACTCACCGAATCTGGCTTCTATATTATTTCCAAAAGTAGTAACCTCAGGATCGATATATTGATTTTCAGCAGGTGTCCAAAGCAACAAGTTAGAAGCTGTTACAGAAGCGCGAATGCTGTTTACATTGAGACGATTAGTTAAACTCTTAGGCAATTCATATGCTAAACTAACATTTCTCAGTTTCAAATATGAACGATCGATTACAGCATGATCAGTATATTTAAAACCTCCATTGCTGTAGAATGTATGGAAAGCGGTTGGATTAACCGGTGTTGAATTTTCACTGTAAGTTCCATCTCCATTATCTACCACTGAATTAGGAATAATAAATGGATTACGATCGTTATAAACAGTTTCAGGACCACTACCAACCCATTGCATATAATCTTTTGTATAACTGAAGATTGAACCGCCATAACGTAAATCAAATGTTCCTGAAAGTGAAAGACCCTTATAGGTAAAAGTATTTGTTAATCCCATGCGGAATTTTTCGTTGATGTCTTCACCTAAGAATTCTTCATTTGGTGTAGGTTGAGGATTTCCATTTCCATCAACAATAGTACTTTCAACACCATCAACCATTACCTTAAGAGCTTGCTGAGACTTATATTGTCCAATAGGCATTCCCTCAACAGCATATATTCCAAGTCCTCCAAAACCACCTAAAAATACTTCAGGTACATCCAAACGCATCACTTCATTATAGTTTTTCGTAAAGTTGTATGAAATATCCCAGGTAAAGTCTTTAGTTTTTACTGGAACCAAAGTTAAAAGTAATTCGATACCATGATTTCGAACATCACCTAAATTAGAAATTTGGGATGTATAACCTGTTGATGGATCAATAGGAAGAGTAGCAATCAAACCTTTAGTCATTTTGCTATAATATGAGAAATCCAAACCTAGGCGATTCTTAAAGAACGCTAAGTCAACTCCTGCTTCAAACTCATCTGTCAACTCAGGTTGAAGATTTATATTACCAGCAGTATTAGAAACCGAATAAGCATTTACACCTCCCAAAGGAAAAATCAGATTATCAATATTTGGATATCCTGGATTTGTAATTCCTGCAGCAACAAGTCTGTCATATACAGCATAAAAACCGGCATCTTTTCCTGTACGACCATATGACATTCTAAGTTTTGCAAAGTCAAGAACTCCGGTATCTACGCCCTTTGTTTTAAGATAATCAGTAGCAATAAAACTTAACATTGCACTAGGATAGAAATATGAATTTTTACCTACTGGTAATGTAGAAGAATGGTCGTTTCTACCTGTCAGCGTTAAATATAAATAATCACGAAAACCTAAATCAGCATTTACATACATACCCCATAAGCGATATAGATTTGATACCTGAGTTGCAGTTGAAGGACTCAAAGAATTTGTAAAATCATAGAACCCGGGAATATCTATTGAAGAAATTTCTCCACCGATTGCATTATAAGATTGCTCATTTGTGTTCACTCCCATTAAAGCATTCAATGAAAAATCTCCGAATCGTTCATTATAATTAAGAATCAAATCATGGTTTACCTGGATTCTTTGTCTCCTTGTTTGAGCATAAGTTCCCGGATTTGCATTTGAACTTCCTTCATTAGGAGATCCCGGTGTGAATGTAATGGCATCAAAATGAGTATCAGCTATAGTTGATTCATAATCACCACCAAAACGATAGGTCAATTTCAGATTATCTAAAATATCATAATCAAACTGCAATTTACCAAAGAATTTATACTTGTTTTGAATTGCTTCTTTTATGTCCAAAATATAATATGGATTCATTCCATAAGGAGTGAAATAATTATCTTTATTATTGAATTTATTAGTAAGATCTTTCAAATCTACAATTGAAACGTCAGTTCCAATTTCATTCAATGAACGATAAATTGAATTATCTTGTCCGGTTGGAGAAGCCTCATTTTTTTCTGAACTAAAATTTATTGATGTACTGATAGTTAATTTTTTAGCTTTATGAGATGCATTAGAAGCTATTGTATAACGTCTGTAAGAATCATCATCTGTAGGAATTGGTCCATCAACAGAGTTTTGAGATAAAGAAGCATGAAATTTTGTTTTATCATTACCTCCTGTAAAAGAAAGAGCGTTATTATAACCGATTCCATAATCATAAAAATCGCGAATACGATTATTCAGATATACATATGGTTTAACTTGTTGACTATTCTCAACAATGTTTCCCCATACTCTGTCTTTTCCGTCAAAAGGTGCACCCCAACTTCCGTTTTCATCTAATGCGCGATCGCCACTCCAGCCTTGACCAAACATTTGTTGTTCATTAGGAATACGTCCGATTTCTTGAACGGTTATACCACCATCGTAAGCTATTTGTAATTCTCCATTGGTGTTTTTTCCTGATTTAGTAGTGATCATGATTACACCCTGAGCAGCACGAGATCCGTACAACGCAGAAGCTGCAGAACCTTTAAGAACAGTAATATTTTCTATATCATTAGGATTCAAAGCATTGATACCTGAACCAAAGTCAGTTTGAGAATTCAAGTTGTCTCCTGAACGGTTCTGTGCATTGGTAATAGGAACACCATCAACAACATATAAAGGTTGATTATTTCCGAATGAACTGAAACCACGAATTGCCACGTTCTGTGTACCACCGGGGTTTGCTGCTGAAGAAACTTCCAACCCTGCAATTTTCCCTGATAAAGCCATCATAGGATTGATAGTTTGCGATTTAGCGATTTCGTCACCTGAAACAGAAGAGAGACCATAACCTAAAGACTTTTTCTCTCTTGTAATACCCATTGCTGTAATAACAACCTCTTGGAGTTGTGAAACATCCTCCGCAAGTGTTATTCTCACATTAGAACTAACAGCAACCTCTTGTGAAATATATCCAACATAAGAAACCACCAAAGTCCCTCTGGTAGGTGCTGTTAAAATAAAATTACCATCAGCGTCAGTAATTGCACCTTGAGATGTACCTTTAATTTGAATAGTAGCACCTATCACCGGTTCCCCGGCTTCATCAACAACAGTACCACGTACTTGTGTTTGAGCTACTATCGTCCCTATTCCAAGAAGAAATAAAGACAAAAACAACATTAGTTTTCTTTTCATAAACTCACCATTTAAATTAAACACTATTTTAATTATAATCAATCTTCAAAAAAATAAAGTCATTGAAACAAATTTTATTCAATCTTAGTATTAAATAAGTACTGCAAATATAACTTAATTTTGAATATAAAAACAAAAATGACTTATTTTTCTAGTTAAATTTCATTTTTGAAAGAATTTTAGCGCTAAATATTACATTTTATCACTAAACTTACATTAAAAAGTCGCTACATCTAGAATTAATTTTTGAGAGGTATGGCAAAATAGTATTATAATTAATTAAATGTATAAAAAAATAAAAAAACACTTACCGATAAAATCGATAAGTGCTTTTTTTATAGTGATCGAGTTGGGATTCGAACCCAAGACCCACAGCTTAGAAGGCTGTTGCTCTATCCAGCTGAGCTACTCGACCGTCCTTATTTTTTTATTCCATTAGTTGTCTAACTAATCGGACTGCAAAATTAATCAAATCTCACAAATAAAAAAATATTATCTAAATTAAAGAACACCTTGGGCCATAATTGCTTTTGCGACTTTCATAAATCCGGCGATGTTTGCTCCTTTAACATAATTAATATATCCATCGGATTCTGTACCGTATTTTACGCAATTTTCGTGAATGTTGGACATTATCCATTTAAGTTTGTCGTCTACTTGCTCAGATGTCCAGCTTAAACGTTCCGAATTCTGGGTCATCTCAAGACCTGATACAGAAACACCACCTGCATTAGCTGCTTTACCGGGTGCATAGAGTAATTTATTATTTAAAAAGACTTCGGTCGCTTCAGGAGTTGAAGGCATATTTGCTCCTTCCGAAACGGCAAATACTCCATTTGCAATCAAATGTTTCGCGTCATCACCATCAATCTCATTTTGTGTTGCAGATGGTAATGCGATATCAGCCTTTTCATTCCATGGACGAGCACCGGCAACATATTTACAATTATACTCTTCGGCATATTCGCTAATTCGTCCGCGGTAATTGTTTTTAAGATCCTTAATAAATTCAAGTTTTTCCTCTGTAATCCCTTCAGAATCATATATATATCCATCCGAATCGGACATGGACACAGGAATTGCTCCTAACTCTATTAATTTCTCACATGTATATTGAGCCACATTTCCAGATCCGGAAATCAGACATTTTTTACCTTTAATATCAATATTCTTTGTCTTCAACATTTCTAGAAGAAAATAAACATTTCCGTATCCAGTAGCTTCCGGACGTATAAGAGAACCACCGAATTCACGACCTTTTCCGGTAAATGTTCCAGTAAACTCACCAGCTAATTTTTTATATTTTCCAAACATGTAACCAACTTCACGTCCTCCTACACCAATATCACCGGCGGGAACATCCGTGTCAGGACCAATAACTTTCCAAAGACCTTCTACAAAAGCTTGGCAAAATCTCATGATTTCAGTATCAGACTTACCTCTGGGAGAGAAATCCGAGCCACCTTTTGCACCACCCATTGGTAAAGTGGTTAAAGCGTTTTTAAATGTTTGCTCAAAAGCTAAGAATTTTAGAATTGAAAGGTTTACAGATGAATGAAAACGAATTCCCCCTTTATACGGACCAATAGCATTGTTATGTTGAATACGATAACCCATATTAGTTTTTACATTACCTTTATCATCAAACCAAGTAACCCTGAATGAAGTAATTTTATCAGGAATAACTAATCTTTCAATAAGATTTGATTTCTCGAATTCAGGATGTTCGTTATAAACATCTTCAATAGATTCTAACACTTCCTGAACAGCTTGTAAATATTCAGGTTCATAAGGGAAACGTCTTTTAAGATCATTAATAACCTCTACAGTCTTCATAAGTCAATTAACTAATTAATTAAAGTGTAAAAAAAGAAATTTGTAAATAAAAATCATCGTTTAATGTGCAAACGGTTTACAAATGTAGTAATAAATAATCAATTGAAAGTATTATCTCAATTATATATATAAAAAGATACTATATTCATTCTTTTTTAATCAATTTGAAAAGATGGAAACAAAAAAAGGTACAGATTCACATCTGTACCTGAATAAAGACTCATAGTGAGTAAATGAAAAATTGATTTTGCTATTTTTGAACCAAACCAACATTAATTTTAGTATCTTTTTGTACGTTTATATCCATAGATTTTGTTTCGTATGAAATTAGTTCCACAACAATCTGATGTTTTCCGGGTGCAAGATTTTTCACTACAAAGTTACCGTCAAGATCAGAATAATGCTTAACGCCATCTATCAAGATAGAGGCACCTGCCAATGATTCGTTGTTCACTTCATCCATAACACTTCCAATAACTTGAACTTGAACTGTTGTTTCAGTTATCGTTTTGCTTTTAGATGCATTTACATTTTTCTCTATGTTTTCGTTACCTGCAAAAGCCGAACCAGATAAAACAAGAGAAGCGATAAGGGATAAAATCAATTTCATATTACAATGTATTATAACTTTAAATAATTAAATATCTGTATCATTTATTTTAATACAAAATTCATATATTATTATTACAAACCTGTTACGAAATAATTAAGTTTTTGTTAAGTTTGTTATAGTCAATCAATAACGCTTCTCATCAACAAGATTGCCCTTCTCATCCCACATACGCCAAATACCCGTTTTAGTACCCTCATAATAGTTTAGTTCGTAACGTTGCGTACCCAATTCGTCCCATATACGCCATGTACCATGTTTTTTGTCATTTTTATATTCTGCTTCAGACAGTAATTGACCCGAAACATCATATGTTCTCCATAAACCGTGCAATTTCCCATTTTTATATGAACGAATTT
>JBAYZS010000074.1:0-9069 GCA_041672395.1 Dysgonamonadaceae bacterium | reverse complement strand
TAGTTGCTGCAATGGTTTCAAGAATTGCTTTGCACGAAGGTACTTGGCAAAAGTATTATTACGAAAACAATGGTCAGGCACAGAAATTCCTTGATCTTGCAATTGAAGCAGGTGATTTAGTATTAAACAATGATAAATATTCTATTGAAACAGATTTCAGAACTTTATTTACTTCGAATGATCTTACAGGAAATGATGAGTGCATCTTATTCCGTAAATATGATGCATCGGTTAGTATTACTCACCACATCGCGTCATATAGTAATCCTTTTGAATCATTGAATTATGGCGGAACCGCAGATTTAATTCTTTCGTTTTTGTGCAAAGACGGACAACCATGGCAAAACTCTACGATTGCTAATGCTAATATTTTTAGTGTAGATAGCTTAGTTAAAACTAGAGACTCACGTTTTGAAGCTACTTTCTATTATAAACCTACAATAAATAGTAAAGGGTCATTTCTGTATCCAGCTAAATTTTTCCCAAGATATGCAATCGCGATACGCGAAGCAGGTGGATCAACACCAACTGAATTATCTGGAAATGTAAATATAACTGATTATCCCGTACTTCGTCTTTCTGAAGTTATGTTGAATTGGATTGAAGCTAAAGCTGAAAGAGCAACACTTGGCGGTGCTACTGTTACCCAGGATGATATCGATAATACAATAAATAAAATCCGTAACAGACCATTGGCACCCGAAGCAGTTGCAAAAGGTGTATCTAAAACTGCTCCATTGTCATTAGCAGAACTCCCTAACGATCCCGAAAGAGATTCGGATGTTAATCCTCTTATTTGGGAAATACGTCGCGAAAGAAGAATGGAATTCGTTTTTGAGTATGCCCGAATTGCAGACTTAAGAAGATGGACAAAATTGGAATATATGGATACTGATGCAAATCCTTTCTTATTATCGGGTGCATGGGTTAATTTCCCAAAAGAAATGAGTTCTGAACTTTCTGCAGCTAATGCAAACAAGTTTTCAATTGTGAAACTAAATGGTAGCGCTGTAAACTTTAACGGAACAAATAAGGCTGAAATGGTTGGTTTTTATAAAGGTGCTGCCACCAAAGGAAGACAACCATTCCTAAATCAATTGAATGTGAATCCCTATTTGTCTCCTGTTGGTAAAACACAAATAGATGATTATGCGAGTAGAGGTTATGTTCTTCAACAAACTGAAGGTTGGCCTCAGAATTAATTAGAGTATAATAGATTAATTTATATAAGATGAAGAAAATATATCATATATCAACATTTTGGTCAATCCTGTTTTCGTTGGCAGTACTCTTTTTTGTCTCTTGTGGTGAAGATTTTCCCACAAACTTAGATTCGCCAAATGAAGTTGTTTTAAAATCTATAAAGGTATTAAATGCAGGAGTTGATGGGAATACTATAGTTGAGGGTGTTGTAGATGAAAACACTAAGAGTGTTTGGTTCCCCCGATTGGATCCAGAAACAAATGTTTCAGCTATAAAATTTGAAGCAGAGCTTTCAGATGGAGCTCATCTGGAAAAGGATACTTATGCTTTTACATACGAAGAAGGAAAAGATGCGAGTTCAGTTATAATAAAGGTTTTGAACGAGCCTCGTTTTCGTGAATATAAAGTGACTCTTCGATTAAGAGTACCAGTGTTTGGTGGTGATTTCTCTAAAAAACAAATCTACGACTATTCAGGAAATGAAATTGGCAATCCTGCTTACGCAGCTTTTACAGGTGCATTAACGCGAGGTTCCAGTTTTGATGGTGAATACGTTTTGATCGTAACACGTCATTCAAGTTTATCACACTTACTTAAAGTCAGCGACTTAAAGAATAATGTGATCGCACCTGTCCCATTGAATCTTACTGGAGTTACGGGCGGTACTTTTCCTGTAAATGTTGGAGCTAAAGTAAAAGGACATACTTATATTGCCAACCTTTCAGGAACCACCGGTATGAAGATTTATCACTGGACTGACCCGACTGTTGCACCTGAAGTAATTCTTAACGTAGATCCTCTTACAATTCCCGGTGCTGGAAAACGTCATGGAGATAATCTATCATATCATATAGACACAAATGGTAATGGATACTTCTTCTTTGGCGATAATGCAGTTACTGAAGTCCTTAGGATAAAAGTGGAAAACTTTACTAATGTAACCGAAATAAAAGTATTGCCAACGCAAACGAGAGCTTCATTTAATATGAGCATGAATAGAGTTGAGCAAACAGATGATTATATCTTTTCTGGTTATGAAACTGGTAACATTGTTCCATTGAGAGTTGTAAACAGTGAAGGAGCTTTACTGTACGCAATGACTAATGTAAGTTCAGTTCCGTCTCAAAGTGCTGATGCAAGAGTATTTCATTTTAACGGTGAAAGATATCTATTGATGGCAACTGCTCCAAGATATTCTGGGAATGCCGTTCTTTATCTATATGATATTACGAAAGGTGCAACAACGATTGATGCCCTCAAGGAATTTGAGTTGGGAGATAAAGTCCCCTTGCTCCAGTATTCCATTGGTGGAGGTGTTAATACTTCACCTGCAACACAAACCGGATTCCATATTATAAAGGATAACGAAGGTAATGATTCATCACTTTTACTTTATGCGGCTTCAAATGATGCAGGTTTTGCAATAATTGAAGTTCCTAAAAAGGTATTGGACGAATAATGAAATAGGATTAATCAAAATCGGACAGGTAATAGTTTGTTATCTGTCCGATTTAAAACTCTAAACAAATTATTATTTAATGAAAAAACATTTTCTTTACTATATTCTGCTATTTGTCATATTCTTTGTGGCATGTAACAATGAACCAATTGACATAAATCCACCTGATGACGATCCTAATCCTCCACCAACTACTCAAATTCAATTTCCTAAAAAGGAGCTGAGGGGTGTTTGGATGGCCACAGTCTATGAACTTGATTGGCCTATGGGAAAATATGGAATACAGGCTCAAAAAGATCACTACACTACCTATCTTGATTTATTCAAGAGCATGAATATTAATGCAGTTTTAGTTCAAATTAAGGGAATGGGTGATGCTTTCTATAATTCACCGTATGAACCTTGGAGCAAATCAATAACAGGTAATAGGGGACAAGATCCTGGTTATGATGTTCTTAAATTTATGATTGATGAAGCTCATGCAAGAGATATTGAATTTCATGCATGGATGAATCCCTATAGAATTTCAACAGCGCAACCTTACCCGGAACTTCATTCATCAATTGATCCTACTTGGGTATCAAACTACCCATCCATTCAAATTTATAATCCTGCACTACCGGAAGTTCAGAAGAGACTGGCAGATATTGTAAAAGACGTCATTACTAAATACGATGTTGATGGCATTCATTTCGATGATTATTTTTATCCGGCTGACGTTACTATTTCAGACGATGCAGAATTTGCAAAGTATGGAAGTGGATATAATAATAAAGCTGATTTTCGTAGAGGTAATGTAGATAAAGCAATAAAAGGTGTTCACGATATAATTGTATCAACAAAACCCGAAGTGGTATTTTCAGTATCACCTGCTTCCGATCCTAATTATAACTTAAATAAAGTATTTGCAAATGTTCCATATTGGTGCGAACAAGGTTGGGTGGATGTTATAATTCCTCAATTGTACCACGAAATTGGATATCCGACTGCAGATTTTCAGTCACGCCTAAGTTGGTGGGCTCAATACAGTTACAAAGCCACATTAATGGTTGGTCATGGTTTATACAGATTTGGAGATTCAAGTGCAGGTGCAGCCTTTCAAACATCAGCAGAATTGCAACGTCAAATTGAAATGACGCGGAAGAATAAGAAATCATTTGGAAACATTATGTACAGTGCCAAATATCTTCTGTTCAATAAAGTTAGCGTTACCGACAAGCTCAAGTCGTTGTATACTCATCCTGGAGTAATACCATTTTTGGGTAGAAGTGTTGCTGGAGATCCTGTCGAACCTTCAAATGTAAGACTAGAAGGGAATACTCTTAAATGGGATACTTCAAATAACATGAAGTCTGTGGTATACTATTTTAACGATTTATCTAAAGAAGGAATTGTGCTGAAAGTAACGAATACAAAAACCATTGATATTTCACAAGTAGGTAATTATTGTGTTACAACATTAAATGCGGATAATAAAGAAAGTAAACCTTCTAAATTTGTAGTAAAGAAGTAAATACTAAACTTAAAATTGACATTCTAATTTATATTCGATCATTATCATCAAATAGAAAATGAAAAAAGTAATTAATGTTTCCATACTGTTCATCCTCATATCCTTTGTTTCATATGGACAAGAGATTAATAAAGAGGATTATATTCAAAAGATAAACAAGTCATTATCCAATATTTACCAAGAAACTTTATTACGTCCTGGCAAGGTAACGGTTGATTCTATTGCGATAATTAATCGAAAGAAAGTTATTGAATTGCATACAAATCTGGCATTATCCTATCTTCCTATGCGGGAACAAACCGTGCAGCTAATATATGATAGCGTCAGGATTTATTTACCCACAAAATACAAGAAATACGAACTTAAATTATTCACCGATAAACAAGATATTCGACAATTGGTACCGAATATTTATCGCAACAGAATAGAAAAAGATAAAAACCGTATATATTCTAATAAAGTAAAGACACCGTTAGTTAAAAACATTTCAAGCCCTGTCCAATCATTTCCGGAAGGATTGAATAATAACCACATAGCCATGTGGCAAAGTCACGGATGGTATTATGAGCAGAAACTTGGTCGATGGGAATGGCAGCGTGCAAGAATTTTCCAAACAGTGGAAGATATTTATACTCAAAGTTATGTGCTTCCATTTCTTGTTCCAATGTTAGAAAATGCAGGAGCAAATGTAATACTTACACGAGAAAGAGATTATAATAAAATCGAGGTAATTGTCGATAATAATGGAAGCACCGGCAATTCTGAGTATAAAGAGCAGAACAGAAAAGAAAAATGGCATGATACACAAGTTAAAGGGTTTGCCAATCCAAAAGCATTTTATATAGATAATGAAAATCCTTTTCGCATGGGAACTGCAAGACAAATAAAAACCGTTTCAAAGGATGAAGAAAGCACTGCAGAATGGATTATTGACATTCCCAAAAAAGACACTTACGCTGTTTATGTTTCATATCAAACTGTAAAACACAGTTCTGATGATGTACTTTATTCTGTTTATCATGAAGGAGGCAAAACAGATTTTGAGGTGAACCAACAAATGGGCGGTGGTACCTGGATTTATATTGGTGACTTCTTGTTTAACAAAGGAAATAACAATAAAATAGTTGTTTCTAATAAGAGTAAAAAGGCAAATAATATTGTTACTGCCGATGCTGTTAAAATTGGTGGTGGAATGGGAAATATAGCCCGTCTTCCCCACCCAGATGGTTTTGAAAGCTCTAACACTAAAAGTTCTGATAATGTCACTCATAAGAAGATCGATACCAGTTCACAAGTATCATTTATGCCTGAAATAAGTGGTTATCCAAGATATACAGAAGGAGCTCGATATTGGATGCAATGGGCCGGTGTTCCAGATAGTATTTACAACTTCTACGAAAGCAAGAACGACTATACAGACGATTATGCCAGTCGTGGAAGATGGGTAAATTACCTTGTAGGTGGTTCAACTGTTATGCCGAAAGACAAAGGGTTGAATATTCCAATTGACCTGTCATTTGCATTTCACACTGATGCAGGAACATATTGGGGTGATTCAATAGTAGGAACGCTTGGAATATACATGACCCATTTCAACAACGAGAAGTTTGCAAATGGAAAATCCCGATGGGCCTCTCGCGACTTTACCGAGCTAATCATGGAAGAAATCACCAACGATATCCGTCGTGAATTTGAGCCAGAATGGACACGTCGTCATATGTGGAACAGATCCTATGCAGAAGCTAGAACACCCAATGTGCCAACCATGTTGTTGGAACTACTTTCGCATCAAAACTTTGCCGATATGCGATATGGCCTTGACCCCTCTTTCCGATTCACCGTTAGTCGTGCAATTTACAAAGGGATGCTTAAGTTTATCGCTACACAATACAATCGTGATTATACTGTTCAGCCACTCCCTGTGAAAGATTTCAGCATAACATTTTCAGGAGACACCGAAGTCACATTAAATTGGCAGCCAACGATTGATAAATCAGAGACGACAGCGAATCCAACAAAATACATTGTCTACACCCGACTAAACGATGAAGGATTTGACAATGGAGTTCTTGTAAACACAAACAGTTATAAAAAACAAATAAACAAAGACGAGATCTACAGTTTTAAGATTGAAGCAGTTAACGAAGGAGGCAAAAGTTTCCCTTCAGAAATACTTTCGGTATGTCGTAAATCAGATGAGAAAGGCATTGCTTTAATTGTAAACGGATTCACACGCGTGTCGGCACCATTTAGCTTTACGGCAGGCGATAGTATTGCCGGGTTTGTAGGACGAGAAGATAATGGAGTACCCTATATTTCAGACCATCATTTTATAGGCCAGATGCACGAATACCGGAGGATCATACCGTGGATGGACGATGATGCTTCAGGATTTGGTGACAGCGATGCGAATTACGAGACCACAGCCATTGCAGGCAACACATTCGATTATCCTTATAATCATGGTCAAGCATTTACCAATGCCGGATATTCATTTGTCTCCAGTTCAGCAAGTGCCATCGAAAATGGACAAGTGAATCTCTCGACCTACAAGATAACAGATTGGATATTAGGAAAGCAACGTGAATGGGTGGTAGCGCGCGGAGCAATGCCTTCAAAATACAAGACCTTCAATAAAGCGCAGCAACAGATAATTGCAGATTACTGTAAATCAGGAGGAAAGATTATCGTAAGCGGTGCCTTTGTCGGAACCGATTTGTGGGATAATCCACGAGCAAGTAAAGCCGATAGAGATTGGGCACAAAATGTTTTGAAATACAAATGGCGTAATAACTATGGAGGCGTTACCGGGCAAGTAAAAACTGTAGCATCACCATTCGAATCAATTACTGGTAATTACACTTATTACAATGAGTTAAACAGTGAAAGTTACGTCGTTGAAAACCCCGACGCCATTGAACCAGCAGATAATAGCGCGTTCACCGTTTTCAGATATACAGAAAACAATCTGAGTGCAGGTACATTATACAAAGGAGAGAACTACAGCACCTGTGTTTTGGGTTTTCCTATAGAATCAATTAAAGGTCAACATAATAGAAATCTGCTAATTAAGGGAATTCTTGAAGCAATGGATTTATAAGGAATCAGTTAGTTAGAGGGAATATTGAAACAATAGATTTATAATAGAATAATAAACAAATAACAATATAAGGTAATGAAAAATATTAATGCATTCATTTATTACGCACAGTCCGAACAAGCCAGCAAAACCGTCGCTGAACTCAAGCAATCACCTTTGATTGCCTCAATTTATATGGTAACCACCAATAAAGAATTACAACCTTTGGATGGGTGCGAACTCATATATGTTGAAGCGTTTCAAAGTACCGAAACGATAAAGAAAATTGCCCGTTTTTCAACAACCGATTATTCACTTATTTATTTGAAGTCGACAGCGTTAAAGTTAGGCTATTTTGCTTTAGACCGCATGATTCGCATTGCAGACGACAGTCAGGCCGGCATGGTTTATGCAGATTACTATGCACAAATCAACGACAACGTAAAGATCAGTCCAGTAATTGATTATCAAGAAGGCAGTCTGCGCGACGACTTCAATTTCGGATCATTGATGATCTACAATTCCAAAGCATTAAAAGAAAGTGCTCAAAAGATGGAAGGCAACCAATATCAATACGCCGGTTTTTATGATTTGCGTTTGAAAGTATCACAGAGTCATCCACTTGTACATATCAACGAATATCTATATACCGAAGTAGAAGAAGACACACGACAATCAGGCGAAAAGATATTCGACTATGTAGATCCCAAGAACCGAGCAGTACAGATAGAGATGGAACAAGCCTGTACACAACACCTTAAAGATGTAGGCGCATATTTAGCACCCCACTTTAAGACCATCGAATTTGACCAAGGCACATTTGAGTATGAAGCATCCGTCATTATTCCCGTCCGCAATAGAATCAGAACCATTGCCGATGCCATCCAATCCGTGTTAATACAAAAGACCAATTTCAAGTTCAACCTCATCATAATAGACAACCTTTCCACCGACGGTACAACAGAAGCCATCGATGCATTTAAAGATGAGCGACTTATCCATATCATCCCAAATCGTACCGATTTAGGTATTGGCGGATGTTGGAATTTAGGTATTCATCATGAAAAGTGCGGTAAGTTTGCCGTTCAGTTAGATAGCGACGATGTTTATAGCGGCGAAGACACCCTGCAAAAAATTGTAGACGCTTTCTACGAGCAGAATTGCGCTATGGTAGTCGGCACCTATCAGATGACCAATTTTGAGATGCAGATGATCCCACCCGGAATCATTGATCATAAAGAATGGACCCCCGAAAACGGAAGAAACAACGCACTGAGAATCAATGGGCTTGGCGCCCCTCGTGCCTTCTACACCCCTGTGCTTCGCGATATTAAGTTACCCAATACAAGTTACGGAGAAGATTATGCATTAGGATTGAATATATCCCGCAACTATCAGATTGGTCGAATATACGATATTTTGTATCTTTGTCGCCGTTGGGACGAAAACTCAGATGCATCACTTGACATCGTTAAGATGAACGGTCATAATACTTATAAAGACAGAATCCGTACTTGGGAATTACAAGCAAGAAAGAGAATATCAAAATAAAGTATCACAAAATTAAGACATACATCATAGTGGAAGAACCGCTTATAAACGTTGGAATATTGCTGGAGCAACCGAAAATCACCTTTTCGCTGTTAGTTCCCTATCAATTCAATGACACAGAAATCCCTGCAGGCGACTACATTGTCGAGTATACAGACGGAGCCATTCTTTTTAATGGGACAAAGCATAAAGAGATAACATTTAAGACCAAGCATTTGCATACCCATTCCTTTGAGATCAAGGACGTTATCATTGGTCTGCATT
>JBAYZS010000073.1:0-9217 GCA_041672395.1 Dysgonamonadaceae bacterium | reverse complement strand
GTGGTTCATTACAACAAAAAAACTCTTTTCTACTGGATAAACTGGGACAAAAAATCGGTAACGACTTATTTACGCTTACAGATGATCCTCACCGAAAAAAAGCTCCTGGTGCTCGCTATTTTGATTTTGAGGGGGTTGCAACTCAACATATGAAAGTGATTGAGAATGGTACGCTGAACATGTATCTTATTGATACTTACATTGCGAATAAAATGAAAATAGAACCGACAATCAGCTCATTGTCTATTCCTGTTTTACAACCGGGTAATAAGGACTTGGAACAACTGATTGCGGATATTGATAAAGGTATACTGGTAACGGGCTTCAACGGCGGAAACAGCAACAGTACTACTGGCGATTTTTCATACGGAATTGAGGGTTTCTTGATCGAAAATGGGAAACGCACGCAACCGATTTCGGAGATGAATGTGACCGGAAACATGCTTATGTTGTGGAATTCACTTGCAGCTATTGGCAACGACCCGCGTCCCGATTCCACCTGGCAGATTCCCTCTCTTGTTTTTGAGGGTGTGGATTTTAGTGGTCTCTAAAATCAATATAGCAACCACTTAAAACGATTTTCGTGAATAATCAGAGTGGTCTATAGTGGTCTGAAAAATTAATATTGAGGATATCCAATTGTGGATATCCTCTTTTTTTTATTTTGTTTAACATCTTTTGGCCATTATCTTGAGCTCACCCTACTCTAACCTTCCTCTCACTATGCTCTCACTATGCTCTCACGCTTTCATCATCGTTTTCTCACAAAATCATCAAATCATTTTAACATAAGATAACAATATATTGTGAGTTTTTGTCCCAAAAATATGTGGATCAGCCACTTTCTATCGCCTTTTGGTATTTTCATTATTTGCTCGTAAATGTTTTTTAGTCTATTAAATAGGCTCCAATTCAATCGTTTTATGTACTTTTGTCCCGCAATCAGGAAGTTAAATTAAACGACTGTTTTTTTACAATGGTTATGGATAAGAAAACAAAAACTCAACAAAAAAATCGAAAGAACAATAAGAACTCCAATGATAAAATAACTGTGTCTACTTGGTTATGGCGCGGCTTTGGTGCTCTTATCTTAGCAACTATACTTTTTATCGGACTCATTTGGATGGGTCTAATTGGATATATTCCTCCAATCGACGATTTGGAAAACCCAATCGACCAATATGCATCACAGGTTATTTCAGCGGATAATAACTTGTTGTTTACTTTTTCTGAAAGTAAGGGAAACCGGGTATATGTTGACTATCTTGATCTGTCTCCATATCTTGAACAGGCATTGGTTTCAACTGAGGATGTGAGATTCTACAGACACTCGGGTATTGATGTGATTGGACTGGGACGGGCAATCGTGAAAACTATTTTGCTGGGACAGAAAGAAAGTGGAGGGGGTAGCACAATTGCACAGCAATTGGCAAAACAACTTTATACACCAAGAGCTAAAAACAAAATTCAACGCATGTTCCAAAAGCCCGTGGAATGGGTAATCGCGCTAAAACTGGAAAGGTTCTATACTAAAGAGGAGATTATTAACTTATACCTCAACTATTTCCAATTTATTTATGATGCTGACGGAATTGATTCTGCTTCACGAATATTCTTTAATAAAAAGCCTAAAGATCTGAAAGTTGAAGAGGCTGCAATGCTTGTGGGGATGCTCAAAAATCCAACAACCTATAATCCTGTGAGAAAACCCGAGCAAACAAAGGAAAGACGAAACGTGGTTTTATCGCAGATGGAAAAAGCGGGTCACCTAACTGAGGCAGAGAAAGATTCTCTTCAGACATTGCCATTGGGACTTGATTTTAATCGTGACACGCATATTGATATTCCTGCTCCTTATTATCGTCAACATCTGGCAAAGATTATGATGGCAAAGAAGCCTAATAAAAAGAATTATGCTTCGTGGCAAGAACAACAATTCATTGAGGATTCTTATGCTTGGGAAAATGACCCGCTTTATGGTTGGTGCAACAAAAACAAAAAACCGGATGGGTCTTATTACGATATTTATACTGATGGACTCAAAATATATTCAACTTTAGATAGTAGAATGCAACGGTATGCCGAAGATGCAGTGGAAGAGTACTTGGGAGGATATGTGCAACCGATGTTCGATAAAGAGAAAAATGGTAGGAAATATGCTCCATTCTCAAGTTCGGTGAGCGATCAGGTTGAAGACTTGATGAAAGCTGCCGTTAAACAGACTGAACGATACAGGGTTATGAAATCCGCAGGAAAGAGTGATGCGGAAATCGTTCATATGTTTAAGACTAAGAAATACGAAATGAAATTGTTCGATTGGGAACAAGGGGAGATTGATACTATCATGACCCCATGGGACTCAATTCGTTATCATAAAAGTATATTGAGAACTGGCTTCATGGCCATGAACCCAAAAACAGGATATGTGAAAGCGTATGTTGGCGGTCCGGATTTCAAGTTCTTTAAATATGATATGGTCAATACTGGTAAACGACAGATTGGATCGACTGTTAAGCCATTTTTATATTCATTGGCGATGGAAGAAGGGATGACTCCATGCGATCAGCTTGTTCATCAACCTCAAACAATTATAACTGAAACGGGCGAACCGTGGACTCCTAAGAATGCGGGTGCAAGCAGAGTTGGCGAAACGGTGAGTATAAAATGGGGACTTCAAAACTCAAGTAACTGGGTAACAGCTTACATAATGAAGCAATTTTCGCCTTATGCGTTTGCCGAGTTGATTAAATCTTTTGGACTGAAAAGTCAGATAGACCCGGTATACTCGTTGGCTCTTGGTGTTTGCGATGCTTCTGTATCTGAAATGGTTGGAGGATTCTCGACATTTGCTAATGAGGGAATCAGGGTTGAACCTATACTGGTTACCAGAATTGAAGATTCTTACGGCAATACCATAACCAATTTCATTCCGAAAACTGAGGAAATTATTAGTGAAGGTTCGTCGTACAAAATGCTGGACATGCTGAAATCGGTTGTCGACGGGGGTACGGGTTCAAGATTACGATTCCGTTATAACTTGAAAGGCGAGATGGGAGCCAAAACAGGTACATCTCAAAACCAATCGGACGGATGGTTTATGTCGTTTACTCCGGAGTTGGTTGTTGGTTGTTGGGTTGGTGGTGAAGATCGATCAATCCATTTTGATGGTATTGTCATGGGGCAAGGTGCAAACACAGCTTTGCCAATTCACGGACTTTTCTATCAAAAAATTTATGCGGACCCAACTCTTCACATGACCGATGATGGCGTTTTTAAAATCCCTGCTAAATATGCTAATCCCTGCGATAGAGAGGGATCATATTATTCCGGAGGTTACTCTTCAGCAACGGACTCACTAATGAATAAAGAACAAGGTATCGATGATATGTTCAATTGATCATAATATGAAATGCCAAAACCATAGCTACATTGTGAACCGACTTACTTAGCAAGTGTTCCTAATATAATATGTAATGTCGCAAAATCTTTAGACCGTTCACAATATATGTTCCAAACAAAAGAGCTCGATACAATATCGAGCTCTTTTCATTTATCCATGTTTTGATTCGTATTTAATTACAATATTGAATTGTTTGCGGGTTGAACTTTAGTTTCTTTTTTGGGTATTTTAAACTCAATAGGTAATGCAATATAACATCTAACCGTCTCTCCATTTTGCTTTCCCGGAATCCATTTCGGCATGGCATTAACAATGCGCATTGCTTCTTTATCTAAAGAGGGATCAACTCCTCGTATATATTTTGCAGATGATACCGATCCGTCCTTTTCTACTATAAACTGAATAATAACTCTTCCTTGAATACCATTTTCATATGCAATCACAGGATACTTAAGATTGTTCTTGAAATAATCCATAAGCGCAACTTGCCCGCCGGGATATGAGGGTAGTTGTTCTACTACCTTGTAAACGGGACTTTCTTCTTTTTGAGGAGGTACCTGGTTGATTGGCACCTCTGCTTCCACCCCACTCACCCTGTTGTCGTTACGCGCTGTGGCTGTGCTATTTACAGCAACCATCAGCAATGCCAATGGTAATATTACCAGATATTTAATTGCTGCGCCATAAGGTGTTTTTGATTTGTTCATCATCATAATTCGTTTTTTTAATTGTGATACATTAAAGTTATTTACTATCTCAACTGCAGTTTTGTGATAAGTCAATCGTAATAGGTGATACTGATAATTCTTGCTGTCAGCGCCATGTTCTAACACTGAACTGTCGGCAAGATACTCAAGACTGATAGTGATTTCTCTATTAATTAACCAGACTATCGGGTTCCACCAAAATAATATTCGTACTAATTCTGAAATCATAACATCAATCGAATGCCACTGATTGACATGCGTTTGCTCGTGCCACAATATTTGCTTTAAATCGTCTTCTTTATAAACATCCGCATTTATAAAGATCCACTTGAAATAGGAGAATGGTGTTATTTCTTCGGATAAATGAAGAACTTCTACACCATTTATTATCCTTTTTACGGAACGACTTTTCAATCTGAGCAAAGAACGAATTTCTCTGCAAAGACAGACAAATAAAACTGTGGTGCCGGATAATGATATTACCAGAATCAAGACTTTCCAATTGAACGAACTTGATGTATCTGCTTCATTATCTACAACTTTCGATGTTATATCTCCAATAAGGAAATTTGAATCTGCTTGACCGGCAACATTAATATGAAAAACACTACTGAGCACTTCTACGGTGCAAAGCGGATAAATAAACGAAAAGAGTATTGCCGATATAAAATAATATCTCCGCAATCTTATAAATGTGTCTTTTCTAAACATCAACTCATATATTATATAGAATGCTGCGAGAGCGATGTTTACTTTTAGTATATAAATTAAAAGTGCTTCCATTGATGTTAATTATTAAATATCACTGCTTCTCTTTCTGATTCAATTCTATAAATCGTACAATTTCTTTTAATTCTTCTGTCGTAATCTTTTCCTCTTTGGCAAAAAAGGATACTAATTCTTTATATGAGTTATCGAAATAACTCTGAACAATGTTGGACATGAAATATCGCTTGTATGCGGCTTCGGATATAATGGGTTTGAAAACTTTTACATTCCCAAATCGTCTTTTAACTACATATTGTTTTTTCTCCAGATTTATAAATACTGATGCAATAGTTGTATAAGGCGGCTTTGGCTCTTCCATTTTATCAAATACGTCTTTAACTGCACATTCTCCCATTTGCCAAACATGCAACATAACTGATTCTTCCTGAGGTGTTAATCGTTCCATACTTTATCTTGTTTAATCAATATCTATTTACTTGACGCAATATTACTATGTTTTCATAGATGTACCAAATATTTGTCTTTATATTTTAGTTAATAAAACAAAATACCGAATGACTATTATGCCATTCGGTACCCCTATATTAAATCTTTAAATAAATCTATTAACTGCTTTACTCATGTAGTCGCAATACAACCATATAACTGTCAATTTACTTTGAAAGTATCAATACCGTCTTTCAAATATGCAACAACCTGATTTGCAGCTGCCAGTCCGGCGTTGTTATTGGCCTCTTTTGTTTGTGCTCCAACTTTTTTTGGTGTAGTAAAGTATCTTTCCCCAAACCGAGTTGCAAATTCTTCATCCTTTTCGGGTTTTAAATCGGTAAGGTACTTAAAGTTGGGCTTTTCTTCCATAACTCTAAGAATGTCTTCTTCAACCACAATCTCTTGACGTGCGGAATTTACCAAAATACCATTGTCGGGCATTCTGGATAATAAATCATAATTCACACATCTTCTAGTTTCACTTGTCAACGGCATATGCAATGACATGATTTCGGACTTTTCAAATAACTCTTCTGTGCTTTTAACTGGAATAACATCATTTTCGGCTTCATCATTAGGTTTGTCTATTAATTTACGTGAATATGTATAACATATCATTTCAAATCCCTGAGCAATTCTTGCAACATTTCGTCCAACATTCCCAAAAGCAAAGATCCCAAGTTTTTTGTCTTTTAATTCATAACCTATCGTTCCATCAAACTGATTTCGCTGACTATACAAAAGCAGTCCAAATACAAGTTCAGCAACCGCATTCGAATTTTGCCCGGGGGTATTCATTACGCACACATTGTGTAATGATGCTGCTTCCAAATCGATATTGTCATACCCGGATCCGGCACGAACAACTGTTTTCAATTCAGGGGCAGCATCAAACACTTCTTTATCAACTATGTCGCTTCGAATGATCAGTGCATCTATATCATTCACAACTTGAAGCAATTCTTTCTTATTGGTATACTTCTCCAATAATACAAATTCATATCCTGCCGCATCAATAATCGATTTAATATCTCTTACTGCTTGAGCGGCAAATGGTTTATCCGTCGCTAATAGTACTTTCATGGTTATAATGTTTTATTTATCTGGATCTCTCGAATTCATTCATACAATCCACTAATGCTTGAACGCTTGATAAAGGCATAGCATTATAAATTGAGGCACGGAAACCTCCGATAGAACGGTGTCCTTTAATCCCTACCATTCCTCGCTCAGTAGCAAACTCCTGAAATGAAGCTTCTAAATCTTTACACTCGTCTTTCATTACAAAACAAACATTCATAATAGAGCGATCTTCCAATTTAGCAGTACCTTTAAAGATACGACTACTATCAATTGCATCATATAAAACATTCGCTTTTTCAAGATTGAGCTTTTCCATTTTCTGAACTCCACCAAGTCCTTTTAACCATCGAAGGGTTTCCATAGCAGAATATATAGGCAGAACTGGAGGTGTGTTATACATTGATCCGTTTTCTATATGAGTTCTATAATTCAGCATGCTTGGAATTTGGCGAGTCACTTTTCCTAATATATCATCTTTTACGATGACAAAAGTTACACCTGCCGGTGCCAAATTCTTTTGAGCTCCTCCATAAATTAATGAATACTTTGATACATCAATTGGACGTGAGAATATATCAGATGACATATCTGCGACTAATGGTACAGGACTATCCAAGTCTTTGCGTAACTCAGTTCCATAAATCGTATTGTTTGTTGTAATATGAAAATAATCTACATCTTCAGGAATAATATAATCCTTTGGAATGTAGTTGTAAAGAGCATCTTTTGATGATGCAACTTCAATCACTTCTCCAAACAATTTTGCTTCTTTCAATGCTTTGCTTGCCCATGTACCGGTATTAAGATAAGCCGCTTTGGTTTCTAATAGATTGTAAGGAACCATGCAAAATTGCATACTTGCACCTCCTCCAAGAAATAAGACAGAATAACCAGTAGGGATATCAAGTATTTCCTTAAAAAGATCAACCGCTTCATCTATGACAGCTTGAAAATCTTTTGATCGATGGCTTATTTCTAAGATGGAAAGCCCTTTACCATTGAAGTCCTTTACTGCTTCTGCGGTTCTTTCAATAACAACCTGAGGAAGTATAGAAGGACCGGCATTAAAATTATACTTTTTCATAAATAAATCATTAATTAAGACTATTGAAGATCGCCAATAATTTTCAGCAAAGCTAATAAATTAATCAATTTAAAACGAATAAATAATTAACTATTTTCCTCATAAATCAGACTCGAAATCTGTATACAAAATATATATTTGACAAGACACCTAAAGCTGATTTGCTCAATTACGAGATTCATCGTATATTTGTCGATACATATTTTATGTTTGAAATGAACTCATCTTATCCTTCTACTTTATTAGAAAATGCTGTAAACCAGTTTTCCAGATTACCTGGAATTGGTAGGAAAACAGCTTTAAGGTTGGTACTATTTTTATTAAAGCAAGATACAAGTACTGTTGACGACTTCACAGAAGCGATTGCTAAACTCAAACGCGAAGTCAAATATTGCAAACATTGTCACAATATATCAGATACTGATGTGTGTGATATATGTAACAATCCTGATCGCGATAGATCAACCATCTGTGTTGTAGAGAACATTAGAGATGTAATGGCAATCGAAAATACAATTCAATTTAAAGGACTTTATCATGTACTGGGTGGAATTATATCGCCAATTGACGGAATAGCTCCTTCTGATCTTGAGATTGAAAGTCTTATTTTGCGGGTACAAACAGATCCCGTTAAAGAAGTCATAATGGCACTTAGTGCGACAATGGAAGGAGATACAACAAACTTTTATATATATCGAAAACTTCAATCATTTAATCTGAAGTTGAGCATTATAGCACGCGGAGTATCAATTGGAGACGAGATTGAATATACTGATGAAGTAACGTTGGGGCGCTCAATTCTAAATCGTACCCCATTTGACGAATCATACAAATTAACTTCCAAATAATGAACCATACAGCTGAAGATATTGCAATCAGATGTTTGCGGAAACATTTCTATCTGAACCTCTTTGTTTTGACAGCATTATTTTTGCTCACTTTATTTGAT
Organism: Dysgonamonadaceae bacterium; assembly: GCA_041672395.1. Classification (GTDB taxonomy): domain Bacteria; phylum Bacteroidota; class Bacteroidia; order Bacteroidales; family Dysgonomonadaceae; genus UBA5287. The sequence goes on along the minus strand of JBAYZS010000073.1, from coordinate 776 downwards.
CTAATCGAACTGAAAACGCCAATAGCTATTAACACTATGGTTGAGATGTATCTAATCTTGTTTATCATCATAAGCATACCAATTGTATTAAAAGGTTTTGCAGACAAGATGAAGAAACTTCCAAAGAATATTGATAGAGAATCTGCTATATATGCATATAAAAAATCATCTTTTGTGAGATTATATTTTCTAAGCATTATGACATTGGTTAGTTGCATGATTTATGCATTTTCTCAAAACAAGAACTTCATGTATATCACTGTTATTCTGCTTGTTGCACTACTTTTCTGCAAACCGTCATATCCCGAACTTATTGCAATTACAGAATCTGAAAATGTATCTGAAACACCAGAAGTGTCGGAGATATCAGTAAATGATGTTGATCAGGTAGATAATAATAAATAAAAACGTCATGCTGCTTGAAAACGATTCTATTAAGTTAAGAGCCATTGAACCAGAGGATTTGGATCAACTCTATGAATGGGAAAACGATACTGAATTATGGAAATTCGGTTCTTCAATTGCACCCTTTTCACGATATGCCATAAAGCAATATATCAACAGATCTGGTGAGAATATATTTCAAACCCATCAACAACGATTCATCGTAGAGTTGAAAAGTTCAAAACAAAGCATCGGGACTATCGATCTTTATGATTTCGATCCATTTCACAAACGTGCAGGTGTGGGGATATTAGTTGATAAGAAATTCCAAGGCAAGGGATTAGGATCTCAAATACTTACCCTGTTGGAAGAATACGCTTTTGGATTTCTCA
>JBAYZS010000072.1:0-9666 GCA_041672395.1 Dysgonamonadaceae bacterium | reverse complement strand
TGTCGTTTTCGTGAATTGGATAACTCATTAAGCATATTCTCTAAACTATTTTTGATTGCAAAAAGTTTCGTATCATAAACATCATCCATCCAATAGGTTTTGTAACCCAGTTTGCTGTAAATATGGAGATGTTCATCAACTTGATCCGAAAGATTATCGATATTTGCAATTACCCTTTCTACATTTGGTTCTTCTATAATCACCTCTTTTTGAGGATAATTCCGTTTATCCCTGACAAGAAACAATTTCTTGAAAAAAGCAATATATGTGTCACCATTCATAATAGGTGCATCATTCATAGCCCTGTTTGTTAAGAATATTCCTAACGGCAATAATACCATAGAGCTGAACCAAGAGCCAAACCAATGAATCCACACCCCATCACGTGCCATTTTATACCCCACATTATCAAGGATATAGTATATAATAAACAAGACTACCGATATTACAATAGGCATACCCAATCCCCCTTTTCGCACAATGGAACCTAAAGGTGCTCCAATAAAGAAAAAGATAAGACATGCAAACGACAGTGTAAATTTTCTATGCAATTCTATCCAGTACCTGTTAACTGCTTTCTGAGTGCTAACTTTCGACAATGAACGAAACAAATAATCATTGCTGTTATTCTCAGCTTTCACAACAGCATTCTGCAAAACAGTCTGCTTAACATTAAGCTCTTGCGATTCAAAAATAGTATCTAAAGATGAGACATCAACGGTTTGAGATTCAGCGATTATGCTATCAATATCTTTTTCAGGATAATTATTTCTGAACGATAAATATGAATATTCCAGCATATTCTTTCTGTCAATCAGGTTCACACTATCAATGACCTGCTTCATGGAATCAATCGAAAACGACAATTCATTCACATTTTTTGAAACATACCCACTAGATGTATTACCCTGAATCACAGACTCATCCCACTTATTAAAATTAGCATCGAAAGGAATAACAAGTTGTTTTTGCTTAAACATTTCACGCGCATAAGGCATAAATTTTCCTTTATTCTGACTAATGCCCCCTCCCTGCTGGAAATTCTGAAATTGCTGTCCATTGTATATATTAAAGACAATCGACAATTTGTCATCGGTCGACATCATTTCCGCTGAGTCACAAACGATTATGCCCATATCGTTAATGTTGCCTTTCGTTACATCATAAATGAACACATCGTACATCATACCCGTTTCGCGGTTCTTCTTGTCCACATACAAATTGTAACCTTCAAGTTCCTTATAAAACGTACCTTCAGGAATTTCTAGTTCTGGCGAAGCAGTTCTAACAGAGTATAATAGCGTATAGAATTTAGTCTGAATTGTAGGCATTGCATTATTCTGGAAAAAGAATGCCCCTATACTAATTAGTCCAATTAACACAATCAGTGGTTTCATCAACTTAATCAATGAAATACCAGCTGCTTTAATCGACAGTAGTTCAAGGTTTTCCCCCATATTACCAAACGTCATCAACGACGCCAACAGTATAGAAAGCGGTAATGCCAAAGGAATAAAGTTCAGTGCTGCGTAAAAAAACAATTCACCAAGTACGTCAATACCCAATCCTTTACCAACCATATCTGCTACATATTTCCAGACGAATTGCATCAACACCAAAAAAAGGCATATGACAAACGTCATGATAAAAACAGGAATGAAGTTTTTAAGGAGATATTTATGTAAACTTTTTATACTAAAATTGACTCTCATTTTTTAAAGCATTGGGCCTTCTCAATTTTGTACGCAAAGATAATAAAATCAACTACACAAATGTCGATTTTGATGTATAAAGAATGAAAACAAAAAACCTGAATGGATTGTAATAGTCATAATCAGGTCCAAAAAAACAGTCATGATTGTTAAACGCCTAAGTGTCTTTTCAGCTCATCGACTTGAGATTCCCAAAGCGTTATTGCGTCACTTTTCTCATCAGGTTCTGCAAAATCAGTAATTTCCAGTGTCATATCACCGGTAAGCTCAAGCTTATGAAGTTGAAACTCAAAATAAATGTTCTCGTCTTCTTCGTCAAACCAACGCAAGCGGATTTTATATTGTGGTTTTATATCAATTATTTCTGCTGAAATCTGCTCCTTATTCCAAGTAAAAGTATAAATCCTATCATATAAAGTAACCTCATCAGCAAACCATTCCGACAAACCTTCAATATCATAAATCATGGTCCAAAGACTTGACTGGGAAGCACTCCCCATCATAAATTCTATATGGTATTTCTCTTTTTTCATTAGACAAATTTAATACGGGCTAAATATACAACTTTATTTCGATTTCACCATAGTGAACATTAACTTTCTTAAACACAAGAGGGTGAAATCATATTGAAATGATTTCACCCTCACGATAAGTCTATAAATAAGGAGAATTATGGTTTATCCCACCAAATTCTTCCTTCAGTTCTATCATTCTTTGAACCATATGCCGGATCAGAAGTCAGTGCTGTGATCGCAGCATTGTAATTATCAATATTTTCGGTATTTGGAATAGACAGAACGCCTCTTCTTGGAATAACCAGATCTGCTCCGGCACTTCTTACTGCCTCAAAATAGGCTACTCCATCTGTTGGAACTGGCTGACTCTTAAATGCTGGAAGCCCTGTGCGTTTCCAAGTAGCCCACATTTCTTCTGGTCGCATAAACAAGTTAACCCATTGTTGAGAAACAATTTTCTCTAACGAAACCGTTTGAAATTCAGGTTTTGCAAGATATGCATCGATAGCTTGTGAAGTAATTGGATTATAATTATCGCTTGTTGGATTCATAGCTGAAGGCACTTTCATCTTAGAAGCCCATGATTGATATTGTTCCATTGAAGCTCTGATGCCCGTTCTAAACCAAGTTAGGGCATCTTTCCCACCTTTTGCTGAACCATCTTTGAAAGCAATTTCGGCCATCATAAAGCAAACTTCAGGATAAGTGATCAGAGGAGTAAAAAGACTGATAGCATCCTGAGAAACATCATATTTTGCCTGATCTTCTTTATCACGTACACCAAGGGTATTGCTGACCTTGCCACTATTTTTCACAAAATATCTGCTCTCAATCTGACTGTTATTACGAATTGACATTGTTTTATCAACTCCTTTGCTATCCTTATATCCCAAGATATAATATGCATCTGTTGACCAATCACTTTCGGCACTATCAGGGTTAGCTGCCATACCTACATAACGGTCGGTCCATTGCGGAAATTGAGTTAAATAATTTGGATAATACTTTGCCAATGAATCGGCCCATGCATCATTTGTGGCATTGTTATTACCCTGACCAAAACCATTTCGACGTACCAATAAAGGTAAACGAGGATCATCATATTCCTTCAAATAATTTACCAAAGTTCGTGATGCTACAAAATTCACATTGATGCCTTGCATATCATCAGTATTATTATTATGCTCATTGGGATGATGATAAATACAAGATTCATCATTGCTGGAAATAATACCTCCCGAATTTGCTAAGGCTTCTGCAACAACTGTCTTATAGAAGCTATTGTCTGCTTTCTCTAAACGTTGTGCCATCTTAATGCGTAACGAGTTACCAAATTTGATCCACTTTGCAACATCTCCACCGTAGAAATAATCGTTCTTTCCCAGATTATATTGTTCTGCTGTGGAATTAAGCAACACCTCTACATTTGCTTTTATCTTTTCATCAAAGACTTTATATAATGGATTACCATTTATATCTTCCTGATACAAGTCATATCGTGGTTTTCTTATGCCTTCAGTATTCTGGAATGCCTCGCTATAAGGAGCTGCACCATAAACGTCAAACATCAACCAAGCCTGATAAGTCTCCAATATATTTGCAATAGCAGCCACGTTTTGATATCTTTCCTTTTCAGGATTCAATGGAATTACTGTATTTACCAAATAACGTAACTGCAATCCAATTTGATCGTAATATTGTTCATAATACGGAGTATAAGGAGATGGACGCGTATTCTTGGATGTATTTACATAAACTCCTTCCGATGCACCGCCTGACGAAACAAGATATTGCATCATTTGCATCACACCTGCAAATTTACTTGTTAAATGATGCCTTTCTCTATTATTAAAATTCTGGGTCGCACCCGTAAAGGCATTTTTAGGGTTTGTAGTTTCAAGGAGTTCAGGATTAGTATTCATTTCTTGATAATCTTCTAAACATCCCGTAAGCAGTAATAGTGACAAAACCCCTACTATAATATATTTCAATTTATTCATAATTATAATTGATTTAGTGTTAGAATCGTACTGTCAAACTAAGTGAATATGTGCGAGCAAACGGCACACCACCAATATCAATAGGTTGTAATGGGTTATTTGAAGAAATTGAAGCAGGATTTAATCCGTCAGTCAATTTATTTACAATATAACCTAAGTTACGAGCTGTCAGCCCAACACGGAAGTAATTCATACCTAATTTACTTAATACTTTTTCGGGCAGTCTATATCCAAGGCTTACCTCTCTTAATGCAAACCAGGTATTGTCTTGAAGACCTAATTCAGTAGGCATTCCCCAACCTAAATTACCCCAATAATAAGCACCTGCAAGCATTGGATTGATTATGTTATTATCAACTGCTTCCTGATAAGTCATACCTCCTAAATTAACCATGTATTCTCCTCGGCTATTTTCATAAATAGAACCGTCATCATTTTTTACAAGATATTGCGTAGGAACATTTTTGTTTTTAGCAGGGGCTTGTACATCTTCATCAAATACAGCATCAAGCATTATACCATTGTATTGAGTATCGCCTTTATAGTTGATGCGGGCAATTCCACCATGTTCTTGGTCGCGACCAGTTAACGATGATTTTAGTGTTCCTCTAGATGATGCATATTTATATGTATTAGAGAAGAAATTACCACCTACTCTACCGTCTATCAACGCATAAAAATCAAAATCTTTATAAGAAAATGAAGTGTTTACACTCAATAGAAAATCTGGCTCAACTTTGCCTAGTACAACTCTGTCATTGACACCCTTGTCTATATTCGTAACGTATCCATATAATGGAACAGAGTTTGGATTACCATAGTTTCCCCAGTAAGTTAATACTGGTTTACCATTTCTTGGGTCATTAGCATCTTCAGCATTGTTATAGCGATATAGGGCTGCACCATAGGGACTGCCATAAGGTGATGTGATTACACCAAAGTCGCCGTTTTCGTATGCCCAAATTTCAGGACCTCCATCATAAGCTCCAAAAAGCTGCCATTCTTTAACATTCTCGTGCATCTTGATAATCTTGCCACGATTAAGTGTGAAATTTGATCCCACTGTCCAACGGATATCGTTTGTCTTTACAGGAGTTGCTTCAAACTGAATTTCAACACCTTGGTTTTGAATATTACCGGCATTAATCAATTGCTCTCTTGCTCCGGATTCTATTACGGCAGGAACCCTAAGAATTTGATTGCGGGTATTGGTTTTGTAATAAGCTACATCTAAGAAAATGCGCTCGTCTAAGAATCGCAAATCAGCTCCTAACTCAATTGACTGCTGAATTTCGGGCTTAACATTCCTATTCCAGGCTGTACCAATTTGAGGTTGAGCTACAAGTACTCCATTTCTATCGGTATCAAGCTGATTGCTCTGACTAAATACTCCAAAACCATTTGTTGTATTATAAGCAGAAGTTCCCATACCTACTTGAGATATTGAAGCTCTAAGTTTTCCGAAAGAAAACCATTCAGGAATTTCAAATGTATCAGTGAAAACCCAAGATAAATTGGCTGATGGATAGAATACAGTATAATTATTCATACCGGCAACCATATAGGTTGGATAGGTAAGAGTTGAAAGCCAGTCATTACGTCCCGTAAGTTCCAGATAAACTTGATCTCTCCATGATAAGTTTATAATTCCTGATAAACCAAATACCTGAAGGTTTCTTGGGGTATAAGAGTATGAGGGAATTATTGAGTTTCTGGAGTTCGAAAATGCAAAAATAGCAGGAATATCTAATCCCCCGGCAGTATATTTGCTCCAGTAATTACTTTCGGTATTTCCATATAGTTCCGATGCAACAATAACATCTAACATAAATTCTTCATCACCTAATTTGAACTTGTTTTCAGTCGATTGCAACATTCCCAAAAAGTTATAAGAACCGGATGTTTCGCCTGCACGACCATAACTGCCTGATCCGGAAGGACCATAATTGGCTCCTGTTCCATATTCTTTATTAAGATGATTCCAGTTATAGTAGTTATAATTTCCCTTAATACTTGCAGTTAACCAAGGAGCAATTTTAGCCCTTAATGTCAAGTTGCTAAGCAGAGAATTCTCAGAACGTTGACTCAAATTCATATCGCGTGAATGTAGATATCCTCTTAAATCACTCCACGGACTATCGGTTTCGACTGCATGCGTAACAGGATCTCGATACATACTTTCATATGCTTCAATGTCCATGTTTCTTGGAGTATAATAAGTACTCATCATTCCCAAGTTTCCACCCCAGTTCCAACCACCTTGGTTAGCACCATTTTGAGCTTTTGAGAAGGCATAATTTAAACCAACTTCAATTGAGAAAACTTCATTTAAATCAGTAAGTCCTTTGAATGAAATAGTATTCCTATTGAAGTTATTTCGTTTAAACACTCCATTATTATCTGTATAAGAATAAGATACACGAAACGATGAATTTTCACCTCCTCCGCTAATTGCAACATTTGTGTTGCTATTTAAACCTGATTGATACAGCGCTTTCCAATTGTCAGGATGTGCAATAAATGGGGTTTTTTATCCGTTTGGTAAATATTGGTTTAACAATGAGCCATCCATTTTTGGTCCAAAACTTGTTGCCGCTCTTTGTAAAGTTCCATCAGCCATATAATCTCCTTCATAACCGTTATTAGGACTTCCAGCACCATAAATATTCTGCAATTCGATTGGCGACTTATAAATGTCTGTGGTCTCAAGTGATTGAGACACTTCAATACCCAAACCTTTTTTACCGAATCGGCCACCTTTTGAAACAATTACTATAGCACCATTGGCTCCTCTAGATCCATAAAGAGCAGTTGCTGCTGCACCTTTCAATACTGTCACACTTTCATAATCAGAAGGGTTAAGATTCTTCAACTGTGAACCCCAGTCGGTTCCATCTAATGCTCCTCGAATGGGTTCTTGAATAATCATACCGTCGATCACGAAAATCGGGGAGTTGTTTTTGTCGATAGATTTTGCTCCACGAATAGTGATGGATGAGCTGGAAGTAACACCCGATGCACCACCTGCGTTAATACTTACACCTGCTACTTTTCCTTGCAAAGCAGTAATTGGATTGATAGCATTTGTACGTGCAATTTCTTCAGTTGATACTTTAGATGTTGCGTAACCTACAGATCTTGATTGCTTTGTAATTCCCAAAGCAGTAACTACAACTTCTTGCAGCATTTTTGCATCAGTTGCCATGATAACATCGATTGTTGTTTTTCCGTTCACAGGAATGGTTTGAGTAACCAGACCTACATAACTGAACTGTAACGAACCATTTGAAGGCACATTGTTTAAGGTGTATTTACCATCAATGTCAGTTATAGTTCCCATGCTTGCATTTCCTGCTACAATCACAGCTGCTCCGATTACAGTCATACCAGTGTCATCAGTCACTGTACCGGATACCGTGATATTTTGAGCAGAAATAGAAAGGACACAAACACTCATCAGGAGTGTAAAGAGCCCTCTTAAATTAAGAAAAAGGTTTTTTCTTTTCATACTCTCTCGTTTTTAATTAATTAATGGATTAAATTATCAATTTAGTCATATTTAATATTCACGCGGTGAATTTAATATATCTTTTTCATATAAAACACATTTATTAAATAAATATTTATATATTAAGATATTTATGCTAAAATTTATAATTAAACAAGAGGGGCTAATAAAAAAAAAGAGGAAACAACAACGTTGCCTCCTCTTCTATTAATACATACTTTTCACTTATTTAATTGGAACATATTCTACAAAAGCTTCAATTGCTTCATAAGATGCTAAACCTAATTTCCAATACATCTCAGCGGTAGCTTTATTTCTCTCTTCAGACCGCTGCCAGAAAAGTCGCTCATCATCACCAAGGAAAGGTGCGCTCTCCATCTGCGATTGATGTTTCAATATCGAATTTCTCTTTTGACGAAGCTCCTCGGGCGATAATGGAACAGCCATTTCAATATGGTCAATCTCCCACTCCATCCAGGCTCCGCGATACATCCATATGCGACAATCCTTAAACCATTCTTCATCTTTGAGCAAGTCCACTGCTGCCAACACTGCATTCAACGCTACTTTGTGCGTTCCGTGCGGATCGGCCAAATCGCCGGCCACATACATTTGATGTGGCTTAACCGACTCAATAAAGTCTTTCACAATCTCAACATCCTTTTCCGAAATCGGGTTTTTCTTCACTCTTCCTGTCTCATAAAACGGAAGATCAAGAAAATGAATATTATTATTGGGAACACCCATATATCTGTCAGCGGTAGTAGCTTCTTCTCTGCGAATCCTTCCTTTCAAATACAAAATATCGGGTGTATCTATATCGTCATTTGTCTTTTCATGCAACAAAAAGTTCAACATTCTATTGTTTTGTTCAACCAAATCCTGATTATGGCTGCCAAATCTTTCGCACATATGATTCATAACAGAAAGATATCTGATTACCTCTTCATCACCTACTGCAATATTTCCCGAAGTCTCGTAAGCAACATGCACCTGATGACCTTGATTTATCAATCTTTGAAATGTTCCACCCATTGAAATTACGTCATCATCGGGATGGGGACTGAAAACGATTACTTTTTTAGGAAATGGCTTTGCTCTTTCTGGGCGATAGGTATCGTCTGCATCCGGCTTGCCGCCTGGCCAACCCGTAATTGTATGTTGTAATTCATTGAAAACTTTAATGTTTGCGTTATATGCAGAACCAAAGAGCGTAAGCAGTTCGCTTAAGCTGTTATCCTGATAATCTTTGTTGGTCAATTTTAAAATGGGCTTATTCACTTTGTTACATAACCACACAATAGCTCTGCGTATTAATTTGTTTGACCACTCGCAATTGGTTACAAGCCAAGGGGTACTTATGCGCGTAAGGTCTTCACCGGCAGATATATCTATCACAGCTGACACATTCTCGTGAGTTTGTAAAAAAGACGCAGGCACGGTCTCAGTAATAGCACCTTCGACCATAGTTTTTATACTTTCTGCTTTTTCCTCTCCCCATGCCACAAGCATAATTTTTTTAGCTTCCAGCATATCCGACAACCCAATGGTCAAAGCGCTTGGTGGCACTTTGTCCAGTGTTCCAAAAATAGAAATCGCATCTTTTCTCGAATCACCATCCAGCAATACCAATCGAGTATTTGAATTTCTGTTTGATCCAGGCATATTTAAGGCCATATTTCCTTTGCTGCCAAGTCCAAGCAATAAAAAATCTAAGCCACCCAATTCATGTAATTTTTGCTCGTATTCTTCACATTTATCGCCAATCAAATCCTTTTCTACTGTTGCATCCAGAGAATAAATGTTAGCAGGATCAATGTCAATTTGATTCAAAAAGACTTCTTTTATCGATTGAATACAGCTTGTTACATCAACAATGGGATAAAATTCGTATGTATTAAAAACAACCAAATTATTAAAACTTATTCCTT
>JBAYZS010000071.1:0-9860 GCA_041672395.1 Dysgonamonadaceae bacterium | reverse complement strand
GAACAGAGCCATATTAAAATACGCACCTATAAAAAGAAATCCACAAGTTTGAAGGTTAACCTTCAAACTTGTGGATAAAAACAACTAGTTTTGTAAAAACCTGTAACGGTTATTTAGGACTAGTCATGATAATAATTAATAGTATTTTAATGTGGATTTATTTTCTAAATCTTTTGAATTATCTAATGGAATAAGGGTAAACCCCCAGTTATAATCTTTATTTGCAGGAATACTATATCCAGGCAATGGTCTAGCACCCCAGCTATTATAACCTGCAACCCCTTGTTGTTTCATATCGACGCAAACCTCCACAAAATCACGTGGAGAAATATCATTGATATGTGTTTGTCGCGGCATCCTGTTTTCGGGACTGTCCCAACCTTTTCTTCTTAATTCATTCGATTTATCGTTAGCCTCTTCAGGATAGAAATTGTTCCACTGATATGGCTTGTCTTTATTTTCCTCAGAATCAAAGTCTTCTATAGTATTTCGAAGAGCATTAAAACCAACAGTAGAGTCTGCAACAATGAGTAAACCACGCTTATAGTCTGTAGTGAGTGCAAGCCATCGAGTATCAGTACGATGACCATTTTCCTGAGGACGTGCATAGAGTGTGTACATATCTTCTGCAGTGGTTTTATAACGACCAACCTTTGATCCGGAAGCGCGGTCACTATAATTTTCGCCCGGTCCGCGACCAAAATATTCTACAGAATTCATGTTCTTTGGAAGTCTGAAACGAACTCCTATACGGGGCACATCCAATTGTGATGAGGATTTCCTGGCAGCAATTGCTTCAGGTGAATAAGTTGCAAGTTTAGAAGATTCTGACATATCAGTTTTTTGTTCTTGCATATCTGTTGAATAAAACTCAACATTCACTTTCAAAACCCCATCACCATGTATCTTGTACTGAATTGTAAAAAGATTACCCGCTGCAAGTAAATAAGTTGCTTCAACAACAGCAGAATTGCCATCCAAATAAGTGTCAGTTTGTGTTACATTAAAGTTTTTGCTTGATTGTTTCCAAACCTGCAAACGATAAGGACTACCGTTTCCGTAATCATTATCTGTAGGACCACGCCAGAAATTAGGCTGAATACCAAATCCATTGATAAAATACTCAGTTCCTTTCACTTTATAGGAGCTTACAAGTCCCTTTATCTTATCAAAAACAAAGTTTACATCTCGTGATTTTACTATTATCTCATTGTCATTATCTTTAATATCAAATTTATGTGATTTTGAAGATTGATATTGCTTATTCGTTGTCTCAACGGGCAGTTTGAATTGCTCAATTGCAACAATATAGCCAGTGGGTAGGAGAGCGGTCGCTTTTTTTAGAGCAACATCAAAATTTATGAAATACTCAGCACCCGTTTTTGGATTTATCTTTGGATAATTGATAGTAACCTCTTTTGATTCCTGCGGATTCAAGTTGATATTTAATACGCCACTATCTATTATAACCCCTTCTTCTGTAATGTTATAGCTAATCTTGTAATCATCCGTATTTTTGAAGTAAAACCTATTCTCAACCTCAAAAACTCCATCATCAATATTTGCCGGTCGGAATGCAAAATCCTGATGAGCATATTTAACTTCGTTCATTGCAGGGTGGGGGTTTCTGTCCGGATCGATCACTCCATCGCAGACAAAATTACCATCACTAACCATATTTGTGCCGTAATCTCCACCGTAAGTCCAGTATTTTCTGCCATTCTCATCATATTCAACCAGAGCATGTTCAACCCATTCCCAGATGTATCCACCCTGAAGATTTGGATATTTATAAATAGCTTCCCATTGCAAATCAATGTTTCCACTTGAGTTACCCATTGCGTGAGAATATTCAGAAGGAACAACCGGTCGGTCACTTCCATTTTTGCCAATCTCTTCCAGCCAGGCAGCACTTGGATATTGCGGTACGTAAAGATCTGTGTTCCATTCCCATAAAGCACGTTCGTAGTTGACAGGTCGATTCATTAGATTTGCTTCCTTTTCTTTTAGCCACAGATAAGCTTTATAGAAATTATATCCATTACCGGCCTCATTTCCCAGAGACCAGAATGTTACAGAAGGCAAGTTTTTGTTTCTTTCGTACATATTTATAATCCTGTGTATGTGTGGTTTAAGCCATTCAGGATTATTTCCAAGTGATCCTCCTTTTTGAAGGTCGTAATACATTCCATGACTTTCGATATTTGCTTCGTCATAAACATAAAAGCCATATTCGTTGCATAGTTCGTAAAAGCGTCTGCTTTGCGGATAATGACTCAAACGAATTGTGTTCACATTATGTTGTTTCATCAGTTCGAAGTCGCGTATCATGATATTCTCAGTAACATAATGTCCAGTTTCCTGGTTAACCTCATGAATATTAACTCCCTTTAGTTTAATAGGTTGACCATTCACAAGAAACAAGTTATCGATACGACCATTTTTACTTTCGACCGATTTTATTTCAAACTTTCTAAAACCGACAGAGTAGGGGACAATCTCTTGAACTTTACCATTTTGAGTGTTGGTAATCAGAATTTTATAAAGATTAGGTGTTTCAGCAGTCCATTTCAGCGGATTATCGATTGTTTTTTGTGCAAAATCGATGTTCTTTTCCTCTCCTGAGTTCAGCGAAATATTCTGTTTCTCAGATGCTACAATCTTGTTGTTAGCATCCAGTAATTCATATTTGATTTCCGTATTTGATACCTTTTCGCTATTATTGCGAATCATTGTTTTCAAAGAAAAAATGCCGTCTGAATAGTCATCATTTAGCGTTGAAACAACCACAAAATCGCGTACCTGCGTTTTGGGTTGACTCCAAAGATAAACATCACGTTCGATTCCGCTTATACGCCAAAAGTCCTGACATTCAAGATAAGACCCTGTAGACCAGCGAAAAATTTTAAGCACCAGCGTGTTTTTTCCAGGTTTCACATAATCGTTAAGTCTAAACTCAGCAGGGTTTTTTGAGTCCTCGCTATACCCCACTTCCTTACCGTTAACATAAACATAAACACCTGATTTTGCACCCGCTAAATGCAGATAAATATCACGTTTCATCCAGTCCGAAGTAATGTCAATATTTCTTCTGTAAACGCCTACAGGATTCATTTCCGGTAGCAGTGGAGGTTGCGGATTACGAGGTTTAAATTCATAGCCATGATTAGAATAAATTGCCGTTCCAAAACCCTGCACTTCCCAGTTTCCCGGTACCTTTATATCAGCCCAATCACTTGTTGATACGTTGGGATCGGTAATGTTTTCGGGCAACAATTTGTACCCTTCAACATAGTAAAATTTCCAGGTTCCGTTTAGAGATTGATAATATTCACTGTCCTCAAACTTTGCATTGAGTGCATCTTCTTGATTATCAAACGTCATAAATGAAGTACGCGGATATTCTTTGTTGACATCTGTCACTTGAATGTCCTGCCAATAAGGTTTTGTTGTATTCTGAGCTGATAATTTAGAAAATGTCAGTAAAAGCAAAATACAAATAAATGGGATTGTTCTTTTTCTCATATCTTTGGGTTTAAATATTCCTGATTATTGAATTGTTTAATAAGTTGATAGTCAAAGAAAGTGTTCATACTTCTTGATATAGGTGAAGTAAATAAGTTGTTTAATTATTAAATATCTGTATAGATGTATGCAAAAATACAAATATTTATTTAATAAATAGATATTAATAAAATATTGAGAAGATTATCGTAGTCGTATTTACATTTAAAAGAATTGCTTGCTGCATTTTATTTTTAATAGATCTTAGAATTCGATGAAATTCATTGATGGTGGAGCGATGAGGAAAGGAGAGTGAATTAAAGATTTTAAGAGGGTGGAGCAATGATGAAAGGAGAATGAATTGAAGATTAAAGGATGGGAAAAAGGAGGTGAGAATAATTTAAAAATAATGTTAAAAAACATGAGAGAAGAAGGTGGAAATATCGTGAGACCATAGTGAGACCATCGTGAGAGGAGGGTGAGACCATCGTGTGATAAAGGTTATGATTAATTAATGTTAAAACAGAAAGAGTTTTGTTCCGAAAAAGGTTTACATAAAATTAAAATTTAAAACAAGACTATGATGACGAATCAAATTAATATATGTACGTTACAAGTATAATAATCAGTTGTTGTTTTATCTTTTATTCTTCAAGCATTCGAATAATGCGAGCAGGATTACCAACAACCACACAATTATCAGGAATATCGGTCGTGACCACACTACCCGCCCCAATTATCACGTTATTGCCGATTGTTACTCCCGGCAAAATTACGACGTTTCCGCCAATCCAAACATCATTACCAATTGTTATAGGAAAAGATTTTTCTTGCCCTTTTGCTCTTTCAATTCTGTTAAATGAATGATTTGGAGTATAAATACCAACATTGGGTCCAATAAATATATTGTTTCCTAAGGTCACTTTTGCAGCATCCAGAATCACAAGATTGACATTTGCGAAAAAATTGTCACCAACGGTAATATTATATCCAAAATCGCATCGAAAAGGGGAGAGAACCTTCGCTTTTTCACCCACTTTTCCAAGAATATTTTGCAGAACAGCATAGCGTTCCACTTCTTTATTAGGAGCTATTTGATTGTATTCAAAGCAAAGTTGCGCTGTTTTTCCAATGATTTCTAAAATTTCTTTATCAGCCGAGTTGTAAAACAACCCGGCTGAAATTTTGTCTATCTCTTTCATGAACGAAATAAATTTTATTTTATAGCCACTAACAGTTTTTCAGCCAGACGGCTAGTACCAATTCTAAACAGTTCATTATTACACCATTCTTCGCCAAGTATCTCTTTTACAAGCGTGTAGTAATTTACCGCATCTTCGACAGTTGAAACGCCTCCTGAGACTTTAAAGCCTACTTTACTATCGGTTTTTTCGTAATATGATTTTATAGTTTTACACATTACAAACGCCGCTTCAAGCGTTGCTCCTTCGTAAACCTTACCGGTAGATGTTTTCAAGAAATCAGCTCCGGAATATAGAGAAAGAATGGATGCTTTATTAATTAGTTCCGATGTTTTCAGGGCTCCTGTTTCCAGTATAATTTTCAGTTTAGCCTCATGACAAGCCTGTTTTATTTCCATGATCTCTTCGCATAACTCTTCATAATCTTCATTCAGAAACAGACCCAAATTTAACACGATATCTATTTCATCTGCGCCATCTGCAACTGCCAATGCAGCTTCAGCAATTTTCACTTCAGTAAATGTCTGAGAACTTGGAAATCCTCCAGCAACACATGCAATTTTTACGTCTGCTGCAAGATTTTCTTTTACTGTTTGGGCAAAATTTGGATAAACACATATGGCCGCAACATTCTGAATATCAGGGTTTGAGCCTTCAAAAGTATTCACTTTATCAACAAATTTCCACACTTGATCTCGTGTGTCAGTCGTGTTCAGTGTTGTGAGATCAATGCATGAATAAAGTTTTTTATAAACTTCCTGATTATTATTATCATCAAAATGATCTTTAATAATCTGTGATACCTGTTTTTGCACTTGCTCGTCAGTTAGTTTAAGAGCATGATTTTTCAGTGCTGATTGATATTTTGAAATTGTGTCCATATTGTTTATTTTGATGTTAATTTGTTGTTATTCAAATGTCTGGATGAGTCCCTTGTTGTTTTCTTTTCAATATTTTTCTGAATTGCTGTTTCCAAATCTACCCCGGTTTGATTTGCAAGGCAGACCAATACCCACAAAATATCGGCCATCTCATCTCCCAAATCTTTGTTCTTTTCGCCCTCTTTGAATGACTGATCACCATATTTCCTGGCCATGATTCTTGCTAATTCTCCTACCTCTTCGGTAAGGCAAGTCATGTTTGTAAGCTCGCTAAAATAGCGAACTCCATATTTTTTTATCCAATTGTCGACTTGACTTTGCAGTTCATTTATCGTCATATCAGTAGTTTTTATTTTTTGAATCGATCCAAATAGTAACAGGTCCGTCGTTGATCAATGAAATCTTCATATCCGCGCCAAACGCGCCTGTTTTCACTGATTTATTAAATGTATGAACAAGTTTTTCGATAAATTTCACGTACAATGTTGTTGAAATATCCGGTTTTGCCGCTTTTATATATGAAGGACGATTTCCTTTTCGCGTGTTAGCTTGCAGTGTAAATTGTGAAACAATCAAGATGTCGCCATCAATTTCTTTTACCGATTTATTCATTACACCATTTTCGTCATCAAAAATGCGGAGACTGGTGATTTTGTTGCATAGATATTCAATATCTTCATCTCCATCCTCATTTTCAATTCCGACAAAGATAAGTAAACCTTTTTCAATTCTACTTTTTTCAATTTTATCAATTGTTACAGACGCTTCACTTACGCGCTGAATTAAAACTCGCATATTTATTTAATTGTTTTCTTTAAAGTAGTCAATGAGCAATTGCCCTTTACTTTTTCCTATTTGTTCAATAATTTTTTCCGGCGCAGCCTCTTTAATTCTTTTCACACTTTTGAAGTGGGAGAGGAGCGTTTTTTTTGTTTGCGGTCCGATACCCTTAATTTGATCAAGTTCAGATTTTGTTTGCGACTTGCTTCTTTTGTTTCTATGAAATGTAATTCCAAATCGATGTGCTTCATCGCGTAGCTGTTGAATCAATTTTAAAGTTTCAGAATTTTTATCCAGATAGAGCGGAACAGGGTCATTTGGGAAATAAATTTCCTCTAACCGTTTTGCAATGCCTATAATGGCTATTTTTCCGTACAAGTCAATTTTCTGAAGCGATTCCACAGCAGCGTTTAATTGGCCTTTACCACCGTCAATTACAATCAGTTGCGGCAAATTTTGGCCTTCGTTAAGTGCGCGAGAATAGCGTCGAAAAATAATTTCGCGCATTGATGCGTAATCGTCGGGCCCCTCAACGGTTTTAATATTGAAATGTCGATAGTCTTTTTTAGAAGGTTTCGCTTTTTTAAAAACCACACATGATGCAACCGGATTTGTTCCTTGAATATTTGAATTATCAAAACATTCAATTTGAACTGGAAATTCTTTAAGTTGTAAATCCTTTTTTACGGTTTTTAAAATTCGTGTAGAACGTTGTTCGGGATTTAACATTTCGGCTCTCTTCAGTTTGTCCAGCTTATATTGCTTTACATTCTTTTCTGATAATTCAAGAAGATGTTTTTTATCACCACGTTGTGGTATTGTGAATGTTACATCATTTAATGTTATATTCGGAATAAAAGGAACAATAATTTCCTTTGATTTGCTTTCAAATCGCTGACGCATTTCTACTATACCTAAACTTAGCAGCTCATCTTTCGACTCGTCGAGTTTCTTTTTATATTCGAATGTATAAGCCTGAGTAATACCACCATTAACAACATGAAGATAGTTAATGTATGCTGCATTTTCATCTTCTACAATATTAAATACATCAATATTATAGTTGATATTGGTTATAACTTCCGATTTTTCCCTGAAACTCTGAATAAGAAGGTACTTTTCTTTCAATTGATGCGCTTCTTCATACTTCAGATCATCTGCAAATTGTTGCATTCTTTCTCTAACTTGCTTCTCAATTATACCAACATTTCCCTTTAATATCTCATTTATTTCTGCAATATTCTCATTGTATTCTTCCAGTGATTGCAAGCCTTCGCAAGGTCCATTACATCTTTTTATATGATATTCCAGACATACTTTAAACTTGCCTGCAGCAATATTTTCGGGTGTAAGATTCAAATTGCAAGTCCTTAATTTATAGACTTTTCTAAACATTTCAAGTATAGCCCTAACAGACAATGCAGATGTATAAGGACCAAAATAACGCGAACCATCTTTAATAATTCTTCTTGTTTGGAATACTCTTGGAAAATATTCCTTCTTAATAACTATTGAAGGATAGGTTTTATCGTCTTTCAACAGCACATTATATCGTGGTTTTAACTCTTTTATCAGATTATTCTCCAGTAGGAGCGTGTCCTCTTCGGAGTTTACGACAATATATTTTATCTTTCGAATATTTCTAACAAGAATTCTTGTTTTGGGACTATCATGGTTTTTTGTGAAATACGAAGTTACCCTACGTTTTAGATTTTTTGCCTTCCCAACATAGATTACTTTACCTGTTTCGTCTAAAAACTGGTAACAACCTGGGCTTTCGGGGATAATCTTGAGTGTATCTTGTATTTCTTGTGTCATTTTAAGACAGTATTTTTACTTGTCGAATTTCAATAATGTGTCTAATTCTACATCTGAATCAAAGAGTTCTCTTCCTTTAAGGTCTTCTAATTCGATCAAAAAGTTGATATATATTTTCTTTACACCTATCTTTTTTACTAGATTATAAGCTGCCAGCATTGTCCCTCCTGTGGCCAATAGATCGTCGTGAAGAAGCACAACATCGTCCTTTGACAGGGAGTCGGAGTGTATTTGAATAACGTCTTCGCCGTACTCTTTTGTGTACTTTTCTTCAATGATATCATAGGGTAATTTTCCTTCTTTACGGATAGGAACGAATCCTGCATTTAATCTAATTGCAACGGCCGGACCCATAAAAAATCCTCTGGATTCAATGCCAACAACCTTTGTGATGCCTTTATTTTTGAATCTGTCGTAAAGAATATCGGACATCTCTTTCAGGTGTTCTGGAGATTGGAATAGGGGAGTAATGTCTTTAAATTGTATCCCTTCAATCGGGAAATCGGGTATATTTCTAACTGCTTTTGTTAATGATTCGATGCTCATTTTTGATTGTATATTTAGTTATTTATAAAATGTTTCACGTGGAACATTTGAGAGTTATCTTCCTAATAGAATGAGTAATACCGAAATGTCGTTGGGCGAAACTCCGGGAATACGACTTGCTTGAGCGATGGTTTCAGGGTTAATACTGGTGAGCTTTTGACGCGCCTCGGTCGATAATGACTGGATCTCTTTGTAATTGAATTTATCCTTGATTCTGATATCTTCCAAACGGGTTATCTTGTCGGCCATAATCTTCTCCCTTTTGATGTAACCATCGTATTTTATTTTGATATCAGCCGACTCAATTACCTCTTCTTTCCTGTCATTTATGCTATCTAACTCCTCTTTTAATGCGGATACGCCATTTGCCATAGATAATACATCTAATTGCGGACGATTAATTAGATCAATGAGTTTAACCCCTCTGCTTAGTTTGGTGGTTCCCATTGTTTCTAAAAATGGATTTATCTTGTCGGCTTTGATAGAATAATTGGAAACAAAATTGATGAGTCTGTTCACTTCTTCTTCTTTCTTTTGAAATAATTCAAGTCGTGAAGCAGTTGCCAGACCCAAATCGTAACTGCGTTTGGTTAGTCGTTCGTCGGCATTGTCCTGACGAAGAAGGATTCTGTATTCTGCTCGAGAAGTAAACATTCTATAAGGTTCGTCTACCCCTTTAGTGATCAAATCGTCTATTAAAACGCCAATGTAGGCTTCGTCTCTATGTAAAACAAACGGATTGCCTCCATGGCAATTGATATGCGCGTTAATTCCGGCAATCAATCCTTGACCTGCGGCTTCTTCGTAACCGGTTGTTCCGTTGATTTGTCCTGCAAAAAACAAGTTCTTTATATGCTTGGTTTCAAGTGAATTAGTGAGTTGAGTGGGATCAAAAAAATCGTACTCAATTGCATAACCAGGTCTGAAAATGTGTACATTTTTGAATGCAGGAACCAGTTGCAAAGCTTTTAGTTGGGTTTGCAAGGGTAGGGAGGAGGAGAATCCATTTAGATAATATTCGTTGGTTGTTTCACCTTCCGGCTCCAAGAATAACTGGTGACTAGTCTTTTCGGCAAAAGTCACAATTTTTGTTTCTATGCTTGGGCAATAACGAGGGCCAATACTCTTA
>JBAYZS010000070.1:0-10095 GCA_041672395.1 Dysgonamonadaceae bacterium | reverse complement strand
ACTAGTATATGGCATACAAAAAAAAAATACAAAACATTTGGATTTTACATATTGAAACACTATCTTTGAGATGTAATTGATTCAGATTTCTATTGCCGCATTGGTCGATTGGGAAACTCATCAATTATAAAATAGAAACGAGAAACGTTTTTGTTATCAATGGCGGGCCGCGCCTTCGGGTAAGCTTCACGCTCAGCGGATTACAAAGATGGCAAGACGCTCAAATCCTGTCACAAGGAGTTTCGACTTTTTCCACCGGTGCGGCTTCATATAGAAAAGCAGATTTGCAAATATTTTTCTTAATTTTGCAGTCTGCTTTTCATATTATATAATTCGCTTGTGAACATAATAAAGTCATATTGGGAACTATTTATAACCTTCTTTAAGATAGGAGCATTCACATTTGGTGGAGGTTATGCAATGATACCCATAATGCGCAACGAAGTCGTCAACAAAAAACTGTGGATGGAAGACACAGACTTTATGGACATGTTAGCTATTGCTCAATCAATGCCGGGCCCCATTGCATTAAACACTGCACTTTTTGTAGGCAATAAACGAAACGGATTCAAAGGCAGTTTATTTTCCGGTTTAGGTGTCATTCTTCCCTCTTTTATCATCATTTTGCTCATTGCAATCGTATTTACTCAATTTAAGGAAAATCCTGTAATTGAACGAATATTCAAAGGTATCCGACCGGCTGTAGTCGCATTAATTGCCGCTCCTCTGCTTGGTATGGGAAAATCAGCCGGTATAACCCTGAAAACATTATGGATAACAATTATTGTAGCTCTATTTGTCTGGTTACTGGGTATTTCACCTATGTATATCATCGTAGGAGCAATAATCATTGGTCTGGGTTATTTTTGGTATTTAAAACATAACATGAAGAAATAGAAATGGAACTAATCAATTTATATTTAGATATGTTCGTCTCTTTCTTCAAGATAGGGTTATTTGGTTTTGGTGGTGGGTATGCCATGTTACCAATGATTCATGACGAAGTAGTGAATATCAACAACTGGATTTCAATGAGTGAGTTCACCAATATTATCGCTATCTCTCAATCCGTTCCAGGCACAATCGCTTTCAATTCAGCTACATATATAGGATATTCTGCTACTGTAAATTTGGGATTTGCAGCATGGCAAGGTGTCATCGGTTCATTTGTATGTACGTTAGCGGTAAGCACTCCCCCTTTGATTATCATGACTATTATCTGTGCATTTTTCTCAAAGCTGAAAGACAACCCATGGTTACAATCATCATTATCTGTTTTAAAACCGGCGATTATAGGATTGATAGCCGCTGCAGCCCTCTTATTAATGAATGGACACAACTTCATTGATTACAAAAGCTGGATTATTTTTGCTGTTGTATTCATTGCTTCGATTAAAAAAGTAGACCCCATTTTATTGATAATACTATCAGGAGTCGTCGGATTAATTCTATATTGAATTATTCAAACAACTAACTACTTCTTCTTTTTTGTTGAAGTAGATTTTGCTTTAGCGGTTTTCTTGGTCGACTTATCACCCTTTTGATCTTTATCAGCTTCAGCAATTATCTGTCGGCAATCATCAAGTGACAGCTCTTCGGGATTCTGTTTCTTAGGAATCTTATAATTCAATTTACCAAACTTGATATAGGGTCCATATCTACCGTTAAGAACCTCCAAACTCGGATCTTCTTCAAACGATTTGATTAATTTTTCCTTATCCTTCTTCTCTTTATCTTCGATCAGTTCAATAGACTCATCCAAAGTAATCTCCAACGGATCAATATCTTTAGGAATAGATACGAACTTACTATTATGACGAACATAAGGACCAAAACGTCCAACACCAATCACAACTTCTTTATCTCTGAATTCACCCAGACTTCGTGGCAATTCAAACAATTTCAAAGCTTCTTCGAGCGTAATAGTTTCAATAGATTGCGTTTTCAGTAATGAAGCAAAAGTAGGTTTTTCTTCTTCGTCGGGCATACCAATCTGAGCAAATGGTCCATATCTTCCGATTTTCACAGATACTTGTCTCCCCAATTTTGGATCAACGCCAAGTACACGTTCTCCGGCTCTATGTTCATTTCTCATATTGATTGTTTCCTCAACAATCGGATGAAATGTTTTATAGAACTCAGCAATGGAATCTGTCCATTTTTTCTTTCCATCAGCTATTTTATCGAAATCCTGTTCTACATTAGCCGTAAAATTGTAATCTACAATATGAGAAAAATGTTCAACAAGAAAATCATTTACTACAATACCGATATCTGTAGGCACCAATTTATTTTTGTCGACTTTCATCTGCTCGGTTTTGTCGACATCCTTAATCTGTCCTTTTTTAAGAGTCAAAATATTGTAGTCTCTTCCTTCTGATTCTACATTCTTTTTCTCTACGTATTCGCGATGAAGAATGGTAGTAATTGTTGGAGCATAAGTAGATGGGCGACCGATTCCCAGTTCCTCCATTTTTCTTACAAGTGCAGCTTCAGTATAACGTGTAGGATGTTGCGTAAACCGTTGTGTAGCAGAAATCTCCTCCATCATCAAACCATCATTCACCTTTATAGGAGGAAGTAAATCCTCTTCAGATTCCGAATTCTCGTCGTCTGTCCCTTCCAGGTAAACGCGTAAAAAACCATCAAATTTGATAACCTCACCATTCGCAACAAATTTACCATCTGCCTCAGATGCCAAAATATCAACTGTGGTTCTTTCCAATTCAGCATCAGCCATTTGTGACGCGATCGTACGTTTCCATATCAGATTATAGAGTTTCTTCTCTTGAGCAGTTCCATCAACTTCGTGATTACTGATATATGTAGGTCTAATAGCCTCATGCGCTTCCTGTGCACCTTTAGATTTAGTTGTAAATTTCCTGATCTTTACATACTTATCTCCGTATTGTTCAGTTATTTCAGCTTTTGCCGAACCAATTGCCAACCCCGAAAGATTCACCGAATCGGTACGCATATATGTGATTTTTCCTGATTCGTACAGTCTTTGAGCCACAGACATTGTTTGCGAAACAGAGAAACCAAGTTTTCGTGAGGCCTCCTGTTGCAAGGTGGATGTTGTGAAAGGGGGTGCAGGCGATTTCTTTGTTGGTTTTGTTACGATATCATCGACCGTGAAAACTGAAGATTTCAATTTTTGTAAAAGCTCCATCGCCTCCTCTTTGGTCTTGAGACGTTTATTATATTCTGCTTTTATCTGATAAAGTTGATCATTCTCCTTTTTAGTAAAAATACCAATTATCCTGTAAGCCTTTTCTGTAACGAAATTTTGAATTTCCCTTTCCTTATCTACAATGAGTCTAACCGCAACTGATTGCACACGACCGGCAGATAATGCAGGTTTTATTTTTCTCCAGAGAACAGGAGAAAGTTCGAAACCCACAATTCTATCAAGAACACGACGAGCTTGTTGGGCATCGACCAGATTCTTATCAATCATTCGCGGATTCTCAATTGCATTCAGAATAGCGGGTTTGGTAATTTCATGAAATACTATGCGTTTCGTATTTTCTTCTTTCAACCCAAGTGTTTCATACAAATGCCACGAAATAGCTTCCCCTTCGCGGTCCTCATCGGAGGCAAGCCAAACAACATCAACTTTCTTAGATGCATCCTTTAGTTCAGCTACTAGTTTTTTCTTCTCGGTAGGTACTTCGTAAATAGGTTTAAAATTATTTTCTATATCAATGCTAAAATCCTTCTTCTTCAAGTCACGGATGTGTCCATAACTCGACATTACATGATAATCTTTTCCCAGAAATTTTTCTATCGTTTTTGCCTTTGCAGGCGACTCAACTATAACCAGGTTTTTCTCCATTCAATATTAAAGTTCATTTATAAAAGTCAATATGGGTGCAAAAGTAATCATTTTGTGTTAGGAACAAATTTATTTTCAAATAATAGTTCTTTCTCACTCATTTTTTATCAATTTGATTCAACGATTTGACTTCTACCCCGTATATAGCTCTTAATGTGCTTGTTAGCAGATCTATTTGCGATTTTCTAATCATTAATCTCATAATGCAACTCTCTTTAAAATCTTGTTCCCAATGAACAGATTCAAACTGTTTTAACACTCGCATCACATCATTTAAGAGTTGATAATCGAAATGAATTACAACACCTTCATCTACAGTTTTTTCAATTATTTCAGCATTCGCAATAGCTTCTGCCGTGGCCTCTTTGTAAGCTTTTATCAGTCCCGATGTTCCAAGCAAAGTGCCCCCAAAATACCGAACCACCAGAACGATCACATCGGTAAGTTCGTGAGAATTTATTTGTCCCAGAATTGGGCGACCAGCTGTTCCTGATGGTTCTCCATCATCATTTGAACGATAATCATCTCGTTGCCATCCAAGCATATAAGCCCAACAAACGTGACGAGCATCGTAATATTTCTTACGACACTCATCCACGATTTCTTTAGCCTTTTCTGCCGATTCAACATGATGAATAAAAGAAAGAAACTTGCTTTTTTTCTCCGTTATTAAACCATCAGCTGAACCTACAACAGTTCTGAAAACATCTTCTTCCACCTGATAAAGTCACAATAATACTGTATAATTACCCACACTTTGAAGCACCGCAGTTTCTACACTTGAGGCACCCCTCTTCGTAGACAAGAGTTTCGTGACC
Organism: Dysgonamonadaceae bacterium; assembly: GCA_041672395.1. Taxonomy (GTDB): domain Bacteria; phylum Bacteroidota; class Bacteroidia; order Bacteroidales; family Dysgonomonadaceae; genus UBA5287. The sequence goes on along the minus strand of JBAYZS010000070.1, from coordinate 5,439 downwards.
GCAAACAGGGCATTTTTGACCTTTGGCTTCGGTTTCGTTCGGTAAATATTTCTTGAGCGATCGTTCTACACCATTCTTCCAGGTATTAATTGTTTCGCTTTTCAGATCCAGTCCCGAAACTAGTTTAATAACCTGATCAATTGGCATTCCATATCGTAATACTCCTGAAATCAGTTTCGCATAATTCCAAAATTCGGGATTGAACTTACTATCAAGACCCTCAACAGTAATCTTGTATCCACGTTTATTGCGGAATTGAAAATCATAGTGCTTGCGTCCATCGCTATCGTAAGCCTTGATGATTTTTCCGTGCAATACGTTTTTAGGAATCATAACATCATCCTCATCGTTCATACCCGTAAAGATCTCATAAGGTCTTCCGTTCAACAAACCGATAAAAGCAATCCATTTTTCCTTGTTGTTTTGGAATTTGATAACATCTGCCTCCAATTCTATTGGACGTTTGGTCACAATTGAGGGCAATTCATAACAGTCTTCTTCGATATTTTTATCCTTTTCTTTTTCCTTTTCATTTGAAATAAGTACTCCGGCACGAGAACCATCACGATAAACAGTGCAACCTTTGCAACCACTCTTCCACGCCTCTATATACAACTGCCCTACAAGCTCTTCAGAAACATCAGATGGAAGATTAATGGTTACGCTGATTGAGTGATCTACCCATTTCTGAATTCGACCCTGCATTTTCACTTTCTGTAACCAATCTACATCGTTGGAAGTTGCTTTGAAGTAAGGGGATTCGGCAACCAAATCATTCAATTCTTCCGAAGAATAATTTTTACCGCTATCATAACCATTTGCTTCCATCCATGTGAGGAATTTATGGTGATAAACTACATATTCTTCCCATGAATCACCGTTTTCATCTATAAAATCGACATGCGATTCCTGATCATTAGGGTTCACTTTACGGCGACGTTTATAAACTGGTAGAAACACTGGTTCAATTCCCGAAGTTGTCTGAGACATTAAGCTTGTTGAGCCTGTTGGAGCGATGGTGAGGCAAGCGATGTTACGTCTACCGTATTTCACCATATTCTCATACATTTCAGGATCAGCCTCTTTCAAGCGATTTATAAAGGGGTTGCTGACTTCTCTTTGTGCATCAAACACCTCAAAAGCACCACGTTCTTTAGCCATTTGAACAGAAGAAGCATAAGCATTTACAGCGAGTGTTTTTTGCACTTTTTCTGCAAAATCCGTAGCTTCGTCTGTACCATAACGCAGACCCAAAGCGGCCAGCATGTCTCCTTCGGCTGTGATACCCACACCGGTACGACGACCCTGCAACGTTTTCTTCTGTATTTTTTCCCACAAATGTCGTTCTGTGAATTTAACCTCCTCGGTTTCAGGATCCTTATTAATCTTATCCAGGATCATCTCAATTTTTTCTGATTCCAGATCGATAATATCATCCATAATCCTTTGAGCAGCCTGTACATGCTTGCTAAATAGGTCAAAATCAAAGTACGCATCCTTTGTAAATGGATTTATCACATAGGAATATAAATTGATAGCAAGTAAACGACAGCTATCGTACGGACACAAAGGGATTTCACCACAAGGATTAGTGGATACTGTTTTAAATCCTAAATCTGAATAACAATCGGGAACGGATTCATTGATTATTGTATCCCAGAAAAGAACCCCGGGTTCTGCCGAATGCCATGCGTTATGTACAATTTTGTTCCATAATTCACGGGCTTTAATTGTCTTTGTAAACTTAGGATTCGTTGAATCAATAGGATATTTCTGAACATAGTCCTTATCTTCAGCAACAGCCTTCATGAACTCATCATCAATCTTTACAGAAATATTGGCACCGGTAACTTTTCCCTGCACTAATTTAGCATCAATAAAATCTTCTGAATCTGGATGTTTAATTGATACACTTAACATCAAAGCTCCTCTTCGTCCGTCCTGCGCTACTTCGCGGGTAGAATTGGAATATCTTTCCATAAACGGCACCAGTCCAGTTGACGTTAGTGCTGAATTTTTCACCGGAGATCCTTTGGGACGAATATGTGACAAATCATGCCCGACGCCACCTCTTCGCTTCATCAATTGAACCTGTTCTTCATCGACACGAATAATTGCACCATAAGAATCAGCACTCCCCTCCATTCCAATCACAAAACAATTAGACAGTGACGCAACCTGGAAATTGTTTCCGATACCGGTCATCGGACTTCCTTGTGGAATTATGTATTTAAATTGATCGAAAAGATTAAACAATTCTTTTTCGCTTAACGAGTTAGAATAGTTTTTCTCTATACGAGCAATCTCATTTGCCAATCTTCGATGCATGTCCTCAGGGGATTTTTCATAAATAGTGCCCTCACTATCCTTCAATGCATACTTGCTTACCCAAACTTTCGCAGCAAGTTCATCACCTTTGAAATAATCAAGCGACGCTTGAAAAGCCTCATCAAAAGTGTAAGTCTTTTTTTCCATAAGCAATTATTATATAATGAATGTTAATTAATTAATAGTCTATGACTTCCGGTTTTCCAAATGGAAAAACAGGAAAAGTATCCCCGATTTACGGAATGCAATTTTAAGTATTTATTTTGGATTAACAAATTAATCAGACAAATAGTTTTCAACAAATTATAAAATTCTCCGTTTATTTTTTTATATGTCTGATATACTGCCATTTATTTTTTTCAACCAAATTAAATGTTGTCCTAAATGTCAAACTTCATATGATTATCAATTAATTAATACTTCTATTCGTTCAATTTTGTAAATCATCAAATTATCTAAATAAAAAAATCACTCAACATGCAAAACATATTGAGTGATTTGAGTTTAGAAATAAATAATCTTAAAAAAACACGCTTTCTAGTCGAAATTCTTTACAGTGCCCATAAATAAAATTGCACCTGTTGAATTCTCCCGGATAATATATATAAATGGATGATTAGCATTAAAAACTACCTTATCTGAAATTCCTATGGAAGTGAATACTACTCCAACTGTTGTAACAGCAGCGGCTTCAGTACCTACTTCATCAGTACTGATATAGGTATCCTGTTTTACAAAAGCTATTTTCGCCGAAGCATCGGACATTCCCGAAAAATCTGCGGCATCTGTAAATGCTTCTCCCATGCCCATATTGGTTAATGCGTCATTCAATTTCTTGGAATACTCGGTTTTGAATTTTGGTAGCGTCAAAAAAACCTCGGCTTTACTGAATCCGGCAGTCAAATTCGCCAAATAGTCCTGCGTGGTCAACGCAACATTCAAATCTTTTAATTGTTTCCCTTTTTTAGGCAGCAACACAATCATGCTAAACGCCTTGTTCCCGTAGGGTAACTCAACAATTTGCATCAATTCATCTTCGGAATACCTGAGATCGGCTGTCAAATGCATCATATCTACTTTTTTGATTGCACCGTTTTCATAGGTAAAATCTTGCCTGTTTGTATTTTTGGAATCGAATTTTGTACTCCAAATGCCCTTAAAATATATGGCATTTAACAGATACATTAAATCTTGTGGATCGGTCTTATCTAATACTTTCTTAACCAAATTATTGGTATTGTCTGATGCCCATTTGTTTATAAGGCCTACGGTCAAAGGGTCTCCAAAATTAACAGATTGAATAGTGGCGTCAAAAAATTCTTCGTTTGTCTTTATAAAGGTGGACTTTATAGGAACAAATTGGTTGGTCCAAATTGAATTGGCTATGGATAATTTGGTGGTTGGGTCTGTTTTCAGTAGCGCTTCTTTCAGCTTTTTATAATAACCATTGACTTCGTCATCGGAATAATCTCCCAGCTTTAAAGTATTTCGCATGACTTCTTTTGTGGTTCCTCCTGCTCCATTCCAGGTCATAGCAAGTGCCATACTTAAACTGAAGGGCGAAATCATAAAATTATTATCTTCATCCTTTAACTCTTCATTAAACACATTCGAAAATATGTCAAAAGCAAAATTCTGATCGGAACGCAATATTGCTTTTTCTGCTGATGAACGCAATTCAATCTTTATAGGATCAGAAAGTTTGGATGGATCAATGTCTACCGATTTCTTTTCGCACGAACTTGAACATAATAATATAAAAGTGGTCGACAAAAATATGAGTGACTTTAATTTTAAATTCATAATAGGTAAATTTTAAGTAATAATATCCGCTATTCAAGCACCGTCATATTTATATAGATGCAAACTAACAAAAAACGTTGCATCGATTTGGTTAAATAAAATAAAAAGCATGTATGAAAACTAATTATTTTTATCTATCATCTTTTACATGATCAATTAAATATCGATAATCTTCAATTAGTGTATCAATTTCATTTAAAATGTCTGTCATTGTAGAATTTGATTTACTGTCTAATGAAAACAACTTATCACAAACATTTACAAGTCTATACAACATTGAATCTTTGTTTGGAGACCAAGTTTGACCTGTTTTAATTTCTCCATTAGTATCAGTTATAGTAAAATAATAAACTTCACCATCAAGTTTGATTACTCTTTTTACACCTTCAATTGTGTCATTGTCAGCAGTAACAAAAGAACAACTTACACCGTCAGTTTCTATTTTTTTCGTTTGTTCGACAAAAATTTGAAACAACTCTCCAATTTTTGAATAGAGGGTATGGTCAATTTCAGTTTTATTAGTAATTACTTTTACCTTATTACGTTCTCTAGCATACCAAAAATTTTCTGATAAACAATTTGAAATAATGTAATACTTGCCGTCTGTTGCTTCAACTGAAAATGCATACTGACTAGTAAATGAAGGCATTGAAGTGTAACGAGCATAAGGTGTTTGTGAAAATTCTTTGTAAAGTTTTGAAAACAAATTATCATAATATACTTTTGACTCACCTTCGTAATTTTTAAAATCTCTTGCTGGTTCTAAATGTTCTATTTGTCCGAAACAGACAAATGTTGTCAAAGTAAAGATTAAAATTAAAAATGTCTTTTTCATTATAGTCTGTTTATTATTTTGTGAAACTTAAATGTATTTTCCAATAATTATTCACTTAATTAAATAAGCGATTACTCCATTACTCGTAAAATGGAATTCATATTACTATATCTTTTAGAGATTTTCTATTTGAAAATTTGATTTACACACAAAAATAAAAAATTAATATGAAATGAAGTAATTTATTACAAGATAATTTTAAATAAACATCTTGATTTATTGAGTATTACAAACGCAGGTTTTATAGGGACTAATTGGTTGGTAATAATTGAATTTGATATTGATATTTTGTGGTTTCTACTGCTCCATTCCAAGTCATAGCAAGTGTCATACCTAAACTGAAGGGTGAAATCATAAAATTATTATAACTATATATCACTTAATGGCACGCAGCACCACAGGTCCCATAAGTCCGGCAGGGAGGAGTTGGGCATCTTTGTTCCAGTAACGACTGTTGGAGACGGTCTTCTTTC